>CAYGSZ010000434.1:0-2225 GCA_964352705.1 uncultured Rhodobacterales bacterium
TCGGTAATCCGGTGCTGCCGACATATCCGATCCAGCTCATCTGCACCGGGGCTGGTTGACGCGCGAACACGGCCAGTCTGTTACCGGCGGTTTGGCCACTCATGTCTAGCAGGATGTCGATACGTTCCGTTGTGATGAACTGAGCCAGAGCCCCATCGTCCAACTCGGCAACATCATGCCAGGCTGTACAGGCGATTTCGATGCGTCGGCTGAGGGCATCTTTAAGATCAGCCGGGCGTGTATTTAACACAATCGTTTCTATTGATTGAGGGGAAGTGTGCTCAAATAGGGGTGCGCTCAGATATCCCACCGGGTGTTTGCCAAAGTCGGGTGACACAAATCCGATCCTTAAGGTGCGGTCTGGGTCAGCATCAACGGGGGCAGGGTTTCCTGCCTCAAGGATTGTTGCGATGTGGAGCCAGTACCATTCGGTATGCGCTTCGGCCAAGCGCTTTGTTGTTATCCCCGGAACGTATTGCAGTCCGCATAATCTGTTAGAAGCGTAGGCGGTGGACTCAGGCGCAAACTTCACGGCTTGATCGAACGCCTCCAGGGCTTCGTCGGACCGGGCCATATCACCCAGGAGGGTGCCGAGGCTATTCCACGCCATGGCGTAATCGGCCCGTGCAGCGATGGCGCGGCGCAGCAAGTATTCTGCTTCTCCCAGGTGACCCAGGTCGCGCTGCACGTTCGCCAGATTGTACAGGGCTTGGCTGTGATCCGGTTGGATATCTAAGGCTCGTTCGTATGCTGCAACCGCAGCTGTGGCCTCTCCCAAGTTCGTTAAGGTCAGGCCCAACTGACACCACGCCTGCGCGTGTTGGTCATCAAGTGCGATGGTTTTTGTGTACGCCTCTTTGGCGGCGGGCCAGTTTCTGAGTTTCCCGTACACATTGCCAAGATTGTAAATGATCGCTGGGTTGTCTGGCGCGTGACTGTGCGCGGCACGCAAGGCGCTTAAGGCATCGTCAAGTCTACCAAGTTCCAAAAGCACCGTCCCGAGGTTGGACTCAGCATCCGCAAAGGGCTGTTTGACGCTTACCGCTTGTTGCAAAAGTGCTGCCGCTGCCTCCGGCTGTCCGAGTTGGTAGGCAACAACACCCAGCATGTGCAGCGCATCAGGATGCCTTGGGTTAATTTCGAGTACAGCTTGATACAAGTCGGCAGCATCAGCGAGATTACCAGACTGATATTTTTGTTGCGCGGCGGCAAAGGCGTCTTCCAGATTCTTAGTCATGACGCACTCTTATGTGGCGTCGAAGTGGATCACTTCGGCATTGCTTTTTATGGTGTGAACGGCGGCTTCTTGAAAGCGGTCATAGAAATCGGCCAGCGCCGCGATGGCTGTTTCGTCCGGCGGGGCACCCTCTTTTCCTGAAGTACCATTGT
The DNA here is from genome assembly GCA_964352705.1 of uncultured Rhodobacterales bacterium. GTDB lineage: Bacteria > Pseudomonadota > Alphaproteobacteria > Rhodospirillales > Rhodospirillaceae > WLXB01. The sequence goes on from CAYGSZ010000434.1 coordinate 1,390, forward strand.
CCAGAATAAATCCATAGTGATGGGATATGAAATTAAGCAGGAACGCCAATTGGCGATTGGCAGGCGTGGTGTTGCCCCCATTACCTTGACCCGTATTATTTTTACTTTGTTCCAGCACATAGGTGATCAATGCATGGAAGAACAGGTATATGGTTTCATCCCAACGGGTTTCATGGTTTACATGCAAGGCGATGGGGCTATTTAGGCTCTTAAGGTCGCATCCAGCCAAATAGGCGGTGAGGGGAAGCCAATAATCCCAGAAGGGCATACCCATGGCAAACGGACTGTCAGCAAAGACAGCTACAACATCACGACTCATAATGAAGTAATCGTAGCCGACGGAAAATTTTGGGTCTGAAATTGGGGCTTTCACTTTAAAGGAGTCAGCCGTTGTCACGTCAACACGCGGGCCTAGAACGACACTCCCTTCGGCGGACTGGATCAGAAACTGTTTTAGCCCTGGATCAGGCCGCAGAAAAATATCCGCGTTGATAATCCCGACCGTATCTCCAGGGCTAGATTGCGTTTTGGCCGCTTGCAGCAGATCATAGATATAGGGCACGGGCTTATGCGCGTATTGTTCTGCCGTCCGCTCTGCCGCTATGAAATGAATGTCGGGATACACAGGCTTGAACTGATCAATCTCTGCGGCTGTATTGACCGCAACCACGGTCATATCATTTTCGAGCCATGATTGAACGGTCGTGGCTTGCACATCGCGCTCATCAACTGGCGATAGGCTCGTTGCCAAAATCAGGCGCGGCTCAACTTCACCAACAGTTTTTTGCTGTGTCATTTTGCGCGCTTACTCCGCCGAAGATCATTCATAATGTTTA
>CAYGSZ010000435.1:0-2213 GCA_964352705.1 uncultured Rhodobacterales bacterium
AGCCTGAGCCTGAGCCAGGAAAATGAAGACCTATGACGTACATGATTTCCATACTTGTCACATTTTTTCTCTTCACCCATACGGACTTGGGACAGGCGGCGGACCTCGTTTTTTCTGAAGTTGACGGCGGGGGAGGTATACCTCTCAATGTTGTCGAAGCCGGATCTCAGGACGGTAGAGAAATCTTATTCATTCATGGCGTCAGTCAAAGCTACTTAAGTTGGCGGGATCAGCTTGATGCGGAAGAAATGCAGGGCTTTCGTATGGTGGCGTTTGACTTGCGCGGCCATGGCAATTCAGCCAAACCCTGGACTGCCGAAGACTACAACGACAGTGAGCTATGGGCGGAGGACGTCGCCGCAGTTATCGCCGCTAAAAAGCTAGAGAAACCAGTCATTGTTGCGTGGTCTTACGGCGGACTTGTTTTGCTGGATTACGTGCGTCACTACGGCACGGATAAAATCGCGGCCCTCAATTTAGTAGCCAACACGGCCGCTCTTATTGACCGTATTGAAGACCCAAAATCAGGCGATGCAGAACTTATGCGGCAGATGATTGCCAATCAATCTCGTCAACAGTCGCCCGATATTGAAGAAAATCTAGCATCCGTAAGATTTTCTGTGCCCCTTTTGGCTGAAGTTGATTTAGGAGACTCCTGGCGGGAGGATGCTCTGATGGTAACGATGCTGACGCCGTCCTATGTGCGCCGTGCGCTTGCTGGACGAAAGATTGATAACAAGGATCTCGCGGACTCTTTACGCGATATACCGGTTGTGCTGTCTTACGGCTCAAAAGACGGCTCGGTGACTGATCCTATGGCCGAAGCGTTTCGCTCCACTTACCGACAAACGATCACGTCCAGGTATAATGGCATAGGTCATTCTCCGTTCGCTGAAGATACGAAGCGTTTCAATACTGAGTTGGTTGAATTCGTCAATTCGATAGCGCCCTGACGTCTGCGGGCATGTGACCATGTCGTATCATCGGCGCGACAATATCAATGCCCCGAACCTCGGCAACTGGAGACCGTTCTTTGAGCCCAAACGCGAGTTGCCCAATACCACAACCGACATCAAACTCGTGCCAGTAGCGTGGAGAGTTCCTTCGAAGTGGTACTAAGGATGGGAAGAAATTCTTTGATTGCATTCTCAGTTGTGACCGCAGATGGGTGAAAGCGCATAGATAAAGCCAAGCTTATTTTGTTCTCCACAGTGACTCCGGTCGACAATCCAGCCCAATTGCGACCGGGAATCTTGAAAACGGCGTAACCGTTTTCTTTAATATCTGCGAGCAGGTTATTCAGCACTTCAGGGCTTAGGTTGGCCTTACAGTAAATGCTGGGATCCTCCTTACTTGCGCGCTCTAAAATCTGAATGCGGTCACCCTCTATAAGTCCTGATAATAAAATGTGAGCGCCCGCCCGCCCGATGATCGGATGCTGAGTCTGCCGTGCAACTGGTCTAATAACGAACGGAGATTCAATATCAGTATTCACCAAATCCACGACGAAATTGCCGCGAATTGCAATGAGGCTAAGGGGCCACATGACCTTGTCGCAGGTTTCTTTTAAAAGTGGATATGCAATCGTTTCAACCCATTCGTCTGACCTAATGCTTTTGCAGAGGTAACTTAGCTTTGAGGAAACAAAATACTTCTTCGATTCATGATCTCGTATGACGTAGCCACGTTGTTCAAGGGAATAAACATAACGATTGGCTGCGCCGCGTGAGATCTCCGTTATGCGCGCGACATCCGAAATTGTTAATCCGCGACCAAGGGCAATTGCTTCTAGGACGTCGAATACTCTGTCAATACTCGCTAAGTTTTCAATTTTTGCCACTAAACACGATCCAGGCCAATGCTAGTCCATGACTGGTTTTATCTTGTCATGACTAAATTGAATTGTCCTTTAAATCACGGTTAACTGGCAGCCATAATCGCCCTCCGATTACGTGTCAGGTCGGCCTAGCATCTTTGATATTTCCCTCATTGGGGGGTCTTCAAGTAGCCTTGCTCAGCAAATTCCTTTGAGCTTCCGCTTGCTGCAAACTTAACAGTACAGAGCCGCCTAAAGCGGCCCCCGAAACCATACGACCCGCTGCGCTTCGTGAAAGACTTTGTCTCATATCCGTGCTCCCTGTTCTAAAGGTGCCTGATGATGCGAAAAACTGCGTCAATCAGCATGATAAGCCAGGTTGCAACACCGGCACGGA
>CAYGSZ010000436.1:0-2205 GCA_964352705.1 uncultured Rhodobacterales bacterium
GGTAACAGAAGGCCGGTTCGTTACCGATTGTTGCCGGAAGTCTGGTGTTTTTCCGACGTTCGCCTGTAATATCCCGGTCATGAACACAGTCACTGAAAATACCAAGCCTCATATTCTGATTGTCGATGACGACGCAGAAATTAGAGATCTCTTGTCCCGCTTTCTGGTCAAACACGAATTTCGGGTCACCACCGCGCGCGATGGCCGGGAAATGAAGAAGGCCCTGGCCGACTGGCAGGTCGATCTTATTGTTCTGGATTTGATGATGCCGGGCGAAGATGGCCTCACCCTCTGCCGCAAGGTTCGGGCCGAATCCAACATGCCGGTGATCATGCTTACCGCCATGGGCGAGGACGTCGATCGGATCATCGGTTTAGAAGTCGGCGCTGACGATTATATGGCCAAGCCCTTTAATCCCCGTGAACTGGCCGCGCGCATTAAAGCGGTGCTGCGGCGGGCCGAGCAGGGCGGCGCGTCACCCCGTGCGGATGGCGAATCCTCGGGGCGTTATGGCTTTGCTGGGTTCTTCTTAGATCCGGCCACACGCTCTTTATATAATGGCGAAGAGGAGATCGACATCACCGCCGGCGAGTACGACCTTTTACTGGCCTTTGTCGAACACCCGCAGCGTATTCTGAACCGCGATCAGTTGCTGGATATGGCCAAGGGCCGCTCGGCGATACCTTTTGACCGGTCTATTGATGTCCAGGTTGGGCGTCTGCGTAAGAAAATCGAGCCGGATTACCGCGAGCCCACGCTGATTAAAACCGTGCGTGGGGGCGGCTATATGCTCACCGCCGAAGTGACGCGGGTTTAAAAAGTGATCATGAAACGTATTCTCCCTGATAGCATCGGCGGCTGGGTTTTCTCTGTTGTCGCAGCGGCCGTGATCCTGATCTACGGCACATCATTGTTGGCCTATTTTATTTTCAGCGATGACCGCGCCGCTGCCGTCGCCTCCAGTCAGGCCGCCGATCAGTTGATCGTGTTCAAGCGGGTGATTGAACAAACCGATCCCCGCGAGCATCGGGCTTTGGTCCGGCGTCTCAACTCACCCGGTTTGCGTATGGTGATCACCCGCAACCCCCTGGTGCGAGAATCTGACGACTCCTTTACCTCTCGGATTGTGTTCCGCAAGCTCCAACGGGAGTTCCCAGAAGGCACTGAAATTTACACCGATAGCCGCATTGCCGAAACCGTCGGTGATGAACAGTTCCCCACTGAGGAAGAAGTACGCCGCAACCTGCGCCACCATCGCGATGCCATGGACCACCCGCCACCGCCGCCTCGGTCCCTGTCCCCCTTAGATGAAAACGGCTCGCCGCAAGAGGCCGCGCCACCACGGCAAGGCTTGGATTTTGATCGCACCTTACGAGACATGCGCGGCTTTCGTCCTTTTGTCCGCGCTTCCATCCGTTTTGGTGAAAATGCCTGGCTGAACGCCCGTGTTGATCTTGACCTCTCTGATGACAGCGGGCGGAGTCTGCCGTGGCTCTGGACCACAGTGATCACGCTTTTGATTGCAGGTCTGGCCGTTTGGGCCGTGCGCCGGGCGACCATGCCCGTATCGTTGTTTGCCATGGCTGCTGAGCGGCTTGGCATGAGCCTCAATGCGGACCCCTTGGCAGAAACCGGCACGGGCGAAGTGCGGCGTGCGGCCCGGGCGTTTAACACCATGCAGAGTCGGTTGCAGCGCTTCGTTCAAGATCGCACGCAAATGCTGGCGGCCATTTCCCATGATCTGCGCACGCCCATTACGCGCATGCGTTTGCGCGCTGAGTTCATTGAGGATGACCAGCAGCGCGATAAAATGTTGTCAGACCTGGACGACATGGAAGCGATGATCAAATCAACACTGGCCTTTGCGCGGGATGATGCGGCCAATGAACCTGCGGCCATCTCTGATGTGGCCGCCTTGGTCGCGCGTATTGTTAGCGACGAAACAGAAGCGGGGGCGCAGGTTAGCTATCAGGGCCCGCAAAGTCTGGACTTGTTTGTGCGACCCCTTGGCCTCAAACGCGCCCTGATCAACCTTGTTGAGAATGCCATTAAATATGGCGAACGCGCCGACGTTAAACTCACACGCCTGGACGATGTCGTTGAAATTACCGTCGATGATGCAGGTCCCGGTATTCCGGAGGATCGTAAAGAACAGGTGTTCACACCGTTCTATCGGTTGGAAACCTCGCGCTCCCGCGATACCGG
>CAYGSZ010000437.1:0-2199 GCA_964352705.1 uncultured Rhodobacterales bacterium
CGGTCGTGCAGCGGCCGAAATTTCATCTAAAACCTCCTTTTAGGTCTGTGGATTAAGTCTAAGTTATTTAAAAACAGGGGGTTAGACGATCCACTAGCACTCCCCCCTGGTGAGTGCCAGCTAGATAAGATGCTAAACGGCACGCGTCAAGGACATGAGCGTGAAAAAATTGGGGCTAAAGCGGCTCTGAAGTTACAGACCGCCATATGAGTAGCTCATTTTCCGCGCTAAGCTTGAGAATTATTGACTGATTTGAGACTTAAGAGCTTGAACTAAAGAGCTAGAATCTCGCTTGTTCAAAAACAAAAAAGGTGCTCGACACTAGTTTCGCGTGGGGTGACAGCAAGGTCTACGACCGGCAAAATAGGGACACAATGTTCTCATATTTCAAATACTATTGGTTCCTGCTTCTCTCCAGTTTCTGGTTTAGGCCGAGCCTTATTGCCTTTTTAGCCCTGCCCACCTCCGTGGCGGCGCTGGCCATAGACCAGTCGATGATAATCCCATGGCTAACAGAGAGTGAGTTTCTGTTCCGATCGGGCATTGAAGGTGCCCGCCAGATTTTGACTGCAGTCATTGGGGCTTTGATTACCGTCATCAGCTTGGTGTTTTCCATGACCTTGGTTGCGGTCTCAATTACAGCAAGCCAGCTTGGACCGCGGATTATCCAGCTTTTCACGAAAGGCCATATGACTCAGATAACGCTGGGTACACTGGTGGGGAATCTGGTTTTTGCTTTTATTGTTCTGCGCTCCATAAGCAGACCAATAACTGGTGAAGGTTTAGCACCGCCCTTATCACTGACGTTGGCGATCTTGGGCACCCTCTTCAATCTGGGTCTCCTCATTTACTTCCTGCACCATATGGCTCAAAAGATTGACGCCGACGCCGTGATTAGCGCCGTGAGCGGTGAGCTCAAAGATACCCTTAGCAGCGCGGTCGAGGCCGGTATTTCCAAAACGCCTGCGCAAGATTTCGATAAAGCCAGAGAGGAACTTGAGCACCTCTCGCATGCACACATCACAACTCTTTATGCTTCAACCACCGGATACGTGGAAATCATCGAAACTGGCGAGCTGCTATCCCTGGCAGAAGACCACAACATTGTTGTGCATGTGACCGAGAAACCTGGGCGGTTCATCATTAAAGGAACCCCGGTTGGTAAAATTTATGGACAATCTCCTCATGAAGAGGATTTGGCCTCAGAAATTTTAAGCTCTATCGTTATTGGACAGCAAAGGACCATGGCTCAGGACATAGAGTTTTCCCTCGCCGCCATGGTCGAGATTGCGCTTCGCGCGCTTTCGCCGGGCTTGAACGACCCCTTCACAGCGATGACCTGCATCGACAGATTGGCAGCAGGTCTCGCTGAAATGATGAGCCACGGTTTACCAAAAGCCGTCTTCAGAGGGGAGGACAATGGACTGCGTCTCATCATTTCACCCGCCACATTTGAGGGTGTATTTGACACCGCGTTCAATGGGATACGACAGGACTCTGACGGTAAGATTTCTATTATGACCCGAATTCTTGAAGTCCTTACTCATCTCGCCTACTTGGTCGAAAACACAGAGCATCAAGAAGCCGTTTTGTCGCATGCGGACAGAATCATTAACGCGGCGAAAGCGATCTCCTGTGATAATTCTGATCGCGCTGACTTGGATACCCGGATCGCGGCTCTAAACGCTGAGTTAAAAGAAAGCGAGCGCAAAATAACAGTATAAATAGGGTCAGGTTAATCCTCGCGATCAGGCCCCATAAGGCCGTGAGCCGCGCGGTGATCCCGGTAAATGAAATACAAGTTACGAGAATATATAATGATGCCGCCGAACTGGGCGATGATGAAAACTGGCTCTTGAATATAGATGGCATAAAAGAACGTGATAATGCCGCCCAATAGACTGAGGTACCAAAAGGCCAGAGGTATGACACTCTTGCCCAGTTTCTCACTTGCCAACCATTGTACCAGAAACCGTGAGCCAAAAATGGCCTGTCCGACCAGGCCCAGGGCTTTGAAAACATTCATTGTGGCAAACCACGTTACAAACCAGCTCATTACGGTTCCTTTTGTTCGATAACAGTTGGGCGCGTGTGACGGGTAAGTAGCCATGTCACACCCAACACGTCGACGATGCCAATCGCCAATCGCCGCCACAGGCCATACTTTGAAACACCATTGAGACGTGGACGGTGGGTGAC
>CAYGSZ010000438.1:0-2191 GCA_964352705.1 uncultured Rhodobacterales bacterium
GCCTTCAATCCAGCCGTAGTGGGTGGATTCCATATCCAGGTTCGAGGTGAGCTTTAAGTACGCATCCACATTGCCGCGTCCCGTAGTCAGGTCATAAGTCGGACCCGTCAAAGACGCGCCGCCGGGGGTTGTGAAATCTGTCGCCGCATTGGCGCGTCCGGGTCCGATCAGCGCATTAAGCGCTGGCACGCCGGTGAAGGCCAACCCGGCCGCCAACGCCGCACGACGCGACGACATGAGGCCGCCGTTGGGACCATGGGAGGCCATGTCTTCTGGTGTGATGGAGTCTGTCATCTTTTAAGCATCCTTGCTGTAGGGCCTTGAGGGCTGATCTGATTAAAACTTTACGGTAGGAGCGGAATAAGGGGTGCGCCAATAGAAACAATTTATGCAGCGCACCCTCTGAGTTATGGAGTTCAAACGCCTATCGTTTTAGACGCCGCCCGGCGGCGCAGGTTCCTGTTCGCGGGCATACCATTCCAGCGAGGACAATGAGGGCTCTTCCCATTCTGTCGGGGCGTCTAAGAACTTGGTGTAGTTTTTAGCGATGTATTCGATGATGCGCGGGTCTGGCGCTTCGTCCAGCGAGTGCATGCTGGCGGCCATCACGTTGTACAAACAATGCCCGGGGGCTTGCCCCATGAGCATCCATGGCAGCCACGGCGTGTGACGGCCCCACACGGTGGTGCTGTCGACCGTGGTCAGATCCGGGTTCTGAAGGTCCTTCAGGCTCATGTTCATCACATAGGTCTCAGTGACCTGGTTCATCGGTCCGGCACTCTCGCGCACCCATTTTTTGGGATCGAGCGCATTGGGATAATACAAGTTGATATGACGCTCCGCCATCAGCCGATCGCCATAGAGCTGCCAGTTGAGGATAAACGGCTTGGGCTCCAGCTTTTCATCGCTATTCAGGCCGCCGAATGTTGGACGGCTGAGTTCGGACTCGCGGATAATGCGGTTGAACGGATCGTTGGCCACAGGAACAACACGCACCTTTTCGCCGGTGAACGGATTTTCCATTTCTTCGAGAATTTCACCGGTTTCGAGATCGGTGTAAAACACCACTTCGCGCAGCAAGCGACGGTAGCCGTGCTCACCTTCCAAAGGGATCAAGCGCGTCACGCCAAGACCGCGAAAACCGCAGAAAGTACGGATCGGCCCACCGGGCGCAACGCCCATCACATGACCATCAATCCAGCCATAATGGGTGGACTTCATATCCAAGTTCGAGGTGATCTTGGCGTAGGCCTCGACATTGCCATAGGCTGTCGTCAGATCGTACGTTGGGCCTTTGAGGGAGGCCGCACCCGAACTGTCAGTGGCGGCCATCGCAGCGCCCGGAAGCAGACCCGCTGCAAGACCACCAGACAGCCCTGTGGTTAGAGCTTTACGGCGATTAACAGCACCTTCAAGGTGTTGGTTTGATTTGGTCATAATATTTTCCTTTTTTGTCTTCGCGCGCCACGTCCTGAAAGCGCGTCAAAAAAAACGCGCTTTCACTATGCGCACGATTTTACACGCCACCCGGCAAAGCGGGTTCTTGCTCCATTGAATACCGTTCAATGGATGACAGTGATGGCTCTTCCCACACGTCCGGGGCTTCCAGATATTTGGGGTAATTCTTTGCCGTGTATTCAACAATGTCCTGGGGAATGTCATCCAGCGAATGACGACTGCCCATGAAGGTTTGATACACCACGTTGCCTGGGGCTTGGCCCATCAGCATCCATGGCAGCCAGGGGGTAATACGCGCCCAGGTTCCCGTGCCGTACACATGGGTCAATTCCTCGTTCTGCACCTGGTCCAGCGAATGCACATGATAGAACAATTCTGACACCCGGTTCATAGGACCGGCACTTTCGCGCACCCATTTTTCCGGATCGAGGGCATTTTTGTAATAGAGGTGAATGTGACGCTGGAACAGCAACCATTCGTCTTTGATCTGCCAGTCCAACAGGAATGGTTTGGGCTCGCGCTTCTCTGCATTGAGGCCGCCATAGGACGGACCCGGCGGCACCACATCGCGGATGATGCCGTTGAACGGATCGTTGGCCACATGCACCACCCGCACTTTTTCGTCGGTGTAGGGATTGACCATTTCTTCTAAAATTTCGCCGGTCGCGAGGTCGTAATAAAACCCGACTTCACGCAGCAGCTTGCGGTAGCCGTTGCCTTCTTCATAGGGAAT
>CAYGSZ010000439.1:0-2190 GCA_964352705.1 uncultured Rhodobacterales bacterium
CGGGCCGCGACCAAGAAATTCGATGCCATCGTTATTGGCTCCGGATTGTCAGGTCTCAACGCGGCCATGCTCCTCGAAGAAGCGGGCATGAAAGTGCAGGTGCTTGAGGGCAAGAACCGCATTGGGGGCCGAGTGTATACCTTGATGGATGTGCCGGGTCGGCCCGAGGCGGCTGGCGAGCTGATCGGCGGCAACTATGCCCGTATGATCGATACGGCGGAGCGCCTGGGCTTGGACCTGATCCCGCCTGTTCAATTGGGCGCATCACGCGGCTGGCTATATCGCATTAAAGAACAGAACATCACGGCGGAAGAGTGGCCGAATCACCCTCTGAATCCCTTGACAGGGGAAGATCGCCAACTCTTGCCGCATCAACTGTTGGCAACACTTTCTCATCGCAACAGCCCCTTATCGGGTCGTGCGTTGGAAGATTGGATTTTGCCCGAGTTTCAACGGTTCGATATTCCGCACTCGCAATATCTGCGGGAAACGCTGGGCTATAATCAGGCGACTATTGATTTGATGAACGTGGTGATCCACACCGATCACATTGATAACACGTCGGCGCTGCATGAAATCCGCCGCTATGCCGTTGGTGAGTTTAATCGTAGCGCCACTTTGGCCAACAACGAGCGCCCGGCCTCTCTGCAAGTGAAAGGCGGAAACTCCCTGCTGCCGTTCGCTATGGCGGAGAGTCTCGAAAACGGCGTCGAACTGAATAAGACTGTTCACACTATCGAAGACGACGGTACTTTGGTCACTGTGCATTGCGTTGACGGCAGTGTCTACCAAGCCAATCAAGTCATCTGCTCCGTGCCCTATCCGGTCTTACGCCATATGAAGTTTACGCCACGCCTGCCGCTGTTGATGGAAAGTGCCGTCGATGAAATCGACTACGGTATTTCTATCCAGGTGCACTTCCTGATTGAGCGTGAATTCTGGAAAGAAGATGGTCTGCCTGGCAGCATCTGGACAGACGGCCCGATTGAGCGTTTTGCTGTGTTGGAGCGGGGAGAGAACGGCGAAGCCACCTCGGCCATCGCCTTCATCAACGGCAATGAAGCCTACAAGTACGATTACATGACCGACGCTCAGGCCTCGGCCTACACCTTGCAGGAACTGGCCCGCATTCGCCCCTCAACCAAAGGCGCGCTGAAACCTATTTTGGTGCAGTCCTGCCATCGTGATGTCCATGGCGCAGGCGATTGGGTGTTCTGGCGTCCGGGTCAGATCACCAAGTACGCGGGCAATATGCGCGCCAATCATGGCAACATTCATTTCTGCGGTGAGCACACGGCGTTGCTGGAGCGCGGTATGGAAGGCGCCTTTGAGTCCGGTGAACGGGCGGCCTTCGATAGTTTGGATATGGTAGGATAAGAACATGCGGTTTTTGGCAACAGTTGTTTCTTTGTGGGCATTGGTTCTGGCGGGTGGGGTTGTCGCTGAAGAACAGATGGACCCCAATGCGCGGGACCTCCTTATTCTCACCGATTGGTTTGAAGGCGAGTTCGACAACGAAGAACAGCGTTGGTTTTACACCCGCAACGGCGGCGAAGGCGAGCCAAAACACCTGCGTATGCATGCTGCCCATAAGCGCCTGGATCTGCCGAATATAGGCGAACATGTGTTTTACATTCAGCACCACATCAACGACGACCCCACTGATGTGGCGCGTCAGCGGATTGCCGTTTTTATCTCCGAACCGGAAGACCAAAGCATCCGCATGAAGCAGGGCTTTTTCAAGGAGCCCGCCAAAGCCCTCAACGCCCACCTCGACCCATCAAAACTTGCGGACCTGACCGAAGACGAGATTTTCTTCATTGAGAACTGCGACATTTTCTGGCGTCGCGAAGCCGATCAATACGTCGCAAATATGAAGCCCAAAGCCTGTCAGTTCGGAGAAGGAGATTTGCTGCGCTATTCGGTGCACCGTTGGACGTTGTCTGAAAATAAACTCTGGCTGGTCGACTCATCCTTCTTGGTCTCAGATGACAGCCTGCATGTGGGCCTGCCGGTGGATGAACCGTTCCGTATGCGTCGGTCTAAAATCTTTGAGTGCGAAATTACGTTCCGTGATGAAGACTCCAAACCGACCCGTATCCTCAAAGATATTCGTCTTCACAGTCAGGGCGGCCTGGTGTGGTTTGATCCCGATGCAGACGGTAATGTTTATGGCCTGCGCATGCGCGA
>CAYGSZ010000440.1:0-2187 GCA_964352705.1 uncultured Rhodobacterales bacterium
GGGGCCAGGTGGTCGACACGCCCGACTTCTGGCAAGTCCGGCAGATTGTCGCTGTCTCTCAGAATGCTCAAGGGCAGTACGTGTATTCAAACTTCAATCCCAACGAACTGCGTCTCGATGGCGATGGATCGTCGTCATTATGGGCCATCCAGTTCGGCGTGAAGTACCGCTTCTAAGATCCTGCAGACATACAATCTCTCCACAACTCAAAACGGGGTGCCTAGGCACCCCGTTCTTTTTTCTGGTATCTGCGGATTTTGCGTGCCGTGATGATCCGCTTTAGCAAGCTAAACTGAGGCTTAGACCTGTCTAACTCCGGCTTTACCGGCTTCAACTTCAAAGGTGGCCAGGGTTGCGAAGTCGGGATCAGGGTCGCGCACCGAACTGACCGTGCGCAAGGTGGATTGCCAGCGGTCATGGGTGAGATCACATAGCAGATAACCGCGCACCCGGTCTTCAAACAGCTTTACCTGTGGATTTTCCGGCAGCACGGCGGAGAAGGTCTCATACAAAAAGCTCGGCGAAGTGATCGACGTACAGACAAACTCAGCGCCAATTTTAAGACTGTCTGCATCAAACGGCGCTTCGGTCAGATCACTCACCCAAAAGCCGTGAATGTCACCTCCGAGAGACACCACGTTTTCCACACCGCGCTCTTTAATCAGCTCAACAATGCGCTGTCGGTTGGCCGGATAAGCGCCCCAGTTGTCATTATAAACGCCGCGTTCCGGGCCGGGCAGTTGATCCAACCCGGCCATCATCAAAGGTTGAGCAATCACGTTCCAGGTTGCGCCGCCGCGGCCAAAGCCAATGCGGAACCAGAACTCCTGCTCGGCCCCCATCAGCGTCCGGTCTTCGGCTGTGGCCTCTGCACAGGCATCAATATCAATCACCGCGCCAGCCGGCGGACCTTCAGGCTCGCAGGGCTGAGGGTCACGGTACTGGCGCAAGTCCAGAACTGAAAACTCAGCAAGATTGCCCACCTGAAAGCGTTGATGCAGTCTCATGTCCGGGCCGTTGGGCCGCGCCATCAGGCGGAACGGCAGATGCTCAAAGTAGGCCCGATAGGCCGCCGTCCGGCGTTTTAAAAATGCTTCCGTATCGTCGCCGAACTCGGGCTGATCATTGGCATAATTGTTTTCAACTTCATGATCATCCCAGGTCAGCACCCAGGGCGCGTGGGCGTGGGCGGCCTTTAAATCTTTATCCAGTTTATACACCGCGTGCAGTGCGCGATAATCTTCAAGGCTATACGCCTCGGCGATGGGGTGACGCCTGAGCGGTGACTGCGACACCGCATACTCATAAATATAATCGCCCAGGTGGACGATCAGGTCCGGGTCTTGCGCCACCATGTCCCGATACGGCGTGAAGTAGCCGTGCTCGTAATGCTGGCAGGAGGCAACGGCGAAGCGGAACGATTTTGTATCTGTCGTTATGTTTGGCAGCGTCAGCGTCCGTCCGGTGGGGCTGACTTCTCCACTTGCGGTGAACCGGTAGAAGTATTCGCGGCCCGGTCGCAGGCCATGCAGCTCCACATGCACCGCGTGGGCAAACTCAGGTCTGGCGAGGGTCACGCCCTTTTGCACAATACGTTTCATGCCCTCGTCTTCGGCCACTTCCCAGGCCACTTCAATCGGTACGGGCGGCAGCGTGGTCGTGTCAAAGGGCGAGGGGGCCAGCCGGGTCCAAATCACCACGCCATCGGGCAACGGATCGCCCGAGGCCACGCCCAGCTTAAACGGGTAGTCGATGAACTTGGTTTGCGCCAAAGCTCCCCGCGTCATAACAGGCGCAAAAGCAGGGGCAAGGGCCAGTGCAGCGGCACGCGCCAACAGGGCGCGGCGCGAAGGAACGTTTTTTGTCACAAGAATTAGACCTCAAACATCTTCAAGAGCCGCATCATACCTGACCGCGCGCCTCCCTTTTATGAACCTCACATTACAAGCCGCAACGAGTCTGGAACAGGTTTAAACGGCCCTGAACACCCGCCCATAGAGATTTACGGCGCTGTGGGGTAAAACTTTGACCTTCAAACCAGTTTTCTGAGAGTTCTCATGTCCAGTTCTGACTCACGTGAAGATATCTACCTCGACCGCAGCGGCCCCCACGCCGTGTTGCGCCTCAATCGCCCAGAAAAGCGCAACGCCCTCACTCTGGCCATGTGGCAGCGCATGATCGAATTGT
>CAYGSZ010000441.1:0-2186 GCA_964352705.1 uncultured Rhodobacterales bacterium
CCACCAAAGGTTTCGAAGTCACCAACAGTTGTGCGGCCCAATCTGTTATCACCGGGCTCATCTGGTGCAGGCGGTGTCTCTTCCGGATCTTGGTCAGGCGACTGAGCTGCAGAAGCGGGCCCCGTATTATCAGAATTCCCCGTATTACCGCCGCCTTGTTGGGTGCCTCTATTTGTTAAGGGATTGATCCCATCCAACTGATCTGGTGCATTTTGCGAATCGATATTCTCAATTTGCAAATCGTCAATCCCATCTGTTGGGATCGGGTCACCCCCCGTCGGTTCCCCTTGATAGCCTTCATCACCGCCTTTATGAATGACACTTAGGGTATTAGGATCCTGAGGGTTTGTGCTGGCTCCGTCGCCTAAGGGGCGATCAATCGCATCAAGATCTTTGCCTTCGTCTAGATCAAGCGGCTCATTTGTTGGGTCAGCCATATCTTACCTCTGGAACTGTGAAACATCGATATACCCATAAAGATGCAATTCACGTGCCAGATAGGCCGCCAGATCGTCAGAGAGGCGGGAAGAGATCAGCGCTCGCGGAAACCTTCGTTGACCGCCGTGTAGAACGGCTTCAACAGGTATTGCAGAATGCTCTTCTGTCCGGTTTTTATATCCATCTGGACCGTCATTCCAGGGAACACCGGATTGGCCAATTGGTCGTGGCCAACGTAGGGCTGAGAGAGAGAGGCACGAACACGATAAAACGGTGTGTTGCTTTCATCCAGCATGGTTGTTGCAGAGGTAGAAATCACCTGCCCCGGAACAGACCCATAGCGTGAAAAATCATAAGTGTGGACTTTAATATCGACCGGCTGACCGCCATTAACGAAACCGATATCGCGGGTCGAAACGCGCCCTTCGATCAGAAAACCAGCATCGACGGGGACCACTTCGGCCACCAAACCGCCAGGCGCAACTACGCCTCCAGCCTGAACGGCAACTTGCTGCACCAGACCCCGCACCGGCGAAAGGGCTGTTAATCTGGTATCTCGGTTTTCAAGGCCGCTGAGAATCTGGTCGACTTCGGAGAGTTCAGACGACACGGTTCCCAATTGGCGAAGCGCTTCCTGGCGAAGGCGGCTATCAAGCTCGGCCAGCCGCTGCTCCAATTCGATAATGGATTCTCTGATTGTAGCCGCATTGCCGATCAGACGTTGCCGATTGCCCTTGGCTGTTTCTAAGTCTCGTTGAACACCCAGAAACATGACCCGGGACAGAAGACCATCCTCAAACAACTTCTTGCGGACTTCGAACTCGTCTTGAAGAAGTTTTACTTGTCGACCGCTGCTGGCCTGTTGCTCTTGATTTGTATCTAGTTCTGAGCGTCGCTCAGCAACTTGTTGAACAAGAATATTACGTTGGTTCTGCCGTGACACCATCTCTGACTCAAAAATACTGTCTTGGTCAGCAACGAGAGAATCAAATTCTTCCGGAGCAAAGCTAAAATTGGGGGTGCGGTCTTCGGCGTAAGCTCGCAGTCTTTCCTGTTGCAGCAATAAAGCCACCTGCCGCGCGCGCACTTGTTCCAACTCAGCAGATGCTGATTGGGCATCAAACCGAACCAGCGGCGTACCAACTTCAACCAACTCACCTTCTTCAACAAGAATCTCAGAGACGATCCCGCCTTCCAGATGTTGAATGGGTCGCATGCTGCCAACGGGAACAACCTCACCCATCGCAATGGTAATCTCGTCTACCTTAGCGATGGCCGCCCAAACCAAAAAGGTAACGATAAACAATCCTACGGCAGCGATGCCGCGAGATACCATCTTCGACGTCCCGGTTTCATGAATGATATCAGCGTTCGCAATATCGCGAATGCGTCGAAACCTGGGATCAAAACTCGTATCAGATTGACTCATTACTCGAAACTCCGTAGCCGCCGTCAGCGGATTACTATTTATTGGGTTGGCCGAAAAACTTTTCTAAAACTTTTTCAGCAGGCCCGAAGAACTTTGTTGACCCACGCTCCAGCATCAGAACCTTATCCGCCAGTTTCATATGACTTGGACGATGCGTCACAACCAATACCGTCGAGGTTTTTTTAAGTTCCTCGACTGCTGAGGTGAACAAATACTCACCCTCAAAATCGAGGCCAGTGACCGGCTCATCCATCAGGACGATCGGTGGCGCCTTGAGATAGGCCCGCGCCAATGACAACCGAACCAACAGACTGGCCGG
>CAYGSZ010000442.1:0-2184 GCA_964352705.1 uncultured Rhodobacterales bacterium
GCCGTACGGTTTCGCCAGCCGCCAGACGATCAAAGGCCACGTTGATGTCTTCCAAGGCGATCCGGTCTGACATCAAACGATCTACGGGTAATTTGCCCTTCTTATAAAGGTCAATGTAAGTGGGAATATCACGCACGGGCACACAACTGCCGAGATAGCTGCCTTTCAGCGTGCGTTCTTCTCCGACCAACTGCACAGGCGGCAAGCTCATGCGTTTGTCAGGATGCGGTAAACCCGCCGTCACGGTTTCACCGCCGCGCGCCGTAATCGCCCACGCCAACTCCAACGCTGGAACCGACCCTGCCATTTCAAAGGCATAATCGACACCACCACCTGTGAGTTTCTTAACTTGCTCCACAGCATCGTCATCGCTGGCGTTGACCGTATCTGTTGCGCCCAATTGTCGAGCCAACTCCAATTTATCTTCACGTAGATCAACAGCAACAATCTGCTTAGCTCCCGCCAATACAGCGCCAAGGAGAGCGTTTAAGCCAACCCCACCAAGCCCAATCACCGCGACACGCGCGCCTGGCGTCACCTTCGCCGTGTTCAAAACGGCGCCGACCCCTGTAATGACAGCACAACCAAATAGCGCGGCCTCCTCAAAGGTCAGGTCTTTATCGATTTTGACGCAGGATGTTTCGCTAACGACAGCGTGATCTGCGAAAGCAGAAACGCCGAGATGATGATGAATGTCGTTCCCACCTGAGTGCAACCGACGCGCGCCAGATACGAGTGTACCAGCCCCATTTGCAGCAGCACCCGGCTCGCATAACGCCGGGCGGCCTTCAGCACAGGGGACGCAATGGCCACAGCTGGGCACAAACACCAGAACAACATGATCACCCACGGCAAAACGCGTCACGCCTTCGCCTATTTCTTTGACAATACCCGCAGCCTCATGCCCCAGCGCCATGGGTGTCGGTCGGGGGCGGTTGCCACTGATCACGGACAGGTCAGAGTGACACAAGCCAGCAGCCTTGACCTGAATCAGAAGTTCGCCTGACCCCGGGCCGTCAAGCTCCAGCGATTCAATTTTAAGGGGCTGACTGTCAGCGTATGGCGTTTTCGCCCCTATTTCATGCAACACTGCTGCCTTTATTTGCATGCCAACTCCCTGTGTTTTTTCAATTCATTTTTGCTCAGATTATGCGAGGCATTGTAGACGCTCACCGCGTCATGCCAAGATCAACCTTATGAGATTTGACTCACTTATTGCTTTTAAATTGAAGGCCTTATGAACTCATTTACTTGGTATATTGGATTGGCCCTCCTGTTTGGCGTGGTCCTGATATTTTCAGTGCCGAGCGACAGCGCTGAGGATGAGTACCTTGGCACCGTTGGCGCGGCCACATTCCCCGGCGATATCGGTGAGCAGATCTGGCTTGATTACGAAAAAACTGTGCTGGAGCGTTCTGGCGGAAAGGCACGCCTTCGGATGCTAATCCGGGGCGAAACCGGCGGCGAAGAGAGCCGCATGCCCGCTTTACTGCGCGGCCGGGTCCATATTTCGAGCTTCAGTGATTCCGGCATGTCTCGGGTGGTGCCTGAGTTTGGTATTCTCACGGCACCCTATCTGTTTGAAAGCCTTGAAGAGGTTCACTTTGTTGTCGATAATTTCCTGAAAGAACCGTTTGCAGAACTCGCCAAAGAGACGGGATTTATTGTCTTGAACTGGCAGGATGTGGGGTGGCTGAATATCTACGGCGCAAAGCCCTTGCTGACTCCCGCAGATACAGCTGGCTATCGCATGCGATCCTTGCAATCGACAGCGTCCATTCTGTTCTTGCAAGCCATCGGCGCTGACGTGATTCACATTCCCCGGACGGACTTGGTCTCAAGTTTACAAACCGGATTAGTAGAGGGCGGAGAGTCCTCGCTCGTACTTTATGCTTCAGGCGGAGAAGCAGAGTACGCCCAGCACATGACGCTTACGCAGCACGCCCGACAGTTTGGATTCAGCATTGTGAATCGCAGATGGTTCGAGAAGCTTTCTCCTGAACTGCAAGAGATCATTGCAACCAGTTTTGGGCCAGAGTCTGTGCAGCGCGATATGGCTTTAAAAATGATGCGCGAGGAAACGGATAGGCTGTCTACGATTGGGGCCAGAATTCACACACTGACAGATACACAGCGGTCTGCGTTCCAGACTCTTGCGCAACCCAATCAGCAGGCGTTGGTTGA
>CAYGSZ010000443.1:0-2182 GCA_964352705.1 uncultured Rhodobacterales bacterium
AAAGTTCCGCAAGGGCGCAATGAACGGGCGTCAGCGCATGTGGGCAACGCTCACCTCATCAGGCCGCAAAGCCTTTGCGGGCCATATGGAAGAGCTGAGACGGATTGCCGCGATTGCTGACGGTTGAGAGCAAATACAACACACCACTAGCCGCACGATTGCGGGCCGCATCATCGGGAAAGACAATATCCCATAGGGCTGTAACCGCGGGTAGGTCGTCGTCCTGGTAAGAGCGGATAAGAACTTTTGTCATTGCCAAAGCATAATCGCCCAGAGGGGCGCATGAAACCCTAGGCCCTCGGGTCAAGCCCGAGGGCGACAGAGTAGAGGTTGAACTTAAGAGTTGAGACAAAATCTCAATGCGTCGTACTCGGATTTAGTCCGAGTACCCAGAGCAACAATAACCAGTAGAGCGTAAAACCCTAGACCCTCGGGTCAAGCCCGAGGGCGACAGAGTGGAGGTTGAACTCAAGAGTTGAGACAAAATCTCGATGCGTCGTACTCGGATTTAATCCGAGTACCCAGGGCAGCTATAACAGGCCGCGCGTGGAACCCTGGATTCGCCGGATAAACCGGCGAATGACAGCGTGAGATAAATGCTCAGGTGAGCCCGAGAGTGACGAATTGAGAGGGGTTGCGTTGCTCTCCTGCGTGGAACGGGATATGAGAGTTTGGTGTTTCCCTATTCCCCTGATGCCTTCACCATCACAGGACCCCACATGCGCTTTTCTGCCGTCGCAACGCCCGCTCTGTTCGCCCTGCTCACCTGTGTGACCCTCACATCGGCGGGGCGTGAGGCTGTGGCCTACCAGGGCATCACCTTGGCGCGGGAATGCCGCCTGACGGAAGGCGAGGCCGCCGTGCGGTGTCGCGCGTTTATTGATGGCTTCATTGCCGGGTCGCAGTTTGCCATCAACGGCCAACCGCTGCCGCGCTGGGAGCATATGGGCTATCAATGGTGTGGGCCGGAGGTGCTGGAGCCCGATGCCGTGCGGACAACGCTGATTGACGCGGCCATGAACCAGAGCGCTGTGTTGCATTTTCCCGCCAGTCTGGTGCTGGCGCAAACGTTGAGTGCCAAATTTCCCTGCGATGAATAATCGCACGGACACGAAGTGAGAACTAACCGCGTTACACGGTGTTTGAAATCCCCCCGGACTAAGCCCGAGGGGGAACAGCTTAGGGTGGAATGCAAGACGTAGACAAAATCTCGGTGCGTCGTACTCGGATTCAATCCGAGTACCCAGGGTTAGGGAAACGCAGGTGGTCACGTATCAGTGATGAGGCGACAGCACACAGAGGCGCACGTAACCCTGGATTCGCCGGATAAACCGGCGAATGACAGTTTGAGTTTACAGGCCGACGAGAGTCCGAGGCTAACGGCTTGAATTAGACAGAGTGCGTTAGACCGAAACCAGTCCCGATACGGCCACCGGCAGAGAGCGCAGGCGCTGGCCGGTGGCGTTGTAGATGGCGCTTGTGAGCGCAGGCGCCACAGCAGGTACGCCGACCTCGCCCATACCGCCCGGGTGTCCGCCCTGGGCCATAATATGGGTTTCGATTTTCTTCGGCACTTCGGCCATGGTCATAAGGCGGTAGCCATCAAAGTTGCTTTGCACGACCTTGCCGTCTTCCACATCAATCTGCCCCCATAGCGCGGCAGACAACGCATCGATGACCGAACTTTCAATCTGGGCCTCAACAATGTTGGGGTTCACCACGGTGTGTGGATCCACCACCGTGACGACACGGTCAACGGTGAGTTCGCCCTCGGCGGAGACGGTGACTTCCACCACCTGGCCAACGTAAGAGCGAAAGGCTTCGACAAAGGCCACGCCACGGCCACGACGTGAGCCAGCGGGACCGGGTGCGAGCGGTTTGCCCCAATCGCCTTTTTCGGCGGTGGCGTCGAGCACCGCGACCATCTCTGGCTTGTGACTGAGCAGGCTGCGGCGGAACTCCACCGGATCGCGGCCAGCGGCCTCCGCCACTTCATCAATGAAGGCTTCCTGATAAAAGCCGTTGTGCGACATGGTCACACTGCGCCAGTTGCCGTTGGGCACCGGGTTTTCCTGGGCGTTCAGGGCCAGGCGCACGGACGGGAACTGATACGGCGAGCTGCTCATCGGCATGATCATGCTGATGTCGTCTTTGGCTTCGAACATCACGAAGCTGCCGTTGC
>CAYGSZ010000444.1:0-2165 GCA_964352705.1 uncultured Rhodobacterales bacterium
TTTGCAGGCGGACATCGTCGTAGGCACCGCCAAAGGCCCGGATCAGATTGGGGTACTCAGATTGGCCCATCTGAATGTCGTCTTTTAAGCTATAAAATCCGGTGACACTATCTTGCCCCGTGGCCGGGTTCGTGCTGCAGCCCCCGAGACAGGCTAATCCAACCCCAGCGCCGCCAAAGGCTAAGAATTTCCGGCGTGATGAAACAGGTGTAGATTGGCATTTGGATTGCATAGCTTAGATCTCTCTGCTGACTTCATTCACCACAAGCCTAGTATGAACGCTCTAATGTATCTACTTGTTCACCGCCTTTCAGGTT
Organism: uncultured Rhodobacterales bacterium; assembly: GCA_964352705.1. Lineage (GTDB taxonomy): Bacteria > Pseudomonadota > Alphaproteobacteria > Rhodospirillales > Rhodospirillaceae > WLXB01. The sequence continues at coordinate 318 of CAYGSZ010000444.1, forward strand.
TTTTATTCGCTTTAGTTGCGTTGCCTCTGCAACTGGCAGTCGCACAAAGCCTTCCAGCGCCCGAAGACCTGACATTTCTTGGTCAAGGCGACGCCAACATCGTCATTGATGGTGATACGCTAAAACTGAGCGATGGCAGAGAAGTGCGGTTGACCGGTATTCAGGCGCCCAAACTGCCCCTAGGCCGCGCCAACTTCAAAGAATGGCCTTTGGCGCAGGTTGCGAAACAGGATCTTGAAGACCTAGTCGCAGGTCAGCGTTTAAAATTGTATGTGGATGGCAACGGGCAAGATCGTTATGGACGTGTTTTGGCGCAGGTCGTTCGAGAAGATGGCCTGTGGCTGCAAGGGGAAATGGTCCGCCGGGGATTGGCGCGTGTTTATACGTTCCCAGATAACCGCAAAATGGCAGCTGCCCTTTTGCTTAAAGAGTCAGAAGCCCGAGACGAGAAATTAGGAATATGGCGTCTCGGGTACTATGCGATTCGGGACTCAGAGCCGGACATTCTGGAAAGATATTTCGGCACATTCCAGTTGATCGAAGGCACGGTGGTTAACACGGCGCGGGTCCGTGGCCGGGTCTATCTCAATTTCGGTGCCGATTATCGCACTGATTTTACGGCGTCTCTTGATCGTCAGTCTGATCGTTTGTTTAAGCAATTAAATATGGATCCGTTAAACTTGGAAGGTCAGCGCCTTCGGCTACGCGGCTGGGTCAAGGATTTTAATGGTCCTCTGGTCGATATTACTCATCCAGAACAGATTGAGATTTTAGACAGGTAAATCAAGGGCGCTCATGCTGTTCGTCTCTCATCTATCAAAACATATTGATAGAGTTCTCCGCCCCGATACCACAGCCAGGTGCGGCCTCGTTTTGCACCACCGTCGAACATTTGCACAGTTTCAAAACACTGCATGTCTGGCACGGCGGAAAACCCAAATCGCAGATGAAACGATGTCTCATCTATTTCCCAAAGATGCCCCGCGATTCTACCATTGTCCCAAACCATCTGATTCTTTTCAAAATCATACCCGGCTTCAAAAAGGCGATCTTCGGTTTTGCCGTCTGACCATGTGTAATAACTCTCCTGACGATATGATTTGGCTGGGTCGTCATAAATGGTCAGGACAATTTTGAAATCATACCGATCATTGATCCAGCCTCGGGGAGAGATAAAAGAATATGTCCCCTCCCAAACACCTTCGTTCGATGCGACTAGAGGCATGTTTTCTCTGAGCGTTGTCATGTGGGCTGAACCTTATGCTGTAGGACAAGCATTCTAGACTGCGCGGCGGGGGACCGTTAAGACTCCTTGACCATGATGCTGTCCTCAATAGACCCAGATCAACTTAAAGACATCCTTCCGTCCCTGGAGAGTGCCTTAAAGGACTCGCCCGGCGCACAAAGCGCGTTCCGGAAAATAGCCGCGAGTGTTAGCCGTGCGCCAAACCTAAAAACCGACCTTATGGCTGGCCATGCTGATGTTGTCACGCTGTGTGGCCAGCTTGGCATTCCCATGACTGATACCAAGCCCGAGCAGGGCTTTAGCTGGAATGGCAAAGAGGTGGCAATCCAAACTGAAACTGCTGTTCTGTTGCATGAGATTGCCCATTGGCAGATTTGTCCGCCAGCTCGGAGGTGTTTGCCGGACTTTGGCCTTGGGGCTGGGCCGGAAACAGGCCTTAAAGCAGAGGCCAATGCTGCTGCGAGTGTTGACGCTGCCACACAAGAGCGCGAGGAAGACTTAGCGTCTTTGCTGGGTGTGTTGTGGGAGGCGTATTTGGGTGGACCAGCTATGATCGCGTTCTGTGAACAAAATTGGTTGGAGTTGCATAATCGGCCCGGAAC
>CAYGSZ010000445.1:0-2165 GCA_964352705.1 uncultured Rhodobacterales bacterium
CCATGAAAATCGCCTCCTGCATCGCCTTTGGAAACACATGTGTTCTGAAACCCAGCGAATTCACGCCGCTCTCTTTGCTACGCGTGGTCGAACTGATCCATGAAACAGATATTCCTAAGGGCGTTGTTAATCTGGTCAACGGTCGGGGTCACATCACCGGAGATGCCCTGGTCTCGCACCCCGAAGTCGACGTTGTCTCTTTCACGGGCGGTACCCAAACCGGGGCGATGATTGCCTCTCGTGCTGGCCAAGGCCTCAAGCCCATTGGGTTAGAACTGGGTGGGAAATCAGCTAACATCATTACGGCTTCGGCTGATCTCGAACGCGCTTTAGATGGTGCTATTTTGGGCATTTACTCCAACAACGGGCAACAGTGCCTGGCGGGATCTCGTATCCTTGTTGAGAGTTCTATCGCCGATGAATTCATTGAAAAATTCGTTGCGCGTACCAAAAAAATTAAGGTCGGCGACCCCATGGACGCTGCCACAGAGATCGGCCCGGTGTGTTACCGCGCCCATATGGAGCGCGTTTTAAGTTTTGTAGACATTGCCAAAAAAGATGGGGGTGAGCTTCTCACCGGCGGCAACAGAGACAGCCGTTTTGAGACCGGGCTGTATCTGGAACCCACAGCCGTGATGGCAAAGTCAAATGGCGCCCAGGTTTGCCAGGAAGAGATCTTTGGGCCATTCGCAACATTCTTAAAATATAACGATATCGACGAAGCCCTGGCGATCGCCAATGATTCTGAATTTGGGCTTGTGGGCTACATTTGGTCCGATCATCTGCCCACGGTCATGAAGGCCTCGCAAGAATTGCGGGCTGGAACAATTTGGGTGAATACGCCCATGACACGCGAACTGCGTGCGCCCTTTGGCGGGTATAAAAAATCAGGTATCGGACGTGACAGCGCCAAAGACTGCCTGCAGTTCTTCACTGAAGAAAAAACCACGACTATTCCGATGAGCACGTTCCCGTTGGCCAAATGGGGCGCCAGCGATTGACTTTTTAAAGTTTCCCCAAACACAACAAAACCACACTTCACTCAATCAGGAGAAGATAAAATGACAAAAGCAATGATGGCCCAGAAAGAGTTTTCTGATGCGCTAGAAGCGGCGCGCAGCCCCGTCCATTCCGGCGGTCACCCGTTCAGCGTGGCCTGGGCCGAAGGTAACTTGAGCCTCAAACAAATTGGCGAATGGGCGGTGCAGCACTTCCATTACATTGATCCTATTCCTCAGCAGTTTGCGCAGTTCTTCTGCCGTCTGGATGACTTGGAAGCGCGTCAGCACATGCTGGAAAATCTGCTAGGCGAAGAAATGCCTGACACACCTGAAAAACGTCACCCCGACTTGCTGGTTAAGTTCGGCAAGGCCTGCGGCATGACCGCATCTGACTTCTATGATGCAGAGCACGCTGGCAAAGTCTTGCCGTCTACCCGTGCCATGCGCGCCTGGATCTGGGAACTCGTCAACGTGCGTCATCTGGCGGAAGGGGCCGCCGGAATTATGGTCGCCCTCGAAGGCCAGCTTCCGACGCTTTACCCCAAGTACGTCGAAGCCATGCGCAAAATGGGTCTGAACGATGATGACATGGAATTCTTCCACGTTCACATCGAAGGCGATGCAGAGCACGCCCACGTTGGTCTGGAGATCACTGCTCAGTACTCCACAACACCGGAACTGCAACGGAAGGCCATTTCTGCGGTCCGTGCCTCAACAGAAATGCGCTGGCGCATGCTGGACGGCATCAACGAAGCCTTCGTTCAAAACGTTAAACAGGCTGCTGAATAAACATGCCTACAAGCCCTGTCCTCCTTGATGCGACTGGTCGTGTTGCGTTCGTTACCGGCGCGACCGGCGGCATAGGTCAGGCCGTTGTTCGGATGATGCTCGACGCCGGAGGCCAAGTTACGGCCACCGGTCGTCGGGCTGTTCCGTTCGACGACACCCGCGTACTTCCTCTCACGCTTGAGGTCACAGACGAAAACGCTGTATCGGCGGCACTACAACGCTGCGTCGATAAATTTGGGCGATTGGACTATGTCATCCACATGGCCGGGATGGTCGGCAAAGGCCGCCTGGACGAAATGCCCTTAGAAGATTGGACTAGAGTCGTCGAAACCAATCTCACCTCATCTTTTCTTGTGCTGAAACACGCTTACAAAC
>CAYGSZ010000446.1:0-2144 GCA_964352705.1 uncultured Rhodobacterales bacterium
TGTGACGTGTTTTGGCAGCGCGAAGCCGGTCAGTTTCATGGCGCGATGAAAGACGGTGAGTGTCGCTGGGACTGGCCCGGCAAAGGCATGGCCATCACCGACTATCACATGATGCTGGCAGAAGAGGCCTTGTGGCTGCGCGACGGCACTTACCTGGAAGATGGCACACAGATCACCGGCAACCCGGATAAGGTTTATCATAAGCTGAACAGAGCCCGGAACTTCACCTGCTACGCCGATATGCCGGGCGTTTCGGGCGGGGCCGATGTTCCGTTCACACGTTATGGCGACCTTAAAATGACCGACCAAGGCGGCATGGTGCGGTTTACATCCACGGAAGACACCCCGCGCACCATTGAGATCAATCTCAGGAACGTAGATTGGCAAATGAACAATGAGGTCGGCGCCTACACGCGGGACAGTCTGGTGATGTATATTTTTGAGCGCAACGCGGATGGCACACCGGGAGAGTTTTTCGGCTACACCTTCACCCAACCCGACGCCGAGCGGCTGGGCCTGAACCTGGGATTTATTCTGGTGAATTGTCACATGCAGTCTAACCGCGATGCCGCGCCAGAGTTTTAGGAAGGATGGACTGCCCGTTTGTCACTCTTGACGTGTTTACAGACGAGGTGTTTGGGGGAAATCCTCTCGCTGTTGTTCTAGATGGACAAGCCCTGAGTGACGCCCAGATGCAGTCGGTCGCACGCGAGTTTAACCTATCTGAGACGACATTTGTTCTGCCACCAGTAGACGGACAAAGTACGCATCGAGTTCGCATATTCACACCGGCAGCAGAACTTAAATTTGCTGGCCACCCAACGTTGGGAACAGCCGTTGCCCTGGCCTTAGGGGATGAGGCGACTAAAGAGTATTATCAATACGTATTCGAGGAGGGTGTTGGTGCCGTGCCGGTATCGGTTTCCCGATCTGACACCGGCACGCTATTCGCCGAGTTATGTGTTGCTCAATTACCAACACAACTTGAACAACACATATCACAATCGGCCTGGGCTGAGATTTTGAGTTTGAATATGAGTGCTTTGAATAAGAATAATGGAGCAACTGGACTTTGGAGTTGCGGTGCCCCCTTCTCGTTTGTCGCGCTTAACACCTTGAATGACCTGGGCCAGGCATCAATCAACATGTCTGCTTGGCAACACCACTTGCATGATAACCAGACGACTGGCGTTTTTGTTTTCACCACAGAGACAGGGGCGCAAGATATTCATATTCGTGCGCGTATGTTTGCCCCGACCCATGGCATCCCTGAAGACCCTGCGACGGGGGCTGCTGTCGCAGCACTCGCTGGATGCCTTGTCGATCACGAACGACCGGCAGATGGGGTCAAATCCTGGACGATTGCGCAAGGTGTGGAAATGGGGCGGTCCAGCCTTCTAAAACTAGAGGCGGACATCCAGAGTGGCTGTATTGCTGCCGTCCGTGTTGGCGGCTGTGCCGTGCCGGTCAGCAGGGGAGTTATCACGGTTTCTTGACGCCCTATGACAACGGTTCTTTTTGAGGTCAACGCCCAAATTGTGGTATACTTGACTTTCATTATCGAACCTTAGGGAGACTGATGATGCGCTTTTTAATAACCGGTGCGGTGGCCTTCGGCTTAAGCGTTGCGTTTTTGGTGCCCGCATCTGATGCTCAAATGTTCAGCCGTGGCAACGGCCTGGTGAACGATTCCGCCCATGCCTTAGACCGGAGCAAGTGGGACAAAGGAGTCAGCCTGGCCCGGGAAGCTCTCAGATCTGGGGAACTCACACCGAACAATGTGCCAGCAGCCCTTAATAACTTGTGCATTGGCCTGACAGGACAAGGCAACTACGACGAAGCGATGGAGACCTGTGACAAAGCCATCAGCAAACGGCCACGGGAATGGAGCTTTTATAACAATCGCGCCAACATTCATTTCTACCGCGCCCAATACGACCGCGCTTTGTCTGATTACTACAAAGCCCTGACCTTTAGCCCTGGCGATGACGTGCTGATCACAAATATCAGCTTGACCTTGAGTACACGCAAACGGGCGGCGGAACGTGTTGGCGCCCAAGGTACAATTGAGCGTCAAAGCTAACACTGGGTTACCTGAAACTGCGTTACCTGAAACTGGATTGCCTAAGACTGTGGTGGGCTGT
>CAYGSZ010000447.1:0-2142 GCA_964352705.1 uncultured Rhodobacterales bacterium
GTGTTGAATGGGATAATTCATACCTTCCAAATGCAATCATGCGCGGTATCTATAATGATAAGCGGGTTTCTAAACCTCAGCGGTAATAGCGCTGTTATTCAACCATCTGCCGGTTTCTTTCTTAGCCGCGCTATATGATCGCAATTTATCAGTCACTATCACTTTCGGTTGGCCATGCCGTTTCATCACTCAAGTCTATGCCACGATCATAAAGTAGGGCTTCGACCTAATCTTAAGGTAAAAGGTAATCTGACATACATCATCACGGTCAGAAGAGTGGTCTCGGGCGGAATCTTGTAAGAACGGAATGGAATTTTATCGAACTACATTCAGTCTATGAAGGAACACTAACATTTACGATTGAGTTCATGGTTGAATAACCATGTCTTCGAAGCGCAGGCCATTGGTGCCCATTTGAATGTTTGCCACATGCGGGCGGCTGGCCGTGATTTGCATCGTATTGTTGAGCCAAATCGCGGGTGCCAACTCCTTCATGCGAGCCATGATTTTTTGCAAAGACGCCTTCCGAGCTTCGGGATCACTCTCAGCGCGGCTTTTGACGATTGCCTTGGCCACGTCTTCATCGCAGAAGAACGGTTGCGGTCGCAAACACGAAAAATATTCCAGGGTGCGCCCGGCATCACGGATCGGTTCACTGTTCCAGAGAAGCGAAAAGGCGTCGTATGGCCCCCAATCATTGCGCGCAAACCGTCGTAAAAACTCTGGCGCCGGCATGGCTCTTATGGTCGCGGAGACGCCGATTGCCGTGAGATCTTGGGCAACTTTCTGGTATGCGATTTCACCACCAGAGCCATCCACCTGCAAAATAGCAATCGTCATGGGGAATCCATCGGGATATCCGGCGTCTGCCAGCATGCGGCGCGCCAAGGGCGGGTCGTAGGGGAAAGGTTTCAGGTCAGGATTGAACCCGACGGTTCCAGTCACCGCACCCTGACTCGCCGCTTCGACAAGACCGCCATAAATTTGTTCAGCGATGACGAAGCGATCAACGGCGATGTTGAGAGCTTGTCGGACTTCATATGAGTTAAGGGGAGACTCCCCCCGCGCAACATTGGGCAAAGCAAGGGAGATAACTTGTGAGCGCGGGTGCACATGTATATCAAACCCGGCATTCTCAATTGCAGCGACTGAATCCGCATTGATATTTTCGATGAGGTCAAATTCGCCTGACAGCAAGGCTTGCTCTCTAGCTACGGCATTTGGCACCGCCACCATCGTCAGATTCTTAACGTCTTTTGCGGAACGTATGGCCGTATCAGAGGCGCTAAGAACAGCGGAACTATTACCTTTACCCCACCTCACAAAAGCAAAAGGACCCGTTCCAATCGGCGCGCGAGCGTATGCTTCCGCACCTAACTGCAACCAACTTTGGCCTTCAATGACCATGATAAGGCTAACCCGGCGCGGCAAAATGACGTCGGGCTCCAGGGTGTTGATTTCGACGACATGCTCAGACAGAGCGCGAACGCTCGCGATATTCTTAACCTCATTGGCGATTAAGTAGCGGGCTGCTTCAGCGCTCTGCAAATACTGGATCGTTGTGACGACATCTTGCGCATTAAATGGTGCACCGTTGTGGAAGCGCACATCCTGCCGCAGCATGAATTGCCACTGAGTTGGCTGTGTCTGCTCCCAACTGAGTGCTAGGGAGGGCGTAACATCCCCGGTTGTAGAGATCTGAGTCAGTCCATCGTACAGACTGCCCCAAAAGTGCCCAGATGGCAGACCCACGGACGCGTAAGGATTGCCGAGAGATGGCGGTAGATCGACGACCCCAACGCGCAAGCTGTTGGACTGCGCAAGACTTTGGCCGAGGCTGGCGACAAAAATTGTTATGAAGAGAAAGCAGCCTATAAGCCTATTAAGTGCCTGCGTTAGGTTATGGTCTTGAGTCTTGGTAACCGAGGATTCACACACCTCACTTTCATGTATGACTGCGCACCCAAAGAAATGAGTCTCACCGCCAGTTTTAATGAGGACCTCGTTAAGATGCCAACGCCATTGCATCACTGCCGGGCGGATGACCTCGGCTGAGAGCTTGAAATAGCTAAATAGATTTTTCATGCGAGGACGCTACGAGATACCGATTAGAAGCTCAAGCTGCTATCCCTCGATAATACC
>CAYGSZ010000448.1:0-2134 GCA_964352705.1 uncultured Rhodobacterales bacterium
AGGAAGACTCATGCCAGCGAAATCAAATCAGATGACTGGTGCGCAGCTTATTCTTCGGGCGCTAAAAAAATACGACCTCACAACCGCCTTTTGTCTGGCGGGAACAGCGCACGGGCCGTTACTGGTTGAATTGGCGAAAGATAAAATTTCAGTGATCTCCGGTCGCAATGAATCGGCCACCGTTGGGGCTGCCGATGGCTATGCGCGGGTGACTGGCAAGCTGGGCGTGGCTTTGATTAATGCCGAGCATGGTCTGCCCAACGCCATGACCGGCATTCTGACCGCACAGGAAGCCTGCTCGCCGGTAATTGTTTTGCTGACGATGCCTTATGGCAACCGGGCTGATGCCCAGGGCGGATACCCTTCCAATGTGCTCAGCATGGTGTCGCCGTTTGTGAAATACTGCCAGCTTGTTCCTGATGCGGACCGGTTGCAGGAATATATTGAAGTGGCCGCCCGGCATGCGCTGTCAGGCCGCCCAGGGGTGGCGGTTCTGGGTGTGCCAAATGGGTTTCAGACTCAAGCCATCACCTATGCTGAAGGCATCAACCCAGCGGCCACCGTCGCGCCAACGTTTGAACCGGACGCAGACGCCATTGCTCAGGCGGCGCTCTTGTTGTCTAAAGCCAAGCGCCCCCTGATTCTCGCAGGGTCTGGAGCAGCTTTGTCCGGTGCCGGCGATGCACTGCGCAAATTCACCAAGGCGTATAACATTCCGATATTTGCCAATGCGCTGGGGCGGGGCCTGGTGCCGGAAGATGATGTGCTCAGTTATTCTTGGCCGCTGGCCAATGGTTCTGCAGCGCCCGCCGATGTGGTTATGGTGTTGGGTATGCGCCTGACGCAACGCATGGGGTATGGCCTAGCGCCACGTTTCGATAAGAACGCGAAGTTTATTCAAATTGACGTTCATCCCGAAGAAATTGGTCGCAACCGTCCTATTCATGTACCGGTTGTCAGCGATGCCAAACAGGCCGTGCAGTTTCTGCATCAGGCGTTGAAAGAACTAAAAACTAAACCTAAAGCCGCGCCGACGTGGATTAAAAAAGCGATGAAACCACGCTTGGAGCGCATTCAAGAGCTGGCCACCAGTCCCGTCGGTGGGCCGATTCAACCCTTTGATATGGCGCGTGCTGTGACAGCTTATATGCCAAAGAACGCAATCTATGCGGGCGATGGGGCGGACACCCAGAATTGGATGCATGGATTCTTGCGCGTCAAAACAGAACGGTCGTTTCTTGATCACTACCCTGTCGGCTGCATGGGAACAGTGTTGCCACTGGCTGTCGGCGCGGCAGCGGCCACAAAAGAAGAAGCAGAAAAAACGGGCAAAAAACCACGCCCTGTCGTTCTCGTTTCTGGTGATGGCGCGTTCGGTTTTTACTGTAGCGAGATCAATGGTGCGGTGCAGGCGGGCCTGCCACTGCTCACAATCATTTGTAATGACGGGGCTTGGGGCACCGAAAAACATGGGCAGATCATGCAGTTGGGCGAAGTGGTCAACTGCGAGCTTGGTCACAATGATTATCAGTTGATTGGCGAGGCTTATGGTGCGTTTGGCCTCAAGGTCGAAGATCCGGCTGAGTTAGATAGCACCATGAAAAAAGCCTACAAGGCGGTCTCCGATGGTCCAGTGGTTGTGAATGTGATTGTGGATGGTATGGCCGGTTTGGTCCGCAAAAAAGAACCTTTAGTTCAGACGATTGCGTTCAGTGACTTGTTGACCGGCCAAAAGGCACAGTACGATTTGGATTAACGTCTGTGCAGGCGAGCACTTATAACCATGCCGAAGCTAGAATCCAAAAAATACCCACGGGGCAGACAAATCGCACTAGGAAGCGCCATGTTTTAAAGGCGCTTCCGCTCATGCCTAATTCTTGGGTCAGAACGTCCGATTTCATCCACCATCCCGCAAATATAGCGATCAACATGCCACCTAAGGGCAAGAGCGCTTGGCCAGTGATATAGTCAACCAAATCTAAAATACCGGTTGTCTGAAAGCGTTCGATGAATCCTAACAGGTAAACATCAGCCCAGATGCTGGTGGAGAGGGCAGAGCCAACCCCAACGGCCCAGACTGCCGCGCCGATGGATAGTGTTGCTCGCTTTCGGGTCCATCCCTGGCGTTCTTCAA
>CAYGSZ010000449.1:0-2131 GCA_964352705.1 uncultured Rhodobacterales bacterium
GTCATATTCCACGTTGGCAGCAACGCGTCGCACCACTCTTAAAGCCTTATCCCTTGCTGGCGGTGGCCTCTTACTTGGTTTCCCGGCCGTCCAGGCGCAGCAACCTTTTGATCCCTCTCAATGGCCTGGCCGTCCAGACCAGGCTTTTGAGTACTGGCTGCAAATTGCCCCGGACAACACCGTCACAGTCAACGTCCATCTAGCCGAGATGGGGCAGGGCATTCTCACTGCTGTGGCGATGCTTATTGCCGAAGAACTGGAAGCAGACTGGCAAGATGTTCGTGTCCAATTCGCACCCAATGGCCCAGCGTATTACAATCGCGGGTACAGCATGCCCTTGGAGAGCACAGGCGGATCCACTTCTATCCGGGGGGCTTTTAATCACAGCCGTGAGATTGGCGCTGTGGCGCGTGAAATGCTCCGGGCTGCCGCGGCACAAGAATGGGGCGTGCCAGTCTCTGAGACCCGCGCAGAGTTGGGGCATGTAATTCATCAAAATTCAGATCAGCGTTTGACCTTTGGATTTCTTGCAGAGGCCGCCGCTCAGCTTCGGCCACCTGAAGGCATTTTGCTCAAGCCGAAATCGCAGTGGTCGATTGTGGGGCGCTCGCAGAAGCGCTTGGATACACCCGCCAAAGTCGACGGGTCTGCTAAGTTTGGCGCAGATGTTCAACTCCCAGGACTGTTAACCGCTGCTGTGCGCCATTGCCCGTCTTACGAAGGGCGGCTTGTGTCGGTCGACCCGGCTCCAGCACTTGCTGTTGCGGGTGTTGAGCAGGTTGTTGGTCTGGAAAATGCGGTTGCTGTTCTGGCTCAGGGGTACTGGCAGGCCCAAAAAGGGTTGGAGGCGTTAACGCCGGACTGGGATTTCGGTCCGCGTTCGACTTATGGTATGGCCAGTTTAGCTGCAGACCTCAAGGCCGGGGTGGCCCGGACAGATGCGCCAGTTATTCGAGAGGATGGCGATATCACAGCCGCGCTGGAGTACGCTGACTCTCTTTATGAACAAACGTTCGAGGCTCCGTATCTTGCTCATGTCTGTATGGAACCGATGAACGCAACGGCGTGGGTGCGAGAAGGATCAGTCGATGTTTGGCTGCCGGGGCAGGGGCACTCCATCATCGTTGACGATATCTCTGCGGTGCTTGGCGTCGATAAAGAAACAATCCGGGTTCACCGCACTTTTCTGGGCGGTGGCTTCGGTCGACGTGGAGAATCCGATGTCGCGGTTCAAGCCGCGCGTCTCTCCCAACGTGCGGGTGGACGTCCCGTGAAGGTTCTGTGGTCTCGCGAAGAAGATGTCCGCCGTGATTTTTACCGCCCCGCGGCTATAGCCCATATGCGCTTTGCCCTCGGTAAAGACGGTTTGCCGATTGGGCTGGACGTTGTCGGCTCCAGCCCGTCTATTAACATGCGCCGCTTTCCGGCGTTTATTAAAGACGGTAAAGACCCCGGCGCATTTTCCGGATTTTTAGACACCCCTTATCCTCTTGATCACCATCGTTATCGCTATGCCATGATCGACAACGGTGTGCCTGTCGGGTACTGGCGCTCCGTCGGTCACAGTCAAAACGTATTCTTTATGGAAGCGATGGTCAACGAATTGGCTGAACGTGCAGGCCTGAACGGGCTTGAATATCGGCGGCGCTGGTTGGCGGGTGATCCGCGCATGATGGCTTTGCTTGATGCTCTTGAAGACTTCAGCGGCTATAGTAAACCCTCTCCATTTGGACAGAGCAAAGGGATCGCGCTTAATGTGTCGCACGGCTCCTTCTGTGCGCATGTTATTCATATTACAGCTGATACAGGCTCCGACACGTCCTCTGGAATTAGCGGCGGATTCAAAGTCGATCGCATCGACTGCGTTATTGATCCTGGTGTTGCAGTAAATCCTGATGGCGTGGTGGCTCAGGTTGAGAGCCAGGCGCTGGACGGCTTATCTGCTGCGCTGTTCGGTAAGGTCACTATCGAGAACGGGGGCGCCAAAGATGGCAACTTCGATACTGTTCGATTGTTGCGTTTGAGCGAAGCGCCCGAAGTTCGCGTACGTGTTCTCGAATGGGATGCTGCCTCACCCGGTGGTCTGGGCGAGCCCGCGCTGCCATCAGTTGCACCGGCGCTCACAGAGGCC
>CAYGSZ010000450.1:0-2121 GCA_964352705.1 uncultured Rhodobacterales bacterium
CCGCCCATGATGGGAACATACTGCCGGACTTTGCGAAACACCGGTTCTGTCATCTGTTGCAAGGTCGACCAAATCATATTGACGATTTGATTGTGGGTGTTGATGACGCCAAAGTTGACCAGCCAACTCATAATCACGGCGGCGACGACAACGTACCAATACAGGCCAATAATGATTTGAACGAGTTGAACAAGGGGAACAAGTAGTGCCACCGAAGAGCCTCCAGGTTGCCGTATTCAGGCGTGATGTGAAGCGCTAACCTAGTGACCGAAACCCTGTCCGACAAGCCTCATACTGCGAAGGATGCGCGTTATGGACCAATCGCCGCACCACAAAAAGCATTTTATTAAAAACCCTGCCGTGATGGGTGCTTTGGCAAGTCTACTGATGAGTTCCGGATGCCAAACAACTGAGCCGGACTGGCAGGTTGAACCCGTACTGGTCGGCGTTGCGGTACACGGCGTACATGGCGTGACCTTCGGACCAGAGGGCAGCCTGTATATCGGCAGTGTTATGGGACAATCTATTATGCGCCTGGACGTTAAAAACGGCACGCTCAGTGAAGTGATAGCCGCGCCTTTGGGAGAAGCGGACGACATCGCCTTTGGCCCGGATGGCATAATGGCCTGGACAGCCCTCAACCAGGGTGAATTGAGAATCCAAAAGCCAAACGGCACCATCTCCACGGTTGCTAAAGACCTTCCGTTTGTGAACCCAGTAACTTTTGGCCCTGAAGGTTTACTATATGCGGCAACCTTGTTCGGTCCAGACCGTCTTTGGGCATACGATTTACAACGAGACATCAGTCGCATTGTTGCCGAAAACCTCGGTGGCCTGAATGCGTTTGAATTTGGCCCGGATGGTGCCCTGTATACCCCGCTACCGCAGCAACAAGCCGTTGGGAAAATTGACATCACAACTGGTGCACTGACGATCATCGCAGAAGGCGTTGGAAACATTGTCGCCGTGAAGTTTCATCCGGATGGTTCCCTCTATGGCGTGTCCTGGGATGATGGTGTGCTCACGCGCATTGACTTAGAAAGCGGTGAATTCACAACCGTCGCGACGCTACGGCCACCGCTCGATAATCTGGCAATTGACGGGACGGGTGTCATTTACGTGTCGCGATCTGCAGACAATGGGATTATTTCGGTTGACGTCAAAACTGGCGAGATCCGCACTGTGATGCGTAGCGATCTGGCCGCGCCGGGGGGGATAGCCTGGATCACTCGGCACGGCATGCGCCATCTGGTCATCACCGATATTTTTGGCTATCGGTTTTTTGATCCTTCGACAAGGACTGTAGAGCTTTTGCCCTTCGACCTTGAGGGCGGAGCCTCTTCTGACGTCGATGTGAATAAGGAAAAAATCGCACTGACGTATGTACGTCGAAATCGCGTTTTGTTGAAGGACGCAGTGAACGGCAAAATTCTGCAAACCTGGCGCGACATCGACACACCCACGGGGGTGCTGATTGAATCGGATGGGTCGCTTCTAGTTGCGAGTTATGGAGCGGGTACCCTTATACGTCTTAGCCGAGATGAGCCTGATAGACGCGAAATTGTTGTCGACGGACTGTCGGGGCCAGTGGATATGGCGTGGGCCAGTGACAAAGCGGAATCTACATCAGCTGTTTATATTTCTGATGTTGTGGCCGGCCGGGTGATCCGGCTGACGCTTGCCACTGGGGTTCTTGATGTTATTGCCGACGGATTATCAAGCCCAGAGGGCCTTACTGTTCTTCCGGATGGCAAGATTGGAGTGGCGAACGTGGGGACGAAAGAGGTCATTCTGATTGATCCTAAGACCGGCGCCAAGAAAGCCATCGCCACAAACCTTGCTATGGGGGGGCTGATCTCTAGAGCGCCCGCCGGCTTAGGCATGCCAACGGGTCTCATCGCCGATACTGATGGAGCCATATACGTGGTAACGGACGCGAATAACGGTCTAGTAAAGCTCACGCCCCGCTAGCCGAACCGTGACGCTTGACTTCATCGGCGGCTCCGCACAGTATCCGCGCCCTTCCCTGGGGGGCCGTAGCTCAGTTGGGAGAGCGCGACGTTCGCAACGTCGAGGTCAGCGGTTCGATCCCGCTCGGCTCCACCAAATTCCCCAATAAAA
>CAYGSZ010000451.1:0-2121 GCA_964352705.1 uncultured Rhodobacterales bacterium
GGATCTTTCAAGCCAAACAGCGGCGCTGCCGAAGTCACAAACAACAGGGCCGGGATCAGGTAGCAATCCGCAATGGTGAAGCTGTTGCCTGTGGCGCAGGGCCCACCGGGCTTCATGTAGCCGTTGAGCACGTCCAGCCCGACTTCAATATCGGCCAGAGCTTTGTCTGACGCCGCTTTGTCTTTCGGTGCACGGCCCACAATTTGCCGGAACAGACCCAACGCTGGTTCCTGCACATACTGGTCAGTGACGGAGGCAATCAGGCGGGCTTTACCGGCTGCTGCCGCCGCTGCGGGAATGATTTTCTTTTTTGGAAATTTATCATCCAGATAGGGCAGGATAACGCCAGATTCATAAAGAACTGTGGCCCCGTCTTTGATCGTCGGGATTTTACCGAACGGGTTCAATTTCAGGTATTCCGGCGTTCTCAGTCCGCCTTCCGGCATTTCACAGGTGTATTTGACGCCTTTGTGATCGCAGGCCAGAATCAGCCGGGCCACGAACGGCGACAGGGGGCTTCCAAAGATTTTCATCGTCATTTTTTCCTTTAAAAATCCGGCCTACATGCCAAAGAACTGTTTCGCCATGGCGGTCATTTCTTTCATGGCTTGCTTGGTCAGGGCGTCACGCTTCATGCCGTTCCAGTATTTTTTCACCTTCTTGTGGTCGGCAAAGGGGTCTTTGACGCCAAACAGCGGAACCACGAGATTGACGAAGAACAGGGCAGGCATGGCATAGCAATCGGCGATGGT
Source organism: uncultured Rhodobacterales bacterium (assembly GCA_964352705.1). Taxonomy (GTDB): domain Bacteria; phylum Pseudomonadota; class Alphaproteobacteria; order Rhodospirillales; family Rhodospirillaceae; genus WLXB01. The sequence continues at coordinate 753 of CAYGSZ010000451.1, forward strand.
GAAGCGCTTGCCCATAGCCCAAGGTCCGCCAGCAACCAGATATCCATCAAGAACACTGAGGCCATGTTGCACGTCAGCCAGGGCCGCATCGACAACAGCTTTATCGCGTGTTTTAGGATCGCGTTGTCTGAACAGGGGCGAGACTTTGGATTGGATGTAGAGGTCTGAAATCGTGGCGATCAAACGCGCTGTTGCGGCGCCTTTGGCTGTGCCCGGAATGATTGGCTTCTTTGGGTGCTTGGCTTCAATGTATTCGACAATAACGGAAGACTCTGGCAACACGGTTGCGCCGTCTTTGATCACGGGCATTTTCGCCATTGGATTGAGCTTCAGATACTCAGGGCTTTTCATGCCGTCTTTCGGCATCAGAGTTTCATAAGCAACGCCTTTGTAGCGCAGAGCTAGTATTACGCGGCAAACGTAGGGTGATAAAATCGCGCCATAAACTTTCATGATCAGTCTGTCCTCTAAAAAATTGGGGTCCCCAGTGCATCCCGGCGGGTTCCGCCGCTGATGGCGCGTATCATATCGAAATTGAAACAAAAAGCACCTGTCATTGTGGTGATAATTTTAGGGCGAAGTTTGAGGCCTGACGGATGGATGCGTGGTCTGTTCTCCGGGCGTAATTCATGATCTTCTTGAGGCTTAAACAGAGCGTGTAGACAGAGGAAGTAGCTATGGATCACCGCAACGTCAGAGGCAAAATTTTATACATCGGGGGAGATAACCAGGAGCGGGGCCGCGAGTGGTTTTCCATGACCTTTCACGAAGACGGCCAGCGTACGCTGCGCGCGCATTGCGAGATCGACGACACAGAAGTGCTGCGCGAAGTCACCTACACGATGGACGAGAACTGGCGGCCCCTAGACTGCTTCAACCGGCTGCATGTGAACCGCAAGTTTCTGGGCACAGGCTGGGTCCGGGTCGATGGCTCGGAAGCAGAATGCGAAGTGCTCAACACCACGCTGGGGCGGGTCTCGCAACAGATAAATTTGGACGGCCCTGCCCATAGCCTGACCGTTCACCCACTCACCTGCGACGTGTTTCACTGTGCCGGGTATGATCACAGCAACAGCGAAAACCCCCAAACCCTGACCAATGTGCTGTCCACATCCCCTATGCCCAACGGCGCCAGCGGGCCGTTTTTGACGGTCGGCCAGGTGACCGTGCACTACGACGGTCGGGAAGAAATCACAGTTCCCGCTGGCACCTTTGAGGTGGATCATTATCACTTTGTGCTGAAACCACAGCCCGACGGCACCCCCCGTCGCGAAGATGTGTGGTGCCTGCCGGAAGACTTCACCTTTGTTAAAGTCACCGTCGACGGCTTTCTCAAAAACTCCCGCTATGAATTGGTCGAATACGAGAC
>CAYGSZ010000452.1:0-2118 GCA_964352705.1 uncultured Rhodobacterales bacterium
ATTGTTGGGGTGAACGTCAACCTTGATCCGGCCTTCGGAGCGGCGCTCCAATTCCGCAACCCACTCGGTTAACCAACCGGCTGCAAAAAAGTGCTCTTCTTGCAGGTAATGGGCAAAGCGCCATTCGACTTCGGCGGCAGAGGCTGGCGGGGCGACAGGGGTTGATACAGCAACCGCACCGAGGGCAAAAACCATGGCGCGGGCACTTGCCAAGAGCGTGCGAGCACTTAACAAGAGTGAGGTGAAAGGCATGGTGCTAAACATCATCATCGGACTCCGGTTGATCAGCACTTCGATTGTTGTGCCGCGTCGATGAGGTCGGTCACCGCTTGCGGGTCAGCGGAGACGCTTTTGCCTTTGAGTTTATTCAGTGATTGCCACGCCGCATTGGCCGCCGGACCGATGACCGCTTGCGGAAACAGCACAACGCTATAGCCAAGCTCTTGCAAATCTTTTGGTGTGGGCGCTTGCAACGCACCTGGTTTCAGCAGGTTAAACAATAGCGTCACGCGGTCTTTCAAAGTATCGCACAGGCGCTTGCGATGACCTGCATCGTTGAGGTTTTCGAGGAATACCATGTCGGCCCCGGCGTCGGCGTAAGCGACCACGCGGTCCATGGCTTGGTCGATGGTTTCTGAAAACATGGCATCGCTGCGGGCACTGATGATGGTGTCTTCCGAGGTGCGCGCATCCAGCGCCGCTTTGATTTTACCGACCATGGTTTCGGTGGACACCAGTGGCCGTTGGTTAACCTCGGCGGCGGGCTTGGTGTTGATCTGATCTTCGATCTGAATGCCCGACGCCCCTGCCCGTTCAAACAGGCGCACGCAGCGGCGCACATGAAACGCATTGCCAAACCCGGAGTCCGCATCGACAAACAAGGGGATGTCCACACGGTCGCGCACCCGATCGACCACCTGGGCCATTTCGGTCATCGTAACCAGCCCAATATCGGGCCGGCCCAATTGACTGAAGGCGACGGCAGAGCCGGAGACAAACACGGCTTCATAACCTGCTTTTTGGGCGAGGCTTGCTGTCAGCGCATCGTAAATGCCGGGGGCTTCAACAATCTCGGGCTGCGCCAAACGTTGCTTTAAAGTGGTCACTTAGAAATCCTTAGTTTGCTGAACCGCATTACCAATCGAGTGAGAGGCCGATGTTGCGATCGTCTGCGTTCTTGGCGGCGGCCAGCCCGGCGGCGAGATCCTGCGCCGCCACACCCAAGGACTTATACACGGTGATCTCGTCTTCGGTCATACGACCGGGCACATCGCCATTGAGCACCGCGCCAATTTCACCGACCACATGATCGCGCGTGACAACCTCGGCCTCGATGGCATTGACCAACTCGCCCGCTTGTTCCAGCGCGGACGGCAGATAATCCACATAGAATTTACTGCGACTGACGACATCACTGTCGGCTTCGGCAGAGGTGCGGACCGCAGCCCCCACGAGATTGACATGCACACCGGCGCGCAACCATGCGCCTTTCAGAATAGGCTGGGTCGAGGACGTGACCGTGCAGAGAATTTCAGCCTCAAACACTGCTTTTTCGGCCTCGGGTTCAACTTCAATGGTTACACCGTCGGGTAAAGTTTGTTCATCGGCAAAGGCCTGCGCGCGCTCGGCATTGCGACCCCAGACGATAATTTTATTGATGGGACGGACCGGCAAAATGGCCTGAATGTGATGCCGGGCCTCTTCGCCGCAGCCCATAAAGGTGAGCGACGACGCATCCTTACGCGCCAGGGTGCGGGTCGCCATGGCCGTGGTGGCCGCAGTGCGAATGGCGGTCAGTTCGCGACCATCCATGAGCGCTATGGGCATACCGTCTTTGGTTTCAAACAACAGCACCGCGCCGACATGGCTGGACAGCGGACTGCCCGGCGCGCGCGGAAACTTGCTGACAACTTTAATGCCGAAGCAGGCTTCTTGTTGATCAGTTTGGCCGATGTAACCCGGCATCATACCCAGCTTGCCTTTGGTATCGGGCACAGCCATGAACTGGCGCAGGGGCATTTCCACATCGCGACGGGAGACAGCGCGCATGGCACCGTCCATCAACTCGACACACTCGCCGTGGGTCAGGGCTTCGATCAGGGCGTCTCTGTTTAATAC
>CAYGSZ010000453.1:0-2117 GCA_964352705.1 uncultured Rhodobacterales bacterium
CCACCCTGGTGCTGACCAACACGGGCGATGCGATTTACAAAAATGCCCAAGACACCATGACCCTGCGCCCCGACTTTGCCTATGCGGAAATCGAGGGCGGCACGATTGATATTGTGGATGAAAAACCGGAGGAATGGGTGGAGGCGGTGACGGGGTTTGTTTCGAAGGTCACCCAATAACTTTTATACTCATGGTGTTTATACTTATGGTGTTCCGAGGGCCTTTAGATGTTTCTTTGCCTTGGCCGCAACCGACTTCCGGCTGTCAGCCGACAGGCGTTGCAAATGAGGCAACAGCCATTTTTTCAGAGACACTGTCTCGCTCGCCCAAATACTGAGGGTCTCCATGGTGGTGTTCAGGACAATCCAATCCTCATGGTTGGCGAGGTTTCGTTTCATGATCTTGAGCGCGCCCGCGCGCTGCGATGGACTCATGTCGTCCGCCAATCTGAGAAACAATTGCGCCAAAGTCCATTGCGCTGACGCCTGATCAAGCGCGCCGATTTCGGTGATGAACCGATCAATGTAGGGCACCAGCAGGGCATGATTTTCAGCTTCGACCCGCTTCATAGCATTGGAGGTACGCAGTCGGACTATGGGATTCTCACTGCCGTAACAATTGAACAATTCCGCAAAGCGATCGGGCGCTTTCAGCACGATTTCAACAACTTGAACGGTATTGCCCAAAGAGTTGGGATGTCCGCCGGTAAGCATGTTTTCGAAAGAGGCTTTGATCACATTCTTAACCCTCCGCGCAGAACGGGCTGATCGCAACCTTATTTTGCAATCTGACCCTTAAACGTCCACGCCAGCTTTTGGCCCGCCTGAAAGGGCACCACCTGGGTGCCGGCGGCAGGGAGGCTGTCATCCACCTGCCAGGCGGTGCGCTCTAAGGTGACCGTGCCGGTGTTGAGCGGCAGGCCGTAAAAGCGCGGACCGTTCTCGGACGCGAACGCCTCAAACTTGTCCAGCGCGCCCTCTTCCTCGAACACGGCGGCATAGGACTCCAGCGCGACCGGCGCGTTGAAAATCCCGGCACAGCCGCAGGCGGATTCCTTATCGCCGACCGCATGGGGGGCGGAGTCGGTGCCCAAAAAGAATTTCGCATGGCCCGAGGTGGCCGCTTTGCGGAGCGCCAGGCGGTGCTTTTCACGTTTGGCAATGGGCAGGCAATAAAAATGCGGACGGATGCCGCCGTCAAAAATGGCGTTGCGGTTGATGATCAAATGATGGGGCGTGATCGTCGCGCCCAGGTTTGGGCCTGCCTCAGCGACAAAGGTGGCTGCGTCTTCCGTGGTGATGTGCTCGAACACGATTTTAAGCGCCGGAAAATCGGCGATGAGTTTGCTCAGGGTCTGCTCGATAAACGCGGCTTCACGGTCGAAAATATCCACATGCTTTTCGGTGACTTCGCCGTGCAGCAAGAGCGGCATGCCGAGGCGCTCCATGGCCGCAAACACCGGATAGAGTTTCTGAAAATCCGTCACGCCAAAGGCCGAGTTGGTGGTGGCGTTGGCGGGATAGAGCTTGGCCGCCGTAAACACGCCTTCGGTGAAGCCGCGCTCGACCTCGGCGGGGTCGATATCATCCGTCAGGTAGGCGGTCATCAACGGGGTGAACTCCACACCGGACGGCAAAGCGGCCAGAATACGCGCGCGATAGGCACCCGCCGCGGCCACAGTGGTGACCGGCGGATTGAGATTGGGCATGACGATGGCGCGGGCAAACTGTCGCGCGGTGTAGCCCACGGCGGCCGCCAGCATCGGCCCGTCGCGCAGATGGACATGCCAATCGTCCGGCCGACGGATGACGAGCGTTGAAGGCGCAGCGTTGGAGTCAGAGGTGGTGGAGTCAGATGCGGGCATAAACAGAACTCATGTGGTTTGCCCCGGTATAGCGCAGGAACAGAGTCAGCCCAAGAGGAAGCCAAATGGAAGACCAAAACGTTTGCCGTTTATATCTTAGCCAGCGATTTGGTGCGGCGTGTTTGGGAACACAAACACGGTGTGGTTGGAGGTTTTACCAAAAAGTATGGTGTTAAAACGCTGGTTTATTTCGAGATTTTAACTTCGTGAGCCCAGTGTTTAACCCTGGACCCTCGGGTCAAGCCCGAGGGTG
>CAYGSZ010000454.1:0-2108 GCA_964352705.1 uncultured Rhodobacterales bacterium
CACCCATGCCTCACGGTGTTTCACACCCATGCTTCAGGGTGTTTCCCACCGTCGGCTGAGCGTATTTTTGGCCCAGTTATTGGGGTCACCTGCTAGGATTAGTTACTCCCTTGTGGTATGACCCCGCGCCATAACGGGCAATTAATGATCGCAATGAACGACGTACACTTAACCCAGAGATTTTCTATCGTCTTATATCTCAGCAGAGTTTCATGACCACAAATGATGCTTACATCGCGACGTCTCAGCAGGTGCAAAATCTGTCTGGACGCGTGCGGGTGCCCGGGGACAAATCTATTTCCCATCGTGCTCTTATGTTCGGAGCGCTGGCCATTGGCGAAACCCGCATCGTAGGCTTGCTTGAGGGCGAAGACGTGCTCAACACGGCAAAAGCCATGCGCGCGCTGGGGGCCCAGGTTGTAAGGCACGAAGGCGATACCGGGGCTGGAACTGCAACTGCAACATGGGTGGTGCATGGCCGCGGGGTCGGGGGGCTGAGCGAACCAGAGTCCGAGCTCGATATGGGCAATTCGGGCACCGGCGCGCGTTTGCTTACGGGGCTGCTGGCGAGCCACCGCATGACGGCGGTGATGACCGGCGATGCGTCCCTGAGATCACGACCGATGGACCGGGTTGTTAATCCTTTGTCTTTGATTGGGGCCAGGTTTGAATCCCGCAGCGGTGGCCGCTTGCCGTTGACGGTTATTGGCACCGGCGAGCCCTTGCCCCAGGTGTATGAGAGCCCGGTGGCGTCTGCCCAGGTTAAATCAGCCGTCCTGCTGGCCGGGTTGCAAGCCCGGGGCGCGACCACAGTTATTGAGCCTGCGGCGACACGCGATCACACCGAGCGCATGCTGCGCTATTTTGGGGCCGAAGTGACATCGGAGCCGGTCAGTGGCAAGCCAGGGGCTTTAGCCGTCACGGTCATCGGTCAGCCTGAATTGCACGGTCGTCCTGTCGTTGTGCCTGGCGATCCGTCTTCGGCGGCCTTCCTGGCGGTTGCGGCCCTGATTACCAAAGGATCGGATATCACTCTTCTCAACGTTGGCCTCAATCCACAGCGCACCGGTTTATTCGATACTCTTGTGGAAATGGGCGCGGACCTCACCATAGAGAACCAGCGGGATGAGGCTGGCGAGCCGGTTGGCGATTTGCGCGTTAAATCAAGCACTCTGAAAGGCATTTCTGTGCCGGCAGACCGCGCGCCGTCGATGATTGATGAGTATCCTATTCTTGCCATGGCGGCGGCCTGTGCTGTAGGCGAAACACGGATGAACGGGCTGGGTGAACTGAGGGTAAAAGAAAGTGATCGTCTTGCCGCTATCGCTTACGGCCTCACAGCCTGTGGGGTGCGCAACGCCATAGAGGGCGAGTCTTTAGTGGTTGCGGGTAGCGGCGACCCCGTGCCGGGCGGCGCTGTTGTTCCGGTCCATCTTGATCACCGTATCGCGATGTCATTTCTGGTGCTTGGCATGGCTGCGCAAAACGCGATTTCTATTGATGATGCCCGCGCCATTGCCACCAGCTATCCCGAATTTATGATGCATATGGCGGCCATTGGGGCTGATATGTCGTCTGCTATATCCTCTGTGGCGGATCATGAGGCATGACGGCCCCTGAGAATCTGCTGATTGCTATTGATGGCCCTGCCGCGTCTGGGAAAGGCACATTGGCCCGTAAACTGGCCGATATCTTGCATCTGAGGTATCTGGATACGGGCAGTCTCTATCGTGCAACGGGGTTGTCGGTTTTACGGGCTGAGGCTGATCCTACGGACGAGGCCGCCGCTGTGAAAGCCGCAGAAAACTTAGATTTATCACAGTTTACACCAGAGGATTTACGCACTGAGGAAGCCGGGGTTGCCGCCTCTCACGTGGCTTTTCTGCCGTCGGTTCGGGCCGTTCTCCTTGATTTTCAGCGGACCGTAGCAGATCAGCCTGGACCAGCTTTTAAGGGAGCAATCTTGGACGGTCGGGACATTGGAACTGTGGTGTGTCCGAATGCTCCGGTAAAGATCTTCGTGACCGCTGATCTGGAAATGCGCATTAAAAGACGCCTTCAGGAGTTGAAGGACCGGGGGGAAACCGTTATAGAGGCCCGCGTTCGTG
>CAYGSZ010000455.1:0-2108 GCA_964352705.1 uncultured Rhodobacterales bacterium
ACTTCTTTGGTTTCGCTGCCTGAGGCGATAACGCAGAGCAACGGCCCTAAAACTTGGCGACGGAAATCCAGATAATCACGGCCACCAGCGTCCAGATGGTCTTGACGAAGAACAGCATCTTGCCCCGGTTCTGCGCCAGGGTGGCCTCGCGCTCGGGCGTCGATCCGTTTTTAAAGATGTCCGCAATCGAGGCCCGCGCGTGAGGAATGTACATCCGAATGCCAATGCCGCAGCTGACAATCACCGCGAACAACACCAGTTTCACCGCCAGCCAGGATGCGACGATGGGGCCATCGCCGGTTAAGGACCAAATCGCCGTGACCAGAAGAATACTGGTCACCACCACGCGCATGCGAATGTCGTACTTGCGGAACAGGGCCTGGAATTTCAAGTGCGCCTCGGGTCGTGTTTCCCCCAAGTTGGGGTGATCCACCCAATACTGATGCCACAGCCCCCCGAGCCAGACGACGCCAACAACAGCGGCGGCTATGGCCAGATCAGTGCCGTAGCCGCCCTGAAACCCCCAGCCGCCCAGTGATGTCATGGTGATGCCCAGCATCAGCAAAACAATCACAGCCGAGCGCGGTCCCATATCCAAAAAGCCTGACACTTTGCCCATGGTCGCGCGGGTTTCAATCGACAGCGATGCATCACGCAGCTTCATGCCGCAGTTATACACCCCCATATCCATACCAAGCCAAAGCCCGGCCATGATGATGTGCAGAAATTTTAGAATGATGTAGGGGTCGAACATTAGGTCCATGAATTTTACGTGCCGGGCTATTCTGCCGCGATGCGTCCTTTATGTTTTGCGAGGTGTTTCATAACATCGGCCGCGTCCATGACATCGGCATAGCGTCGGCCCACGTCGCGCAGATTATCATTGTGGGGGCCTTCATCCATATCGCCGCAGCAGTCGTGCGGCACGATCACCCGATACCCGTAAGAAAACGCATCGTTGATGGATGCCCGCACACAGCCCGATGTGGTGCAGCCGGTGACAATGACGGTATCGACGCAATTTTTATTTAGGAAATTGGTCAGCGGTGTCCCAAAAAAAATCGAGGGCGCATGTTTCCAAAAGTTGAAGTCATAGTCCGGATCATACACGCGGGGGTCCATGGCTGTCTGCGGATCGTCGTAAAACCAGTCTTCGTAGAGACAGGCGATTTTCCAATGGCCCATATCCCGCTTCGAGCCCCAGCCGACGCGGCAGCTGGCCACCGGAATATTAGCCGCGCGGGCCACATCCAACAGCTTTGAGGTCTGTTCAACAGCAGCATGCACGTGAGGAGACCCACCCAGCGTGTATTGCGGATCAGTAAAACCCAATTGAAAATCGACCACCACCACAGCCGGGCGTTCGCCGAAGCCAATACTCAACTCGCCATAAGTGGCATTTGCATACTTGCTGTCTGACATGACATCGTCCTCCAATCCCAGGATGAGTTGGAGCAGACTAGCGTTCTCAGACCGATCTGTCCAAATAGGAGTTGGCAGTTTATGGCTGAAAAACAGCGCCCTCTGCGGGGGCTTCAACGCGTGTGGAGGGGTTGAGCGCGGCCATTTTTTCCTGAGCCACACTCAGCTTTCTATCGATGTCATCATCGTATTGATCGGGATCATGATGGAACAGGTGCAAGTGTTTCACATTCGCCGCCGCCGCAATCTCAACCACCCGGCCGACAGAGGAATGCCCCCAGTGAATGCGCTTGTTGTATTCATCGTCAAAATAGGTGGTGTCGGTAATCAGGATGTCTGTGCCTGCGACAAACTCAATCAGTTTGGCTTCATAGGACTTGTTTTGGAATCCGGACTCTTTTGTATACAGCTCGTTGTCGGTGACGTAGCAGACGGACTTGCCGCCAAATATAACCCGGTATCCCAAGCAGTTTCCTGGGTGTGAGAGCAACATACTGCGCACTTCGATATCGTCATCAATCATCATGGTTTCTTCGACCATATCTTTGAAGGTGATCGACGCCCCCATGTCGGTAACTGTGATGGGGAAAAACACGTCATCCATTTGAGCGGAGATGAGATCTTCCATGGTTTTCTCACCGTGCTTGGCACCGATCACCTGGAATTTGTTTCCGGGAATGAAAAAC
>CAYGSZ010000456.1:0-2106 GCA_964352705.1 uncultured Rhodobacterales bacterium
AGACTGCCATGCGCCTGCTGGTTGGCCTGGGCAATCCGGGCGCCAAATACGCCAACACGAGACACAATCTGGGTTTTATGGCCGTTGACCGCATTGTCGATCAATACCAGCCAGGTACGTGGCGAACCAAATTTCAAGGTCACACGGTTCAAGGACAGATAGACGGCACCAACGTCGCCTTTCTTAAACCTATGACCTTCATGAATGAATCCGGTCGCGCTGTCAGTGAAGCCATGACCTTCTATAAAATTGCCCTGGAAGACGTTCTGGTTTTTTTCGATGAGATCGAACTCGCCCCTGGCAAAATCAGGGTCAAACAGGGTGGCGGGCACGCGGGGCACAACGGCATACGTAGTCTGGTGAGCCATATTGGCGAGGACTTCTGGCGCATTCGTCTCGGCGTTGGACATCCGGGTGATAAAAACCGTGTCTCCGGATATGTCCTCCAAGACTTTGCGAAATCTGATGAAGACTGGGTCAACACACTGGTCGATGCCGCAGCAGATGCGGCCCCCTTGCTGGTGAGCGGAGAGGATAACCGTTACATGACTCAGGTCGCCCAGAAGATGCAGGGTGTAGCCACCCCGCCCTCACCGCGAGACAATATCACCCCTAAAACCGAAGGATAAGCACGATGGGATTTAACTGTGGGATTTAACTGTGGAATCGTTGGCATGCCCAATGTTGGGAAATCAACGCTGTTCAACGCTCTGACCTCTACGGCAGCGGCCCAGGCTGCAAATTTTCCGTTTTGCACTATTGACCCAAACGTTGGTCGGGTTGCCGTTCCAGACCCACGCCTGACCAAAATATCTGGCATCGCAAAATCCAAAGAGACAATCCCAACCCAGCTTGAATTCGTCGATATTGCGGGGCTGGTCAAAGGAGCCAGCCGAGGTGAAGGTCTGGGCAACAAGTTTCTTGCCAACATCCGAGAAGTTGACGCCATCGTGCACGTGTTGCGCTGCTTTGATGATGGCAACATAACTCATGTGGACGGCTCTATTGACCCTGTCCGAGATGCAGAAACTGTTGAAACCGAACTCATGATCGCGGACCTCGAAAGCCTGGAGAAACGCGCCGACGCGCTGACCAAAAAAGCAAAGTCTGGCGATAAAGACGCCAAAGATCAGATCGCTGTTATCGACCCGGTATTAGACGCCTTAAGAGAGGGCAAGCCTGCACGAACCGCGCGACCAGATGACGAAAGTGCACGGAAAATCTTCAGGCAGCTACAACTGCTTACGGCCAAACCAGTTCTTTACGCCTGCAACGTTGAAGAAAGCAACGCGGCCAACGGAAATGCCCTGTCTGCCAAAGTCGAAGAGATGGCGGCGGCTCAGAATGCGCTTTGCGTTGTCGTGTCTGCTGCCATTGAGGCCGAAGTTTCGCAGTTGGACGACCCGGAAGAACGCCAGGATTTTCTTGAAACGTTAGGGCTTGAGGAAACGGGTCTGACTCGAGTCATTCGGGCTGGCTACGAACTTCTTGATCTTCTGACCTTCTTTACCGTCGGCCCTAAGGAAGCCCGCGCCTGGACCGTGAGAGGTGGATCTAAGGCACCGCAGGCTGCAGGTGCGATTCACACAGACTTTGAGCGCGGCTTTATCAGGGCCGAGACAATTGCCTACGATGATTTTGTAAGCTTGGGTGGTGAACAGGCCGCTAAAGACGCCGGAAAAATGCGCCAGGAAGGCAAAGAGTATTTCGTCAAAGACGGCGATATCATGCACTTCCTCTTTAACGTCTAAGCCGCACAAGAATCTATAAAGTCTTGCCTATAAAACAAACCGCCGGTTTTGACACCGGCGGTTCATAAAAGTCTGATTTTTAGCTGAGCCTACTGCTCAATCTTAGGGCTCGCGCCTAATGTTCAACGTCGGCCCAAATGCGACGCTTGAGGAAGTAGGCCAGCACCGTAAAGACGAAGGTAAACAACATCACCCGAACGCCTGTGCGCTTGCGCTCTTCCAGCTTAGGCTCAGCCGCCCAATGCAAAAAGGCCGTAACGTCTTTAGACATTTGCTCAGCGGTAGCTGGCGTGCCATCGCTATACTCAAGCAAGTCGTCAAACAATTGCTGGGCCATGGCAATCTGATTGCCTTC
>CAYGSZ010000457.1:0-2106 GCA_964352705.1 uncultured Rhodobacterales bacterium
GAATGACCATCTGGTTGTCTTCGATCTTGTCTAGCAGGCCCAGCTCGTCCATGGCGGCGACGATGGCTTTGCGGGCCGCGAAGCGATCCAGGCCGCGATAGGCGTCTGGCGCGTTTTCGTTGAGTGCGGCATTCTCATCGAGCACATTGATGCGCTCTAGATTATGCCGCCTGCCGACCTCAAAGTCGTTGAAGTCATGGGCTGGGGTAATCTTCACCGCGCCGGTGCCTTTTTCAGGATCGGCATAGTCATCGGCAACGATCGGAATTTTACGCCCGACCAACGGCAGCACGCAGTTTTTGCCAACCAGAGCGGTGTAGCGCTCATCGTCAGGGTGCACGGCCACCGCGGTATCGCCGAGCATGGTTTCTGGCCGGGTGGTGCCGACGGTAATAAAGACGCCCTCTTGCCCTTCAACCGGATATTTGAAGAACCACATTTTGCCCGTGGTTTCGCGTTGCTCGACCTCAAGGTCTGAAATCGCAGTGTGCAGTTTAGGGTCCCAGTTGACCAGCCGCTTGTCGCGGTAGATCAGACCTTCTTTATGGAGTTGTACGAATACCTTGGCCACGGCCTTGGACAGACCTTCATCCAGGGTGAAGCGTTCCTTCTCCCAATCGGCCGACGCGCCAAGCCTGCGCAACTGACGGATAATGGTGCCGCCGGACTCGGCTTTCCAATCCCAGACTTTTTCGATGAACTTATCGCGGCCCAAATCCCGGCGATGAATGCCCTGCTCGGCCAGCTGGCGCTCGACCACCATCTGCGTGGCGATGCCCGCATGATCGGTGCCCGGCTGCCACAGGGCGTCGCGATCTTTCATGCGGCGATAGCGGATCAACACATCCTGCAAGGTGAAGGTCAGCGCGTGGCCAATATGCAGGCTGCCCGTGACATTAGGCGGCGGCATCATAATTGTGTACGGCGCTTTGTTGGATTGCGTATCGGCGGCAAAGGCACCGGAGCGTTCCCATTCCTCGTAGAGCTTTTCTTCCACGTCTGCCGGATTGTAGGTTTTTTCGAGCATAGGTCTGAACTTTTGAGTGTTGATTGGTGGGGTATGACTTGGTGCAGTGGGTTTACCGTTGTGGGGCTTGAAGCGCAATGTTTGGCGCGTTTTCAACCCTGAGGCCAGGGTTCACGCGGATGTGTTCTCTGCTGTGCGGTTTTCGTTGTTTGTCGCGCTCCCACGAGGCAAACTCTGGCAAATTTAAACCAAATAGGTGCATTCATGATCAACTTGAAGTCGACTGCTGCTGCCGGGCTGGCCTTCATCCTGTCGGCGTTTTCCGCCCCCACGCTCTCCAGCGCCAATGAAGGCGTGCTGGTGTTTGGTGGCACCGGCAAGCTGGGCATTGAAATCGTCATGGATTTGGTTGCGGCCGACGAAGACGTGACCGTGTTCGTGCGGCCCACCTCTGATCGCTCGGAACTGGAGCCCCTGGGCGTGTCTTTTGTCACCGGCGATGTGCTGACTGAAAGCGATGTGGAGGCGGCGCTGAAATCCGGGCCGTACAAAGTGGTGATTGATGCCCTGGCCCGTGATGGTGATGTGAACCCCAACTTCTACATCGATAGCATGAAGTACATGGCCAAATGGGCTGCAGAAACCGGTGTGGAGCAATTCATTCTCCATGGCTCTGTCGGTGCCGGTTTGAGCCGTTTGATTTACCCGGAAGATAATTGGAATGCTATGGCTGAGACACTGACAGCCAAAGACCTTGGCGAGCGTCACCTGATGGAAAGCGGCGTGCCCTACACCATCATCCGCAATCTGATGCTGTTGCCAGCGGACCTGAAAGAGTCCGGCAAGGCCGCCATGACCACCGATCAATCCAAACGTGGCGGCATCACCCGCGATGCCCTCGCCCGCTTTACCTTGGAGTGCATGGGCACAGCAACCTGCCTCAATGAGATTTTCCACACCTACGATGACGAGGTTGAGGTTCCTGACGGCCGTTACAGGGATCGGCTGAATGAATTTAAGCGCCTGGAAAACCGGTAGACGGTTGGGGTAAGAGCCGCGCATGAAGCGCTACGCCATCGCCTATGCGGCCACGGCCACGGTGTTTTTGATACTGGATGCCGTCTGGCTGGGTGTTGTTG
>CAYGSZ010000458.1:0-2102 GCA_964352705.1 uncultured Rhodobacterales bacterium
GCACCAAGGAAGTATTGAGCGGCAGGCTCATTTTCGTCTTTTGAGTAGGAGCCCCGCACATCAACCGTAAAGTTTTCACTGGCTTGGAATGAGGCTGACAAGGCCGCGCCATAGCTTTCGTAGCCGCCAATGCCCTCACCGGTTATGGAATTGTCATAGAAGCCATTGTGCTGCGCATATGTAGCATTGAGGCGGACGCCAACTGTATCGGACACTGGACCGGCAACAGACCCTGTGAGTTCGGCCTGTCCGTGGTCGCCAACATCAGCAAACAGGCGGCCTTCGAATTCGTCGCCAGGTTTTTTGGAGATGTAATTGATAGCGCCGCCAAAGGCGACACGACCATAAAGTGCACTTTGCGGACCTTTGACAACTTCAATACGCTCGGCATCGACCAAACGCAGGTTCATACCGATCCCGCCACCACCGGTGAGCAGGGATTCTGAAGAAATATCGATGCCATCAAGCAGCACGCCGATGGGCTGGCGGCCACGGGTTGCGGAAAGACCGCGAATCACCGGGCGGGTGTCCTGCGGCACAAAAGAGGTTTCAAACACCAAGCTGCTGGTCAGTTTGGCAACATCGGCGACAGAGCGGATACCCGCTTTCTCGATCATGTTTGCGGAAAATGCAGTAATACTAAGGGGCACGTCTTGAAGTGATTCGGCCCGCTTCCGGGCGGTAACAACGATTTCCTCAACAGCGACTTGCTGGGCAAAAGCCTCTGGGGCGGCAAAAACGAGCCCGGAGAGCGCTAAAACACTGGAGTGCAGGGCTAATTTGCTTCGAAGTGATTTGGATTTCGTCATTTTGTTCCCCTCGTGACGGAAAAGTTACGATGGTATTTGCCATCATTGAGAATGAGCAGACAATGGTTTTTACTTTTTGACGCCCTAAGCTTCATAAACGGTCAAAAAACGGCAATATTATACGTTTAGGGCCTTCATGATGCATGAATGGGCAGTTTTTTGGCTCAAGAAAGCCAGTTTTAACAGAGGAAAAGCCCAAGTTTTGGCCAGCATAATGACGCATGAGTGAAATGAGCCATGATCGCCACAGATTTGCAGCAGACGATCCGTTTCGCATTACGCTGCCTCTGTTGCTCGTCTATTTGTTCGCCATTCCTATTGTGCTTGGCCTGATCTCTGGCATCAATGAAGCGGGCAGTGCGCGTATGGTCTCTAAAGAGGCTTATATGATGCGCTACATGTTTCGCGGGCTGATGTCGTGGTGGACGACTATCGCGGTCACTTACTTGGTTGTCTTCGCGTTGCGTCCGTGGAAGCCACATTTTTTACTGGTGCTGGCCTGCGGACCGATCATCACCATATTTATCAATGGGCCGCTTTCGCTGCTTTGGCAGCCCCTGTTTGTGCCCTATCTCGCCGAAGGATCGCAGTTTTATCCCTTATGGCCCTGGCGCTTTGGGGATCCTGTCTATCTGAAGGAATCTCTGCTCGCTCTGCTAACAAACGAAATCGTGTGGGTGTCCTTTAATCTTATATTCTGGCGTGCGTTTTCAGTGCGCCTATATGGTTTTATGCCACCATCACAAAGCGGCCCCCCTACGTCCACGCTTGCGGAAGAAAAAATTGCGCCGATTGTGGCGAGTGCGACGGTCTCTTCCCCTTTCATGGACCGTTTGCCCAAAGACATTGGAACCAACATCATCGTTCTGGAAGCCCAGGAACATTACACCAAGGTGCAGACCAAACTTGGATCAGCCATGGTGCTGTATAGATTTGGCGATGCCGTAAAGGAAATGCCGCGCCGCGCGGGCATCCAAGTGCATCGGTCGTTTTGGGTGAACACCAGCGCGATTGAGAGCGTAGACAAAACAGGCCGCACTTACGAATTGACCATGGCGGGCGGACTCAAAGTGCCGGTGAGCCGGTCCTACAAGGTCAAAATTGATGAGATGGGGTTGGCTGACGCAAGCTAAACTGCGCCAGCCTTCACAGGTTTAATCCGCGTTTCACGAAGGACTAGAATATGTCGTCATCATCGATGGGGCTGAGTGACTCAGTCCTCGCCTATCTACGTACCGTTGGACTGCGGGAGGATGCAGATCAAATCGCCTTGCGCGATGCGACCGCAAAACA
>CAYGSZ010000459.1:0-2093 GCA_964352705.1 uncultured Rhodobacterales bacterium
GCAAATGCGCTCCTTTAGGGCACACTCCCAATATGGATATTCTGATTCGGAGAGCGTTATGAACCGCTTTTTTGTGACTGGCCTGTTGTCCTGTGCCCTTTCGTTTGCGGCTCACGCGCAAACCGGCCCTGATCTTAATGCGGTGCTTGCCCGCGATGCGGACAACCTCAGTAACGTGTGGCAAGGTCAGTTCGACACCGCCAATCAGGTCAATTTTCAGGAACGTTTTAATCTTCCCGAAGCGGGCTGGGTCGCTCGCCAGCACAAGATTTTCAAGCGCGTCGATTTGCCTGCGTTCGGTGAGTACGTCACCTATGTCGAGCAGTACCAAGGCCCCTCGGCCGATCAATTGTTTCGCCAACGGCTGTATGTTCACAGCGTTGCTGCAGGTAGGGTTAAAACCGACATCTATGCCTTCAGTGAAGCCGATGCGGCCAAAGCTGTCGGGGCCCATAATGATGCGTCTAAGCTGTCCGGACTGACGCCGAAAGATATGGAAAAACTCCCGGATGGCTGCGCCATTCGCTGGCAAGCTTTGGGTGAAATGTTCCTCGGCACTCAAACCCCCGATGACTGTCTGTACACGCCGCAAGGCTTCGACAGGCAAGTGCGTTTGCGCGACACCATCACTCTGACAGACACCTCAATGACCACGCAGACGGAGATCCTCAGCGCTGACGGCACGCCGTTGATGGCCAATGATCTTGGTGTGCCGGAAGTGGCCCGCAAAGCGCGGCCCTTCACCTGCATGATGCTGGCGCGGAACCCGGACAAGGAACAGGGCTTCGAGCGATATCTCGGCTTCAGAACCCATGATCAAGGCGGCGAATTTGAACTCTCGACAACCCATAATCCGCCGAAGGTTTTGCATGTCACCCTGCTGAACATCGTGCCACCCGCAGGCACCAGCCGTAACACGTTCGTGATGACGCTGACTGAAAAGAACGAAATATTCCCCCTGGTGCGCGCCTTTGCTGAGCCCGGTGCCAATCGCATCGCCATCAGCATTGCGGGGGTTGAAGCCAACTGCACATCTGATGACGGCGAAGCCGCGCGTTACTAGGAACTGCTTTTAAGCGTTGGGAAGCAGCAGCACTTTGCCGTCCCGGTCTGCGCCACCTTTTGCAGCGTGGGCAAACGCCTCGCTATAATTTTCAAAAGCGTAAGCCCTGGCGATGGGAATCCTCATTTTTTCTGACGCGATCAAACCGCAGAGCCGCTCATAGATGCTGTGTTTTTCTTGCGACGTGAGTTTTTGTTCGTAGGTTGATTTTCGATAGCCAGACACATGTATAGCTTTGCGCGCCAGGTCCCTGAAAATGAAGCTGCACGGCTGTTTGGAGAGATCACCGTAGACGATCAGCTTGGCCTCTGTGCCTAAGCAGTGCGCCATCCGGCCCGAGGCGTCTCCGGCGATGGTGTCAAACCCTAAGCGTAAATTTGCTCCCCCTGTCGCCGCGTTTACGCGCGCCGCAAGCTCTCCTGGGTGATCATCGCCGGTATCTAAAACGCAGGCATCAGCGCCGATCTCATACAGGCTTGCGGCAACGCCCTCGCGACGGATCAGGTTGACCGTTTTCACCCCAGAGTCTTTTGCCAGCGCGATCAGCCATCGCCCGCAGCTTGAATTGGCGGCGTTGTGAATCATCCAGTCTCCAGGAGACAATGTGTTGTGGGCTTGAAACAACAGCGCCGAGGTCATGCCGTTGATTAGCACTAAGGCCAGTTGGTGTGGATCAGCATTTTTTGGAGCGGGGTAGCACTCAGCGGCGGGCGCTGAAATATACTGCCGATAGGTGCCGCAGCGCGGCGGCGGCAAGGCGAGGTCGTCCACTGCAAAACCTGCAACCTCAGACCCGACGGCGACAACTTTGCCGCAGCCTTCCAGCCCTGGAATTTTGGGTAGGTCGGTTTTGACCACACGGCTGGGGTCTATGGCATCGCGCACTTCAAGTCCGTGCACAGGAACCGCCAGCATTTCCAGCACAATGTCTTTAGGGCCAGGAGTTGGATCGGGCAGGTCAATCAATCGAAAGGCGTCTTTTGGGTCGCCGTGTCCGATTTGCTGAAGGGCTTTCATAAGCTCATTCTAG
>CAYGSZ010000460.1:0-2080 GCA_964352705.1 uncultured Rhodobacterales bacterium
CTCGCGCCGGAAATTGGCGAACCCCGCTCAAAGATGCAAGCTTTTCAAGTCTTGGCGCCAACTTATCACCGACACCCTGCACAGCATCGGCAACAGAGGCATCTTTCGAACACATGGTGCGCACAGCTTCAAAAATCAATCGGGTGTCTGAAATGCTCAAACCTTTTACGGCTTCCGTCATCATAGAAGCAGACGCAATAGAAATAGCGCACCCCTTGCCATCAAACTTGATATCGGAAATGGACTTTCCCTGGTCGAGTTCCGTGGTGACGGCGACCCGGTCACCACAGAGTGGGTTTTTGCCGTCACTTCGACAGTCTGCATTTTCAATGACGCCCGCATTACGCGGCGACTTACCATGATCCAGGATGATCTCTTGGTACAATCCCAGCAGTTCGCTATCTTTTCTGACCGCTTCCATTAGCCCAAGATCTCTCTGGCCCGACCTAAGGCTTCGACCAACACATCTACTTCACTACGCTTATTGTACATGCCGAAAGAAGCACGCAAAGTAGCGGTGACGCCAAAACTATCCATAAGGGGCTGCGCACAATGGTGACCGGCACGAACACATACACCAGACTGATCTAAGATCGTCGCCAAATCATGCGGATGCGCCCCGTCCAAGACAAAAGAAGCCACCGCCGTTTTATGCTCTGCCGTCCCGATAAGTTTCAGACTGTTAATGCTTGTGAGTTGTTCAGTCGCATAATTTAGTAAGTCATGCTCGTGGGCAGCTACCGCCGCGTGGTCAAATGAACTGACGTAGTCTATTGCGGCTCCTAATCCCACAGCCTGCACAATTGGCGGTGTCCCGGCTTCAAATTTGGCTGGAAGCTCTGCCCACTCGCTGCGCTCAAACGTAACCGTGCTGATCATTTCACCGCCACCCTGATAAGGCGGCATTTCGTTCAACAGATCTTGTTTTCCATACAGAACACCAATGCCGGTTGGTCCGTAAAGTTTATGGCCAGAAAAGGCATAAAAATCACAGTCCAAGGCTTGCACATCAACAGCCTCATGAACCACACCCTGGCAGCCATCAATAAGGCACTTGGCCCCTGCAGCATGAGCAAGCTGAACGATGTCTTTCACCGGAAGAACTGTCCCCAAAGCATTGGACACATGGGCAACAGAGACCAGCTTGGTTTTGCTGGTAATCGCTGCCTCAAAGTCACTTAGGTCAACCGAGCCATCAGGCAAAACTGGCACAACTTTAAGCGTAATCCCGACTTGATCCCTCAACAACTGCCACGGCACGATATTGGAATGATGCTCAAGGCCAGTAATCACAACCTCATCATTTGCCTTAAGCATACGACCAAATGTAGCGGCGACCAGGTTGATCGCTTCCGTTGCCCCTTTGGTAAAGACAATCTCGCGATCCGATCCAGCATTGATAAAGTCACGCACCTTTGCACGCGCCTCTTCATATTTACTGGTCAGCGCTTCACTTAAAGAATACGCGCCACGGTGAACATTGGCATACTCATGCTCGTACTGATAACGGATGACGTCGATCACCTGTTTGGGCTTCTGAGCTGAGGCCGCACTGTCTAAATATGTGAGAGGCTTTCCGTGAACGGTACGTTGCAGAATCGGAAAATCTGCACGCACAGCTTCAATATCAAACGAACGCATATCTTTTGCTTTTGTCTGCTTTGAGATCGCGTTCATACGCCCTCCGAAATGAGTGCGCTTTGCCTCACAAGCCATCGCTTCACCATATCCAGAACCAAAGCTTTAACGGCATCATCGGAAATATCAAAAATGACATCATCCAAGAAACCTTCAACCAGCATAGCGCGAGCCGTTTGCTCGTCGATCCCGCGGCTTAACAGATAGAATATGTGCTCTGAATCCATCTCGCCGGTTGTCGCACCATGGGCGCATTGAACGTCATCGGCATAGATTTCCAGTTCCGGCTTGCAATCCACCTCTGGTCCACGATTAAGCAGCATGGCTTTATGAAGTTGCCGTCCATCACTGCGCTGCCCTTCTCGAGCCACATGTACACGTCCTTGGAACACACCTTTCGATTTTCCGCCCAATACACCTTTAACAGTCTGCTTGGATATCG
>CAYGSZ010000461.1:0-2071 GCA_964352705.1 uncultured Rhodobacterales bacterium
CGCAGATCCACAAAAGCCTCGACCGTGCGTGAGCCATCGGGATGCAGGGTGATGACCCAATCCTCGTGCCCGCGAATGACATCGGACTCGAGGAAGCCGTAGTCGTAGGAGCCCTTAACCCATTTGGTGTTGGCGATGGGAATGTTAGCGAGGGGGGATGAGGGTTCAGATGCATCGGCGTCTTGAGCGACAGCACCCTGACTGAACAAAAATGCAACAGACATGATAGTGGCGCGTAAAACATTATTCATCAGCTTTGCCTTACAGTTACACTCGCATTCATTGCGAGGGTTTAGGGTAAACAGTAAAGCTGTTATTTGGAACCCTGGGTCCATCCCCGCGCTCGCATTTGGCGACCCGAGAACAGACTCCATAAACCCTAGGACGACGAATTAGAGAGCGACGACTAGAGAGCTTGGCACCGCCGAATTGGTTACCATCGATACGCCAGCCCAAATAAACAGCAAAAGGATAAACTGTTGTCGATAGCCATCAGGCGGTATTAATTACTAATAGTTGTTTATTACTATATTGTGATATCTCATTGGTTGTTCTCACCCAACAAATGCAGATTAATCACGTGAACCAAACCTCCAATAACATGTTGGATAAAGCTCCCTCACTGCAGGCGTTAGACGACGGACAGGCCGTTCGGCGCAGAATTGTCGTCATAATTTGCTTGGCGGGTGGAACCTGCGGACTTTTAGCTTTTGGCGTTTATTATTTACTGGGTGTGCCGCTTACCGCCCCGCTGATAACAACCATATGCCTTACTTCAGCCTATTTTGTATTTCCCTTGCTCCTTAAAACAAATTTGCCGACTATAAAAATAGCGCTGATTTGTTTTCTTTGGATGGAACTCATTCTATTTGTAACCGCGTTCAGTTTCGGTGGCCTAATGTCGCCGGTTTTCCCTTGGTTTGGCGCCGTTCCCATCCTTACGGTCTATTTCTTGCGCAAGATGGAACGCGTCGCCGTGCTTGGCACTCTTGCGCTCGGTTTGATTGCACTCGCCGCGTTTGATGCCACAGGATATGTGTTTGCCTCACCCATACCACCGGATGCGTTGCCGAAAGTCTATTTTGGTTCAACGATCTTTTGTGTGCTGTTTATTTGCATCATCACACATGTGTTTACGACCTTGTCTCGTCGATCATATGAGCGTCTTAAAATGGCAAAGAGCGAAGCCGTCGAAAAGCGTTACCAGGCGGAATGGGCCAATGCGGCAAAGACACAATTTCTGGCCAGTATGAGCCACGAACTGCGCACACCTTTGAACGCGATTATCGGATTTTCCGATCTTATCCAGCATCAGGCATTGGGGCCCATCGGCAACGTTAAGTATGCGGAATACAATACGGATATCTATGACAGCGCCAGTCATTTACTGGCTGTGATCGATGACCTTCTTCAATACTCGCAGTTAGAACTTGGCAAAATAAAAATCTCTGAATCAAGCATAGTTGTTTCAGATATTATTCTGGGTGCCATGAAGATGGTACAATTTCGTCCTGAGACGAGTCTGGTTTCATTTGAGCATCATCAGGATGAAAATATGCCCTTGCTGTTTGCTGACGCGAGATTAACCAAACAAATCCTGATAAATCTGCTGACCAATGCTTTAAAATTTTTAGGGGACAGAGGCACAATTACCGTGTCCGCGAACGTGGATTGCGAGGGGCGAATTTGCATCTCAGTCGGAGATACGGGTTTAGGGATTTCTCCCCTGGAGATTGATAAGGTTACAGAACCTTTTTACAAATCCAAAAATACTGGCACAAAGAACACGGAAGGCGTGGGTTTAGGGCTGTCTATTGTCCGAGAGTTTATGACCTTGCATAGCGGAGACCTAACGATCAAAAGCAAAGATAAATCTGGAACACGGGTAACCTGCACGTTTCCTCTATGGCGTACGCTAGACAATAAACGTGATGCGGTTACAGCCAGCAGAACTGTTCCTTAAGTCATGGAAAAGTTGAAGACTGGTGACAGTCAGGAGCGAGCTATCGCCTAACCGCCTGCCAATCTCCTGATCAAAAAGAAAAAGGCCGGACCCGAAGGTCCGGCCTTA
>CAYGSZ010000462.1:0-2066 GCA_964352705.1 uncultured Rhodobacterales bacterium
GCGAAGGATAAATTGCGCAGTGATGCCTTGCATTACCACCGCTATCCCCAGCCTGGGAAACTAGAAGTTACAGCAACCAAGCCGCTTGCCAATCAACGTGATCTTGCGCTTGCCTATTCGCCCGGTGTTGCTGCCGCCTGCGATGCCATCGTTGCTGACCCTAAGGAAGCGGCTAACCTCACCAGTCGGGGAAACCTTGTGGCGGTGGTGACGAACGGTACTGCAGTGCTCGGGCTTGGTGCGATTGGTGCATTGGCCGCCAAGCCTGTTATGGAAGGCAAGGCGGTTCTGTTCAAAAAATTCGCTGGCATTGACGTGTTCGACATCGAAGTAAACGAAAATGATCCAGAAAAACTGGTTGATATTATTGCGGCGATTTCACCTACGTTTGGCGCGATCAATCTGGAAGATATTAAGGCTCCCGATTGCTTCATCGTTGAGAAAGCCTTGCGTGAGCGTCTCGACATTCCGGTATTTCATGATGACCAGCATGGCACGGCCATCGTGGTTGCAGCGGCGGTCATAAATGGTTTGAGCTTGGTTCGGAAAAAAATAGAGGATATCAAACTCGTTTCGACGGGTGGTGGGGCGGCGGGTATTGCCTGCCTCAATCAGTTGCTGGCGTTAGGTCTTAAACGCGAGAACGTTATTCTGTCTGATCACAAAGGTGTTGTGTTTAAGGGCCGCACCGAAGAAATGACGGATCAAAAAGCTGATTACGCATCTGATACGTCAGCGCGGACATTGGCTGAGGCCATCGTAGATGCTGACGTTTTTCTGGGATTGTCCGCGCCTGGTATTTTGACGGGTGAGATGGTCAAGACCATGGCCAAAGCACCCATAATTATGGCGCTTGCCAATCCGGAGCCGGAAATCCGCCCCGAGGATGTATTGGCGGCCGTCCCAGACGCTATTATTGCCACTGGGCGTTCCGACTATCCCAACCAAGTTAACAATGTTCTGTGTTTTCCTTTTATCTTTAGGGCCGCGCTTGACGTCGGTGCGACGGATATTAATGAGGAAATGAAAGCGGCGTGCGTCCGTGCAATCGCAGACTTGGCCAAAGGCGCAAGCTCAGAGGTTGTGTCCGCAGCCTATGGTGGTCAGACCCTTCGGTTTGGTCCTGATTATCTTATTCCAAAGCCCTTCGACCCGCGTTTGATCTCCAACATTTGTCCCGTAATCGCCAAGGCGGCCATGGACTCTGGTGTTGCAACACGACCTATCGAGGATTTTGAGGCCTACGCCGACCGGCTTGAACAGTTTGTGTTCCGCACCGGTCTGGTGATGAAGCCAATCTTTGACAAGGCCTGCGAAGAGCCAAAGCGGGTGGTTTTTGCTGAAGGGGAGGATGACCGTGTTCTCTTCGCGGCGAAGGTCCTGCTTGATGACGGAATCGCGACTCCCATCTTGATCGGTCGTCCGCTTGTTATCTCTCATCGCGCGCGCAAGCTAGGCTTAGGGTTTGTACCGGGCAAAGATTTTGAAATCGTCAATCCGGAAGGCGATGACCGCTATCGAGACTATTGGCAGAGTTATCACAGTATTATGGCGCGCAAGGGTGTGTCGCCGGATTCTGCCCGTACCATCGTTCGCACCAACTCAACGGTTATTGCCAGCTTGATGGTCGAAAAAGGCGATGCAGATGCAATGATCTGTGGCACTTACGGTGAATATAAATGGCATCTAAAGTATGTCGAGGAAGTCCTTGGATTGTGTTCTGGCGTGCCGGAAACATCAGCCCTGTCGCTTCTGGTCTTAGATCGTGGTCCCATCTTTATTTGCGACACGTATGTATCTGAAAACCCGTCTGTAGATGCTATTGTTGACCTGACCGTGCGGGCGGCTGCCAAAGTCGCAGATTTTGGGCTGGTGCCGCGCGTGGCATTGATCGCCACATCTACTTTTGGAGCTTCGCAGAACCCAAATGCACTCAAGATGCGGGCGGCGATGGAGCGGTTGCATACGGAATATCCGGACCTTCAGGTCGAAGGAGAAATGCAGCCTGATTCCGCACTTAATGAAGAATTGCGCCGGCGTGTGTTTCCAGACTCAAAACTTGAGGG
>CAYGSZ010000463.1:0-2062 GCA_964352705.1 uncultured Rhodobacterales bacterium
GGTTATGGAGTCTAATCTTCTGAGAATGTGCGCGTTTGTTTGATTCATTAATATTAGAATCATTCCAGCCTAGCTAATGGAGTAGGGTCAAGCCCCCGAGTCTAAACTACATTTGGATCAACAGGTGAACACCTTTGCAGGTCGTTTTAAGGGGACTCAGTGCCGCTGCTTCCATGTGCTAGCGTGTTCGCATCTTTGAGCGGGAGAAGAATCAATGACAGATGCAACGGGTCCAAATGGCAACATTGAAGTGCGCACCGGCCTAGTGGTCGAAGACTATGACAGTCTTGGCGGGCCAGCCACCAGTCTTAGCAGACGGCAAGCGCTGGGTGCAGGTCTCGGGGCGGGTCTTGGTGCGGGTCTTGGTATAGCGAGTAGCGCTAACGCGGCCACACCTGATCTCAACAAGCGGATCGAGAATGCTTCCCTGAAAGGACCGTATCTCGATCTCACCACGCCCCAAGGCAACATGATTGCGATGGCGCGGATTGATTCCGACATTGACATGAAAACCACCACCTATGGCTGGTACGACGGCTTGGTGATGGGGGTCGCGCCGGGCGGTCCCGTCAAAAACATCTGCGGCTTTAAGGGCATGAGCTGTAAGCGCCTGATTCCTTATGAAGAAGGCAACGGCTATCGCAAACTGCTGCGCGAAGTTGGTTTTTATTACGATCTCGCCACCGGTGAGATTTTAGAAGAAATGGTGAACCCCTATACCGATGAAAAAGTCCGTGTCGTGCATGTGGCCAATGATCCCTTTAACGGCATCATCCGCGATGTGGTGCCGCCCGGCCCATCTTACGGCGGTCTCAATGCAGAGAAGCGCGAACCCAAGCCGTTCCTGTTGGACTGGCAGATCAAGGACGAGTGGTTGTTGTTCCAGCGTCACATCCATCTTTACTACAAGAACGCCCTGGATCCCGAAAAATGGGTGCGCGAAAGTGCCGGTCCTATGAACCGGGTGTCAGAATTGTTCTATCATGTACATTCACTGGATCAGGTGCAGAACGAAGAATTGACCCATGTTTACGGCACTGGCACTTGGGCGCGCATCACGCCCTGGTTGCCGTGGATGCTGATGGGGCAAGCGCCAGGGCATGTGGTGTATCAAACCTTTATGGGCAGCCGTCATTCGCTGGATGATATTCCCCAGGACATTGTTGAATACACGGCAAAGAATTATCCGAAATACCTAGAAGCGCCGGATGTGTGGGAAGAACCATCACTCTCCTCCATTGAGCGTTACTCCCGCGAGCAGGAACCTGCGTTGCCGGGTGGGGTATAGAAACAAAGAGGGACATCATGACCAAATCAAACCAACCGAGTGAAGTTGCGCCCATTGAAGTTGCAATTGACCGCCGTGCCGCATTGGCAACGGGCCTGGCCGGGGGATTGGCCACAGGCTTTTTGTCTGGGGCTGCGAAGGCGGCGACCGATGCGACCGGCAATGCCTCGCTCACCGGTCCGACCTACGATCTCACCACGGCCTACGGCAACGTCGAAGCCTACGCCAAAGCCACATCGAACCTGGATATGAAATCCACGCACTACGGTTGGATCGACGGGCATGTCATGGGTGTTGCGCCCGGCGGGCCGATCCGCACCTTCTGCGGCTTTCGCGGTTTGGGTGTGACGCGCTTGATCCCCTTGGAAGGCGAGCACGGTTATCGTCGTTTGCTGCGCGAGGTTGTGTTTTACACTGATCTGGAAACCGGCGAGATTCTGGAAGAAATGGAAAATCCGTTCACCGGCGAGAAGGTGCGCGTGGTGCCCGTCGCCAACGATCCGTTTAACCGCATCATCCGTGAGTCAGAACTCAGCCGGCCAACGTTTGGCGGCCTTAACGTCGATGAAAAACTGGAAGAAAAGCCGTTCATCCTCAACTGGAAAGCCTTTGGCGACCGGCTGATGATGGAGCGTCATATCAATCTGTATTATCCTAACGCACTCGACCCCAAAAAGTGGGTGCGCGAGAGTGCCGGACCGATGAACCAGGTGACAGAGACCTATGTGATGAACATGAGTCTCAAGGATATTCAGAATCCAGACCTGACCACCG
>CAYGSZ010000464.1:0-2057 GCA_964352705.1 uncultured Rhodobacterales bacterium
CTTTAGGAAGCAACCCTTGGGCCGCGACGAACAGAATCATGCAGCAGCCCGTTACACCAGCTATCACAGCAAACATATCGCCCCTCACTCCTTTACCAGCATGATCGACGATCAACGTGGTCGATGTTTTTAGCATAAAAGCCGGTAAGCAATAGCTGGAATTATCAGCAGCCAGAATTGACTAAATCGATCCTGAAATTTCAACGATCCCGCTGTTCTGCAAGCTCCACCCTGGCGTTGGTGGTGTAGCGTGCAATTGTGTCGTTCACCTGTCGCACGGCTTCGTCCTGCGAAATCTCACCCTTCATCATCAGGTCTGCTGTTTCAAGAATGGCACCATACAGGTCTTCCGGCTCACCGCGCAGGGTCAGACTGAAACCACCCTCTTGGGTTTCCAGCGCCCGCCAGGCCTCTCTGACTTCAGCCCAGAGGGGCTCTGTTTTTTCGATATAAGCCTCCCCAACATCGACACGAAAGTCATCGAATTTGACGTAGGTGTTCACCCCAACCTCGCGGGCAAGGAACTGCTCCCGATCGCCTTTGGTGTCCATGCTGTTCAGGGCAAGTTTGGCGTTGTCCTGTTCATGCACCCAGCCGGTCGGTGTAATGACATGCCGGTTCACGGCCACAACAACGTCATAGTCATCCCGCGTGGTTGAATCCCGGCGGGGCAAGGGCCGCCAGCTGGAATGAGAGTCCCAGCTTGAAACGCCGTAGGTATGGTCCCAGGCACCCACACCGGCATACCTCGGGCTGTCATCAACTTGATAGACCAGTTGCGCCCACTGTCCCTGCCGGTTCGATGACGGCACCGCGCGGCTGTGCCAGGTGTTATCGCCTGCATAGGCGAAGACGCTGGTTGGCTCGTAAACCCAATCTTGCCGCCAATGCTTGATGGCAAAGGGCTTAGGCCCGCCCGCAACCAAGACATGTTGCAAACTGATAAAGGTGCCGGTGTCTTCGAGCACCCGCACAATCTCGTGCCCTTTGCTGATCTTGGGGTCCTTCAAGGCATAGCCATCCGCCAGAGCGACGGTTTCCCGAAAATCAAACGTGACCTGATAGTTGCCGGCCATGGCCAGAATAGCCGCCCTGTCTTTATCAAAGTCGGCTTCCTTGGCGTCCTGGAGGGCGTTGAGGGGCTGCTGCATGTTTTGCGGCGAGGGTGCCGCACAGGCGGTCAGGGCCAAAGTTAAAAATGCAGCGTAGAGGATCTTCATCTTAGTCATGTTGAGAGCGTCCTTGGTTGAAATACAGGGATGATGGAGAACGGCGGTTGCGTTAATTTCCGAACTGATAACTCAGGGCAACGCGGATATTTCGTCCGGGCTCTGAAACCCCCTCGAAGACGCGGGCATAGTCTTTGTCAAAGACGTTATCGATGCCGGCATCAATTCGCACACCGTTCAGAAACTCCGGTTGCCAGGTCGCATAAAGGTCAAAAACAACATAGTCGTCGCGGGTTTCGGCAATGGTCAGGCCTCCGCCTGACGCGGCCTCTAAACGCTCAAAGTCCGCCGCATACTGAACCCGCGTGCCGAACCGCGCCGACCATTCTGGCACCTTAACGCCAAGATTGAGCGCAACCCGGTCGGGCGTCAGAGATCCCAGATCTGACCCATCCGCCAAGTTGGTACCATCCACACGGGCAAAACTCATCTGGGCGAAGGCACGATTGGAATCGTAACTCAGTTCGGCCTCCACACCTTCGAGTTTTGCAGCGTCCACATTTGCCGAATTCGCGATTCCGGCTGAGCATGGGAAGAACGATGGTGCGGCAAAGCAGCTTGGGTCATAAGCAAAATCGACCGACAGATTGATCAGGTTGGTCACATCACTCTCGTAGTAACTGACCTTAGCCTGCAGTCTGTCGTTCGGAACCAGGACCGCCGTGAAGTCGAACCCCAGGCCGAATTCAATTGTTTCGGTCTCTTCGGGAATGAGGTTGGGATTGGCGACAAAGGTGTTCGTGACGAACACGAACTGTCCGGCGCGTGGATTAAACAGGACCGGATGCGGCACCTCGAAATGGACACCGTCGAGATAGAGTTCATTGA
>CAYGSZ010000465.1:0-2055 GCA_964352705.1 uncultured Rhodobacterales bacterium
ATTAGTTATCCAGGAAGCTTCGTAACTTACGTGACCGGCTAGGATGCTTAAGCTTACGCAACGCTTTAGCTTCAATTTGACGGATACGTTCACGCGTCACCGAAAACTGCTGACCAACTTCTTCAAGCGTATGGTCCGTATTCATGCCGATCCCAAAGCGCATACGGAGCACCCGCTCTTCACGGGGAGTTAGGCTTGCAAGAACACGCGTTGTGGTTTCCCGCAGATTGCCCTGAATGGCCGAGTCAATTGGTTGGATGGCGTTTTTATCTTCAATGAAGTCGCCCAGATGGCTGTCTTCTTCGTCACCGATTGGCGTTTCAAGCGAGATTGGTTCCTTAGCGATTTTGAGAACCTTACGCACCTTCTCCAGAGGCATTTGAAGTTTTTCTGCGAGTTCTTCCGGTGTCGGTTCCCGGCCAATTTCATGCAGCATCTGGCGGGATGTTCTGACCAGTTTGTTGATTGTCTCAATCATGTGGACTGGAATACGAATGGTCCGCGCCTGGTCAGCAATGGACCGTGTGATCGCTTGACGAATCCACCATGTGGCATAGGTCGAGAACTTGTACCCACGGCGATATTCAAACTTATCCACCGCCTTCATCAGGCCAATGTTACCTTCCTGAATCAGATCGAGAAACTGCAGGCCACGATTGGTATATTTTTTAGCGATTGAAATTACGAGCCGAAGGTTGGCTTCAATCATTTCTTTTTTCGCTTTAGAGGCCTCACGCTCGCCTTTTTGAACAGTCGAGACAACACGGCGGAGTTCAGAAATAGACAAGCCTGCCATTTCTGAAACCTCAGCGATGCCGGTCCGCAAGTCGTCAATTTCTGTTTTGTATTTAGCGCCAAAATCTTTCCAACCCTTGCCAGTTAACCGGCGGACACGGGCAAGCCATTTCGGGTCCAATTCACTGCCATAGTATTGCTCGATAAACTGATCTCGCTTGACCTTGGTCTTGGTTGCCAACTGCATCAGCTGACCTTCCATGATCATCAAGGATTTATTGAGGTCGTTCATCTGTTCGACCAAATAGTCAATACGCGCATTGTTCAGATGAATGTCGTCCATCATCTGAATGAGTTCTTGTTTGTATTTTTGATAGCGCTTCTCAACCGGCTTGGCGATTTCTTCACCGGTATTCAAAGAGGTCAAGCGCTGATCTTGCGCACGCTTCATCTTGGTATAAACGCTGGAAATTTTTTCGAAGGCACCAACCACCTTCGGCATCAACTCGGCTTCCATTGCGGCCAACGATACGGCGCCCTCATCGTCGTCATCATCGTCGTCATCTGAATTATCAGACGTGGACTCTGTATCGGAACCGTCTTTATTAGACTTGTCGTCAGACCCGCCAGATTTTGCGTTATCGTTGTTCGATTCTGGCGGCTTAGCGCCGGGGGCACCGGGTGCGGCAGGATTGACTTTGGCATTGTTGGTGGCAGAGTTGCCGCCATAGGTGGTGTCGAGGTCAATAATGTCACGGAGTAGCATTTTGCCATCGACCAAAGCATCGTGCCAAGACAGCAGCGCACGAATGGTCATCGGGCTCTCGCAAATACCGCCGATCATCATTTGCCTGCCGGCTTCAATGCGTTTGGCAATCGCGATTTCGCCTTCACGGGACAGCAATTCGACAGAGCCCATTTCGCGCAGATACATACGCACAGGATCGTCGGTGCGACCGATATCGCTTTCACCAACATTGCCACTGGCAACAACTTCGGAGGCTTTCTTTTCGGCTTCTGTCTCAGCGTTTTCGTCTTCTTGCTCGTCTTCTTCGACAACGTTGATGCCCATTTCGGAGAGCATCGACATCGTGTCTTCGATTTGCTCGGAAGACATCTCTTCTGACGGCAGAGCACTATTGAGCTCTTCGTAGGTGATGTAGCCTTTCTCTTTGGCTTTCTGAATCAGTTTTTTGACTGAGGCGTTGGTTGAATCGAGGAGCGGGCTATCGCCTTCTTCCCGTTCTTCCTTTTTCTCAGTTTTTGCTGCGGCTTTAGTCGCCATGGAGCTACGCTCTCCCTTCGTTAAACCATCCCAGC
>CAYGSZ010000466.1:0-2016 GCA_964352705.1 uncultured Rhodobacterales bacterium
GGGTCTTAAGTAGCGCGGATATTAAGTATCGCGGGCCTGAAGTAGCACCAATCTAGCTTAAAGCGTCTAAGTCGATTTCTCCGGCGACAATCCGCACCAAAGTCTCTGAAAGAAATTTATGTTCTTGCACTAGAACGCGAGCGGCCAAGTCTTCTGCCGTATCATCCGCTAGAACCGGAACTTTGGTCTGATCAACGATAGCACCCGTATCATATGCGCCGTCAACCAGATGCACGGTAACCCCGGATTCGCGCTCTCCGGCAGTGATCACAGCCTCATGGACTTTGGCGCCATACATACCCTGGCCGCCATGTTTTGGCAGAAGCGACGGGTGAATATTTATAATCCGGTTACGATAGGCCGAGAGCACCTTGGGTCCAATTTTACGCATGTATCCAGCCAGAACGATAAGATCGACACCCGCCTCTTTCAGGGCTTTGAGGTGAGCTTCGTCTAAGGCGTCTTCAGACCCTTCCGTTTTGGGACTGAGGTGTAGATGCGGTAACGCCTGTTCAGCGGCCCAGGCCAGCGCTGCAGAGTTTCTGTTGTTACTGATCAGCAGAACGGGATCAGCCTGTAACGCACCCATAGAACATGCTGACACCACCGCACGCATGTTGCTGCCACGGTGAGAGACGAAAAAGCCGAGGCGCGGGCGATCTGGTAGCGGCGCCATCGGCTTCTCCTTGAGCAGATATGGTATTTAACTAGCCGACGATTTCGTCGTCTTTAAAGAAGTAGGCGATTTCAATCGCTGCGTTTTCAGGCGAATCTGAGCCATGCACGGAATTGGCTTCAATGCTCTCCGCCAAGGCCTTGCGGATTGTGCCTTCAGCCGCATCCTTGGGGTTGGTGGCCCCCATAATTTCTCTGTTGCGGGCAACAGCATTTTCACCCTCAAGAACCTGAACAACAACCGGCCCAGAGGTCATGAAGTCACAAAGATCATTAAAGAAAGGGCGTTCTTTATGGACAGCATAGAAACCTTCCGCCGCGGCACGGTCAAGTTTGATCCGCTTTTGAGCGACAACACGCAAGCCGCCCTCTTCCAGCATGGAAACAACCTTGCCGGTCAGATTGCGGCGGGTGGCGTCGGGCTTAATGATCGAAAAAGTGCGTTCTAGAGCCATTGTATAATCATCCGTTTGAAGTAGTGGGTGTGGGGTAATGAGGGTACTAAGCCCATTCGGGCGGGATAAATGATCAAAGTCGCGCGGTTTATAGACAACGGGTGGCCCAGAGGCAACAGATGTGCTGCAATTCGTAGGCTTTAGGCTTGCGCCTTCTCTTCCCAGCCCCCTTGCTCGGTTTGCTGCCAATAATGAAGCTCATGCCCCTTACCACGCGCCTCTTGCCATCGGCTACGCGCGAGTCCAACTGCTTCCTCATCGTTACCGTCAAACATATCGAGGCACCGCTCGTAACTGTCCAAGGTCGCACCTGACATACTGTCTGTAAGGACCAAAATGGACGCGCTGTTTGGGTTCTCGGGATGTTCCGTCACCCAGATGGGCTGGTCTTGAGGCTGACCATCCTTGGCTGTGCCATTGGCCAACCAGGAATTAGGGTCGAAGGTCCATAGCGCGTTGCTGAGACTTTCAACCCGCTCCTCAGAGCCCGCCAGAACCACAGCGCGATGGCCGGTCTGGCGGACTTTTTGGAGAATCTTGGGTAATGCCTTCTCTAAGGGCCACTTCTGCAGGTGATAGAAGTCAACTCTCATGTTGCGGGCATCACGATGTTAAGGTGGCATTCAGATGGTTATTAGCTCTCGCCGATCCTAACCGGTATCAGCCGGAAATCCTGGCCGGATTGAATACGGAGCAAGACCACAGAGCGGTCTTTGCTCTTTGCGTCTGCAATCACCTTTTCAGCTTGATCAGCCGTTTCAACAGGGGTCTGCTGAACTTCTGCAATGATGTCCCCCCTGCGGAGACCCTTTTTAGCCGCATCACTGTTACCATCGACATCAACAATCACCAGACCGTTAATCTCATCTGGTAACTCGTACTGAGA
>CAYGSZ010000467.1:0-2015 GCA_964352705.1 uncultured Rhodobacterales bacterium
CGTCAGCGCATGATCCGGGCCTTCTCCGACGGCGCGATAGCGCTTCTGAAATTCTTCTTCTGACAGATCATTCGGCAATTGGCACAATTCGTCAAAGTCTTTGCGTGTGCGTCCACGACCAGACCAGGTTTCACCGGACGGCACCAGTGGAACTTCTAAGTTCAAAAGATCAGGGGCTAAACGCGCAAATAATTTAGTCACACACTCAAAGGCCAGGGTGTCTGCGGCAAGACGATCTGTCCCAGGCATGAGTGATGCGAGTTCTGTTCCAACAATCTCGCCGCCATCTAAGTGCTCGGTCATACGGTGTACTGTTGCGCCGAAGATTTCTGCGCCGTCGTATATTGCAAAACAGGAGGGAAACAGACCTGGGTAGCCGGGCGGACCAGGATGAAAGTTATAGGCTTCGCTTGAGAGCGCGTTGAGCACTGACTTTGGGATGATCACACCCGTGCAAAAGCCCACCAATCGGTTCGGACCAGTGTTGGTCGCCAAAGCCGTTTCAATGTCTTTAAGCGTTTCGGCAGTCTTTATCTGAGGTTTGCCGGGAGAGTTAATTCTCTCTATGACGTCTTCTAAGACGGGCAGAAACCCTGGTTCAGTAAGGATAATGAGGGTTGAGTGGTCCATATCGCTACCTTAGTTAATCCGGCCCTTATCAGCCAACACCCTTGAAATTGCAGCCTGCCTTAACTACAAACAGTGTATAAATCAGACCTTTTTGGTCTGAGTTTTAAGGCGAAAAAATAGTGTTTAAAGTCAACAAGTTAACGGACTACGCGACGGTTGTACTCATCGATATGGCCCGAAGTGGAAAAGTTCACCCAACCCAGGCTATTTCAGATAGCACCGGTATTCCACTGCCGACGGTCGCTAAACTGATGAAGCACCTAGTGAAATCTGGCCTTGTGGTATCCCACCGGGGCGTCCACGGCGGATATCGTCTGACGCGCCCAGCCTCTGAAACCACCATAGCCGACGTGATCGAGGCGGTAGAGGGGCCGATTGCTCTGACGGCGTGTGTAGAGACTTCGGATGAGCATTGTGGCTACGAAAGCCTTTGTGCGGCCAGCGGAAAGTGGAACCGCGTGAACAGAGCCGTCACAAACGCTTTGAAAGAAGTGACACTGGCCGAAATGATTAATGATCTGAGTGGATCAAGCCCATTTGCGGTCATAGCCGATGGGGCAAAGACCCCTTCAGCGCCGGCAAAGCAAGATGAGGTACATTGAAAATGGTTGCGACCAAACAAACCGTTGATGCTGTCCGTGATGCTAAAGTTTACAAGCACGGCTGGGCAACGGATATTGAATCCGATATGGCCCCAAAGGGCCTCAGTGAAGATATTGTCCGTTTTATCTCGGCCAAAAAGGAAGAGCCGGAGTGGATGCTCGAGTGGCGTCTGAAAGCCTATCGCCTGTGGATGACACAACAAGACGAGGAACCGACCTGGGCAAAGGTCTCCTATCCTAAAATTGATTACCAAGACTCCTACTATTATGCCGCGCCCAAGTTAGACGATGGACCAAAAAGCCTTGATGAGGTTGATCCAAAGCTTCTGGAGACTTACGAAAAACTTGGTATTCCGTTACGTGAGCAAGAGATGCTGGCAGGGGTGGCCGTTGATGCCGTGTTCGACAGTGTTTCAGTTGCAACGACCTATAAGAAAAAACTCAACGAGCTTGGCGTTATTTTCTGCTCCATGTCGGAAGCGATCAAAAACCACCCGGAACTGGTGCAAAAATACTTGGGATCAGTTGTTCCTTACAGCGATAACTTTTTCGCAACATTGAACTGTGCTGTTTTTACCGATGGCTCCTTTGTTTACATCCCGAAGGGTCTGCGTTGCCCGATGGAGTTGTCTACGTACTTCCGCATAAACGAAAAAAACACAGGTCAATTTGAACGCACGTTGATCATTGCAGATGAAGGCTCTTACGTGAGCTACCTGGAAGGCTGTACGGCACCGCAGCGGGATGAAAATCAGCTCCACGCGGCTGTTGTTGAACTGGTCA
>CAYGSZ010000468.1:0-2008 GCA_964352705.1 uncultured Rhodobacterales bacterium
CGTGTTCTGTCGATGATTCATAAGAACTGCGACGCAAAAGTCCCGAGCCCCGAAGGATTCACCGAGAACGATGCTGAAATCTTAAGCATGGCAGCGGCTCTGTTGGAGCCTGTGCGCGACGCTATCGACCGTCAGGCCTTTCATGAAGCGCTTGAGATCATCTGGACCGTTGTTCGTGGCGCCAACGCCTATGTGGATAAGCAAGCCCCGTGGGTGCTGCGCAAGGAAGACCCTGAGCGTATGGCGACAGTTTTGTATGTGCTGACGGACGTGATCCGCATGATCTCGTTGATTATGCAGCCATTTACGCCGCATGCTGCTGAAGACATTCTCAATCAGCTATCTATTCCGGACTCCCAGCGCGACTTTAAAGCTTTCGAGCCTGGCCATGCGCCGGTGCCGGGTGAGGATTTGCCGAAGCCAGAACCTGTGTTCCAAAAGCTGGAACTGCCCGAAGAGAACAAAACGGAGTAGGGGCATGTTGGTCGACAGTCATTGCCACCTGGACTTTCCAGACTTCCAAGACGATCTGGAGGGCGTGGTCAGCCGCGCCAGGGAGGCCGGGGTAGGGCATTTCCTGACCATCTGCACCCACATCACTAAGTTTGAGCAAGTGCGGGCCGTGGCGGAGCGTTTTGACGACATGCACTGTACCGTTGGGATTCACCCCCACGAAGCCGAGCACGAACCAGAGGTCGATAAAGCGCGGCTGCTGGATATCGCTATAAATGACCCGAAGGTCGTGGCCTTTGGCGAAACAGGGTTAGACTTCTTTTACGATCATAGCCCCCGTGAGGTTCAAGAACGGCAGTTCCGCACCCACATCGAGGCGGCCCGCGAAGCGCAACTTCCCATCGTCATTCATACCCGAAATGCGGACATTGAAATGACCCGTATTCTGGAAGAGGAAATGGCTGCAGGCACTTTTCCAGGGGTTATACATTGCTTTAGCTCTGGCCCGGAACTTGCTGAAAAAGCAGTAGAATTAGGGCTTTATATTTCACTTTCCGGCATCGTGACGTTCAAAAAGGCAGAAGAACTCCGTGAAACCGCGAGACGTGTACCTTTACATAGGCTGTTGGTCGAAACAGACTCTCCCTACCTGGCCCCTGTACCTAAGCGCGGCAAACGCAACGAGCCTGCCTTTGTGGCCCATACGGCCGCCTGTGTCGCAGACTTACATGGCCTGACAGCCGAGGACTTAGCCGCCAAAACCACCGAGAACTTCTTTACCTTATTCAGTAAAGCAAAAGCCTGAGTCCGCAGTGGGCGTGGCAGACTTAAAAATCACGATTCTGGGCTGCGGCGGAGCAGGGGGCGTGCCCACTGTTTCTCGCGGCTGGGGCGCGTGTGACCCGTATAACGCGCGCAATTATAGACTGCGCGCTTCAGTTTTGGTTGAGCAGGATGATACACGCCTGCTCATTGATGCCTCGCCAGACTTACGCGCCCAATGCCTGAACAATACCATCACAAAATTGGATGGCGTTCTCTTTACCCATGGTCACGCGGACCATACCCATGGGCTTGATGATCTGCGGGAGATCAACCGCGTTATCAATGGTCCGTTGGAGATCTGGGCCGATCAAGACACCCTAAACGATCTCAGTAGCCGCTATGCCTATGCGTTTGAAGGCATTCCCGAGGGACAACCCATTTTCCGCCCCTGGCTTGCGCCACATCTGATTACAGCACCTAACGCGTTTAACTGTGCCGGCGTAACAATAACGCCGTTCCTTCAGGATCATGGCTTTATGGATACCCTGGGCTTTCGCATCGGGAATTTCGCGTATTCAACCGACCTCGTCCGCTTACCAGACTCAGCCAAAGCCGCATTGCAAAACCTCGATCTGTGGGTTGTCGGTGCCCTGACAAACGACAGCAGCCATCAAACTCATGTCAGCTTAGATACGGCTCTTGCGTGGATCGACGAGTTGAAACCTAAACGCGCTGTGATCACCCATATGGGGCCAGCGCTGGACTATGACACCGTCAAAGCCAAATGCCC
>CAYGSZ010000469.1:0-2008 GCA_964352705.1 uncultured Rhodobacterales bacterium
TCTTTTCCGGTGATCTGCTGCCCATTAATGAGAATGGCATCTTCGTTGCCACGCAAACCGCGGCGTTCTTCGGTGGCGACAGACTCCGTGATAGATGCGCCCGGAATACGCTGGAGCATATCCTGCAGGGTTAAGGGGTCGTACTGAACAAAGTAGGCGGCGGGATAGACCGTCTTTGACCCATCTTCAGAGACCTGTGGCTGCGCCGGTAACAAAACAGGCTGTGTCTCTGCTTGCGCCAGAGCGGGCAATGCATCTGTTATAAAAGCAAGAAAAACAGCGACGTGAAGAACAACACTTGAGTGCAGACGATGGAGCATGAATAAAACTTTACGTTGAAGATGTTCAGGACATACATCAGCCTGACTCATTACGCAAAGACATCTCGACTTAACGTTCACCGGAATAAAACCAGGAAATGTCTTGTAAAAAATAGCGCAAAAAAAACAGCGGCCGGGGAAGACCCCGGCCGCTGCCAAACTGTTTATATGAGCGAAAACTTAGAAGTTGTAGCTCGCCCGCACACCGAAACTACGTGGGACTGGCAATGACACACGAATTTCGCGCGCACCAGGAGCCGGACCCGTAATGAAGTTGAACACGTCTGTTCCTTGCAGGCCGTGGATCAACTCATCGTTGTTAAACGCATTCAGGACGAAAGCTTCCAGGGACATGGCCTCATTACGAATACCAACGCGAAGGTTCACTTTGTCAATTGCGGCTGTCTGCGCAACGTTCGAGAAGTCGGTATTCTTTGCGCCCGTGTGGGTGTAGTCAGCACGACTGTACCAATCGAATTCACTGGTCAGTTGATCGGTATACTCGGCTGAAAGTGCCCACGTGTACTTTGGAACCGTGGGTAGGTCGTTCCCGACTGCATCGAAGCTACCGTAGGCATTATTGCACTCTGAGCAGTTGAAGGATTCGATCTCCGTATCGTTCAGACCAAACATACCCGTCAATGTCAGGTTTTCAGTCGCTTGGAATTGACCTTCAAACTCGATGCCCTTGAGTTTCGCTGCACCGTTGTTGACGGTGAGACCGATCAAGTTAGCAACGCCATTGGCGACAACGGGGATGCTGTTTTGTGCCTGTCCATTCAACCAATCCATATAATACAAGGCGATTGTTGTCCGGGCGCGGCCATCCATCAATGTCGATTTTAGACCCAACTCGTAGTTATCGATCTGCTCTTCCTGATAGGAGATGCCGGCATCCGGCACAACGGCGCGCAATGCTGCAAGCGTTTCAGGTGTTGAGGTCACGAGTCCTGCGTTAAAGCCACCAGGACGATATCCGCGTGAGAACAAGGCGTAGACGGTAGAGTTTTCTGCGTACTTGTAATCAACAGAGACACGAGGCGAGAAGCTTTTATAGGTTTCTTCAAGCTTTGTTGCGGCAACGCCGGTGGTTGGGAGGCCATTGGTGCCAATAATCGGCTGTTGGCTGATTTTATCCCACTGGTATCGTGCTTCGGCACTGACCGTTAGATTATCGGCAATGTCATAATAAACAGCGCCGAACACAGACGGTGTTTCAGCCCATTGCTTGGTGATCGCTGCCGTAAAGAACGGACCAAGGATCAAGTTACCGTAAACCGTGCCACCCGGGGAGTGCGCATAAAGATAGTTAGCGCCAGCTGTCCAACGTAAGCGCTCGTCTTGCGGCGACGTAATGCGCAATTCCTGGCTCCAGTCCCGAGAACGCGCTTGACTCAGCAATAGTGTATTCCGCCAAGGCAGGCGTGTGGGTGTAACTGCTTCGGAAACATAGAACGGGTTCGCTATATCTCTGGCATCACGGTAGTTCAAGTCGATCAGATTGGAAGACTTGTCTTTGTGAAAGGCTGACAAGGAGCTGAACGAGTAACCGCCCTCGGTGTCGTAATCGACGCGAACATTCGCCTGGAAGGCGTTGCGACGGTGCGCATAACCTTCGACAAAGGTCGGGTCAAACGTCAGCCAATTTGGGTTCGGGTTAAACAGCGTCTCACGCAACACAGAATTGA
>CAYGSZ010000470.1:0-2001 GCA_964352705.1 uncultured Rhodobacterales bacterium
TGCTTTTTAGCGCGAATAAAATTCGACGACCAGATTTGGTTCCATCTGAACCGGGTATGGGACATCGGCCAATTGAGGGATGCGGGTCATGCTGCCACGACCCTGATTGTGATCGACTTCCATATAATCGGGCAAATCACGCTCGGGGGAATCCATGGCATCAAGGATCAGACCCATGGTCTTGGCCTTGTCGCGCAGTTCAACCACATCGCCAATCTTCACCATGTAAGACGGGATGGTCACTTTCACGCCGTTCACTTTGATGTGACCGTGTGACACCACCTGCCGTGCAGAAAACACGGTGGGAACAAATTTCATACGATAAATCACGGCATCCAAACGGCATTCCAAAATACCGATCAGGTTTTCCGAGGTGTCTCCTGCGCGGCGCACAGCTTCTTTGTAATAGCGCAGGAATTGTTTCTCGGAGATGTTGCCGTAGTAGCCTTTAAGCTTCTGCTTGGCCATCAACTGGATGCCATAGTCAGTCGGTTTGCGGCGGCGCTGACCATGCTGGCCCGGGCCATAGTCTCTTTTATTGATGGGGCTTTTTGCGCGTCCCCAAAGATTAACCCCCAAACGGCGGTCGATCTTGTACTTCGAAGAAATACGGTTTGTCATTATGTAACGCCTTGTTTTTTCACTGTTTTTGTCCCGGTAGTCTCTCCACCCGACCCATCAGGCCGCCAAAGAGCGGGGTTATGCACCACCCACATTCCCGAGAATGAGGGGCCGATTTACGGGAAAAGCACCTGGAAGTCAACAAACGCAAAAGTGACAATACCGCTTCAATATGGCTCTAAATCTAGCGATTTAGGACTCAGGCGCCTCATCCTTGTCCTTCTTCTTCCAGTCGCTGCGTTTGTGAAGCTCGCCCCGTCTGCCATAACGCAGTTCAGTGACGATGCCATGCAGGGTTTTGACCTCCTGCTCACTCAATCCGGCGCGTTGAAACATCGCTCGAATGTTGAGCACCATGCTCGGGCGTTTCTCAATCACATGCAAAAAGCCACAGGTGTCCAGTTCATACTCTAGGTGCTCAAAGAACAAGTTGAGTTCGTCTTTGGTGGCGGGGCGTGTGATGCCATAGGGCAGGGTTTCGGCTTCACTGTGCTGGGTGGCCTGAAACCATTCGTAGCCCACCACCAGAACAGCCTGCGCCAGATTAAGGGAGGAGTAAGACGGATTGAGAGGCGCTTCGATGATCACATCTGCCAGGCCGATATCATGGTTGGTCAGACCTGCCTTTTCACGCCCGAACAGAATACCAATGCTGTTGCCGCCTGCCGCACGTTTGGCCAACTCACCAGCCGCATGATTCGGCGTCCAGACGGTCTTGATCATGTCGCGCGGGCGGGCCGTGGTGGCGGCGATGAACTCAAGATCGGCGATGGCGTCTTCCGTGGTGTCGTAGCGCTTGGCATGCTCCAGCACGAGGGCCGCACCCGATGAGGCCCCTTTGGCCTTCTCGGACAACCAATCCTGTTTGGGTGCCACCAGACGCATGTCTGTCAGGCCACAGTTGTACATGGCGCGGGCCGACATCCCGATGTTCTCGGCCAATTGGGGCTTCACAAGAATGATGGCCGGATTGCCGGGAGTTCCGGGCACGGCGAAGGCTGGTTTGCTGGTATCGGTTCCTGACATGTTGACTCCTACCGCAGTGACTTAAGCCGTCTCGCCTTGACTGCGTTTTAACGCTCGTTCTCGGCCAATGAGCGGCAGTAGGAGCTTAAGTTCCGGACCATGGTCAAGCCCGGTCAGCGCCAGACGCAATGGCAGAAACAACCCTTTACCCTTGCGGCCTGTGGCGTCTTTGACGGCTGCTGTCCATTGGCCCCAGGTGTCTTCGTTCCAGGGCTCTTCCGGCAACAGAGATGCCGCTTGTGCCATGAAGGTTGTGTCTTCAATGGATGGCGCAACCGGCGCAAAACAAACCGACCACCAGCCCGCCGCTTCATTGAACAATTTGAGATTACCGCGCACGGCCAGCCAGAAGGC
>CAYGSZ010000471.1:0-1990 GCA_964352705.1 uncultured Rhodobacterales bacterium
TTGTTCTCGAGAGCGCTCGGCCCAGCCGGAAAAGCGCGCCATTATAGGCAGGCTTTTCCCTCTGTCAACACGCTCTCAGCTGTCTAAAACCCTTTTAATGCCTGCCGTTACGGCATCCATCTCCTGGTCACCGTTAACGACTGCAAGTAAGCCCTTCTGCTCGTAAAACGGGAGCAAAGGGGCGGTTTGCCCGTGATATGCTTGTAGCCGAGATACAACTGTCTGGGCATTGTCGTCCGCCCGGCGAATAAACTCGCCACTGCCACATACATCACAAATCTCGTCCACTTTGGTCGTTTTATATGTGTCGTGATAGCCTTCGCCACATTTAGCGCATGTAAATCTACCGGTAATCCGGTCTATCAGCTTTTGGTCAGGCACGCGGATTTCAATAACAGAATCCAGTTTAAGGCCTTTTTCCGTCAGCATAGCCTCTAGACCTTCAGCTTGTGCCACGGTCCGAGGAAAGCCATCCAAGATAAACCCATTGGCACAATCAGTCTCATCCAGCCGCTCTGAAATCATACCGATCATTATTTTATCAGAGACCAACTGGCCCGCGTCCATAATCTGCTTTGCTTGCTTGCCCAGGTTAGTGCCTGCCGCTACAGCAGCCCTTAGCATGTCACCTGTGGATAAGTGGACGATGCCGTAAGCATTTTCCAGAAATTTAGCTTGGGTTCCTTTGCCACCGCCAGGAGGTCCGACCAAGATGAGGCGTTTACCGCTCATCTGTTTCGTCCACGCAGCCGGGATTTCTTGATCAGGCCTTCATATTGATGCGCCAAAAGGTGCGACTGAATTTGCTGAACCGTATTGAGAGTAACGTTGACTACGATCAGGAGGCTGGTGCCGCCGAAGTAGAACGTTACGTTCATACGAGAAATAAGAATTTCTGGCAGCAAACAAACAATAATCAAGTAGATACTGCCAACAGTGGTCAAACGAGTCAGAACGTAATCAATGTACTCAGCTGTGTTTTTTCCAGGTCGGATTCCGGGTATAAATCCACCGTACTTCCTTAGATTCTCAGCCGTATCTGCCGGGTTAAACACCAAGGCCGTATAGAAAAAGGCGAAAAATGCAATAAACACCGAGTAGAGAAACAGGTAGAGAGGCTGTCCACGACCCAGCAACACGCCAATGGTGCTGAGAATACCGCCTTCACCGCTGGCATCACTCGTGCCGCCCTGAAGGCCGGCAACAGTCAACGGCATAAGCAAAATCGAGCTGGCAAAAATAGCCGGAATAACACCAGCGGTATTAAGCTTTAAAGGCAGATGAGAGTTTTCACCGCCAAACATTTTGTTGCCAACTTGCCGCTTTGGATACTGGACGATAATGCGCCGCTGAGCCAACTCGACATAACAGATCAAGAAAATCGTTACGATAATGCCAATGATGAGTCCAACGATGACCAGAGGTGACATCGCCCCAGTGCGGCCAAGCTCTAAGGTTTGGGCAATCGCGCCAGGCAAGCCAGCCACGATACCGGCAAAGATAAGGAGTGAGACCCCTTGGCCAATGCCGCGCTCGCTGATCTGCTCACCGAGCCAGACCAGGAACATTGTCCCACCAACCAGGGTGATAATTGTCGTGAATTTAAAAAACAGGCCAGGGTTCTGAACGGCCAAAGCCCCTGTGGAACTGGTCGCCCCTTCCAGACCTGAGGCAATACCGAGGGCCTGCAATGCACAAATACCAACGGTCAGATACCGCGTGTATTGGTTCATTTTAATGCGACCTGTAACCCCTTCTTTTTTCATCTGTTCCAGGGTTGGATTAACAGCTGCCATCAACTGCATAATAATTGCAGCCGAAATGTAGGGCATAATATTAAGCGCGAAGATACTCATGCGCGACAACGCGCCACCAGCAAAAACATCAAACATGCCGAGGACACCAGCACTCTGCTGTTGCATGATATCGGCCATGACCTGTGGATCGATGCCTGGAAGCGTAATAAACGTCCCCATGCGATAAACGATCA
>CAYGSZ010000472.1:0-1974 GCA_964352705.1 uncultured Rhodobacterales bacterium
ACCGGCGGGATCGCCGCTGGGCATGGCGTACATCATCGGCATCAAGGAATAGGACGCATCATGAGCACAGACGAAAAAGTGAGGCTGCCGCGCGTCGCCAAGGGGCCTCGCCCCATGATGTTCGAAGACGAAGCCAACGACATTCTGCTGTCGATGAACGTGTCCTTGTTGAACGAACTGCTGGTCACCCGCCAGCGGTTGGATGCGGTTGAGCGCCTGCTCGACAGAAATGGCGTTTTAAAACAACAGGACATTCACACCTATGCCCCCGACGAAGACGCTGCCAATGAACGCGAGGCCCTGCGTCAGGATATCAGTGACCGGGTGTTTTACTTGCTGCTACAACAAGCGGAGCGGGCAGAAAAAGCCATTCCCGAAGACGAACCGGGCGAAGATATTTAAGTGATCGCCAGAGCCTTGCTGATCTTACCCGCGGTGTCTTGAAGCACCGGCAGAAGTTCTGCCTTGGCCTGAGTGTCCGTCAGCGCCGATGCAATAAACCGCGCCGTTAATCCGGCGATGGCTGTGCCGTTCATAGTGATGGCAACAGCCAAAGATTTCTCGCGCGAGCCAGGCACCTGATGAAAGGCAAAGCCGTCTTTCTGGGCACGCTTGATGTCTTCGCTAAAAGCGCCCGCGACAGGGGCCATGATCTCCGACGACCTAATGGTATTCAGGTACTCCCGACACACTTCATCCGGAGACTGTGCCAACACGATACGCGCCGAGGCGGTATCGGTTAGGGCAATACGATAGCCAGCGGTCATGCGTTGCAGGGCCAGCGGGCTGTCAGGTTCAGTGGTTACCAGGACCAGAATTTCGGGTCCTGCCGGAACTGTCAGCACCAAAGGCCAGAGTACCTGTTGGGCTGCTGTGCGGATGATCGGCTCCGCCACATTGGCCAGGATATTATTGCGCGTATAGCCCGACGACAGGGTAAGAATTCGCTCGGTTAGAAAGTAAGTGCGCGCGCCAGCAGGCTTGGCGACATGCCCACTGGCCATCAGCGTCTTCAAAATACGCAAGGCGGCCGAGCGGGAAATACCGATGAGCTTGGCGATGGTCGTGACGTTAAGCGGGCCTTCTCGGCTGATCAGCTCAAGAATGGCCATCGCCCGGGTAACCGTTTGGAGGGTTTTCGTCCCTCCAGAAACCTCGCCAGAAGTATCCTCTGTATCGCGCATTAGGCGGAGACAGAGAACCCTTCGTCACTGAGTGGCAAGGTCCGGATGCGCTTGCCAGTTGCGGCAAAAATAGCGTTGCAAACAGCAGGCGCAAGCGGCGGTAAGGCAGGCTCACCCAAGCCGCTCGGAGCATGCTCCGATT
Organism: uncultured Rhodobacterales bacterium; assembly: GCA_964352705.1. Taxonomy (GTDB): domain Bacteria; phylum Pseudomonadota; class Alphaproteobacteria; order Rhodospirillales; family Rhodospirillaceae; genus WLXB01. The sequence continues at coordinate 1,327 of CAYGSZ010000472.1, forward strand.
GAATGAAGTGGACCTCAACCTCCGGGGCATCGGCCATTTTCAGAATGGGGTAGGCATCAAAGTTACCCTCGCGAACGCGACCGTTTTCAATCGCCAACTGCTGGCCCATCATGGCGCTGATGCCATCAATGACAGAGCCTTCACACTGGCTTTTAGCACCGCTCATATTGACGATGGGGCCGACATCACCAGCCACCGTAACTTTATGAATCTTGACGGAATTTGAGGCATCAACACTGACCTCGGCCACCTCAGCAAAGTGACCGGCATGGCTGAAGTAAAAACCAAGGCCCAAATGATGACCCGCTGGTAATGATTTCCCCCAGCCCGCTTTTTCAGCGGCGAGTTTAATCACATCTGCCGTTCGGCCTGTGTCGAGGGTCCGCGTGTTGCCAGGATCAAGCCAACGGGGTTCGCCCAACATATCCAGCAAAAACTCCACATGGTCGCGACCTGCAGCAACAGCGAGTTCATTGAGGAACGACTGATAGACAAAGCCAAACACGTTAGAGCCCGGTGCCCGCCACGCCCCGCACGGCGTTTTCCAGGGCAACAGAGTCTGGCTCAGCTCAGCGTTTTCGATCAGCGGCACAGGAAATTCATCGTCGCGCAAACCACCACCGGTGACGGCACGCTCGCCATTGGTGG
>CAYGSZ010000473.1:0-1967 GCA_964352705.1 uncultured Rhodobacterales bacterium
GTAACGGGCTGCTGCATGATTCTGTTCGTCGCGGCCCAAGGGTTGCTTCCTAAAGCGCCGTTTAAGCAGCGCCTATATACAGGCGCCGCGAGCGTATGGGCGGTGTTCGGCGGCGTGATTTATCATCCCGCGTCGATCATGCGCTGGGTGCCGCACGCATTGACCGCCAACCACATGGCCCAAGGTGCTTTTGCGCTCGGTTTTATTCTGCTTGGAATAACGGGCGCCTGCATCCTTATGGGCGGCGAGTGAATACCGAGCTTAGTCTAGTCTAGTCTAGTCATAGCTCAGGGCTGTGGCCTTGCCCCGGAACACCACATAAGCGAGCACGGTGTAGCCCAAAATGGCCGGCAGCACGACGCAGGTGCCAAGCAAAATGATAAACAGGCTTTCCGGCGCGCTGGCAGACTCATAAATGGTCAGTTGCTCTGGCACCACATAGGGGTAGAACGAATAGGCCATGCCGACAAACGCCAGGGCAAAGAGTGCTGTCGCGACGGCAAAGGGGCTCCAGGCATAACGGTCATTGACCATCGGCAGGCGGCGGAGTTTCCACCACAGATACCCAATCAGGGCTGCGGCCAGAACCGGCAACGGTGAGAGATAGAGAAACGACGGCAGGGAAAACCACTTGTCGAAAATCCGGTCGCTGACCAAGGGTGAGGCGAGGGAGACAGCGCCGACCCCCAGGATCAGGCCCCAGATGCCGCCTTTGGCCCAACGGACCGCCTTGCGTTGCAAGTCGTCTTCGGTTTTGAGAATCAACCAGGCTGCGCCGATGAAGCTGAAGCCAACGGTGAGAAAAACAGCCGTCAGCAGGGCAAACAGAACGTGCCACAGCGTCCAGGTTAACCCCATGATGTACATCCCCAACATGAAGCCTTGGGACATAGAGGCCATCAGCGAGCCTGCGAAAAAGGCCCAGTTCCAGAGGGTTTTGTAACGGGCCGGGGCTTTGGCCCGGAGTTCAAAGGACACGCCACGCAGTATGAGGCCGATCAACAGCACTGCGACGGGCAGGTAAAGCGCGGTCAGGATGATGCCGTGGGCGATGGGAAAGGCAACCAGAAGGATGCCGGTGGCCAGAACCAACCAGGTTTCATTGGCATCCCAAAACGGCCCGATGGACGCGATCATACGGTCTTGTTCTTTGGCTGAGGCCAGAGGCGTGAGCAGCCCGACACCCAGGTCGAAGCCATCCAGCACCACGTAAATCAGGATGGACAGCCCCATCAGGGCGGCGAAGGTAAAGGGCAGCCAGACGGCCGGATCGCCGAACATATCCATAGTCTAAGTCCCCCCACTCAAGGTGAGAACTTCGGCTTCGCCGCTGCGCGGTGCGTCTTCCGCAGTTTGCTTGCTGTCCTCAGGTGTTTCAGAGTCTGCGGCGCGGCGGGCCAGATACGTTACCGTACCTATATAGGCAGCTATGAGAATGACGTAAATGCACAGGTAGGCCACCAATGTGCCGAGCACCATTTCTGCTGGGACGTCAGCCACGGCGGCGTCGGTGCGCAGCACACCCTGCACCAGCCAGGGTTGGCGGCCGATTTCGGTGGTGTACCAGCCCGCTAAGGTGGCGATCCAGCCGGAGAAGGTCATCGCTGTGAAGCCATACAGCATCAGCTTCGGCATATGGTCAGCGCCGCGTTTCCACAAAACATAAACGCCAGCCCAACTGAGGACGAGCATCGCTAAACCCAGGCCCACCATAATGCGGAAACTGAAGAACACCGGGGCGACACGCGGGTGCTCCAGCGTCCCATCCTCGGCAACAAAGTCATTGAGGCCGGGAATCACGCCATCCAGTTCGTGGGTGAGGATCAGCGAGGCGCCGTTTGGAATGCCGATTTCAAACAGGTTCTCGCGGGCTGCCTCATCGGGCCACGCGAACAGCAACAGGGGCTTATTGGGTCCGGTGTCCCAATTGCCTTCCATGGCCGCGACCTTCTGGGGCTGATGCTCCA
>CAYGSZ010000474.1:0-1959 GCA_964352705.1 uncultured Rhodobacterales bacterium
GCGGCTCGGATTCCCGGCATCACCCCGGCGGGATTGACGGCCCTGCTGCGTTATGTTCGCAAACCAACGCTGGTGAGCAGTGATAAATCCGACCCCTCTCTGGCCCGGGCCGGATAATCCCGGTCTCTGTTTCACGTGAAACATTGCTCTTAGCATTATGATAGACAACACCCTACTTTTGGCGGTTTATGGCGCGTATCTGGTGGGGCTTATCAGTCCGGGACCGGACTTTATTCTGGTCACAGCCTTGTCTTTGCAAAACGGGTCTTTGCAAAATGGGAAAAGGCCCGCAGTCTTGGCGGCACTTGGCATTGCCACCGGGGTCGGCCTCTGGGTTACCGGTGCAGCCCTTGGACTGGCGCAGATGATGCAGTCTGCCCCTGGCGTGTGGGAAGCGGTGCGCCTTATAGGAGGCGGTGTCCTCATCTATATGGGATCAAAATCCATTTCCGCAGCCATTCGGGGCACCCAAAAGGCACCGGACGAAACCTTGGAGACATCCAAGAAGTCGCCGTTCATTCTCGGGCTCCTCACCAATGTGTCTAACCCCAATGCCGCTATTGTTTTGGTGGGATTAACGACGGTGTTGTCTGAGGCGGTGGCGGATAAAGATCAACTGATCGGCCTTGTTCTCGGAATGCCGATCCTCGCAATGATTTGGTTTTCCATCGTAGCAACTGTCTTGTCCAGCCACGCGTTACGGCAATCCCTGCTGTCACGCCAGCGGCTCGTCGATGGTTTGGTGGGATTCGCCTTGGCGAGCGTCGGCATTATAATGTTGCAATCGGCTCCTTCTTTTTAAGGCCCCCTCTTTAAGGATTGTTTCACGTGAAACAAACATTCTTCACCGCAGAAGACTTTCAGGCACAAACCAATGTTTCACGTGAAACATTGGAACAGTGCAAAACCTATGTGGAGGTCCTAAAAGACTGGAACACCCGCATGAATCTGGTGTCTCGCTCCACCATGGATGAGGTGTGGCACCGGCATATGCTGGACTCCGCCCAGGTCTTTCCGTTGATTTCGCAAGATGCAAAAACACTGGTGGACCTCGGTTCAGGGGCAGGATTCCCGGGTTTGGTGTTGGCGGCGATGGGTATTCCTGATGTTCATCTTGTCGAATCGACCGGTAAAAAAGCGGCTTTTCTGCAAGCGGCGGCCGATGCCATGAATGTGCCCGTAAAAATCCATAATTCCCGTATAGAAGACTTAAAGCCCTTTATTGCCGACGTCATCACCGCCAGAGCCTTGGCGCCATTGCATAAATTGCTCAGTTACGCGCAGCGGTTCAGCGGTGCCGACACACAGCATATATATTTAAAAGGTCAACATATTGCGGATGAATTGACCGAGGCACACAAAATATGGAATATAAAGGTGGATCGGCGACCTAGTATAACCGATCCGCGAGGCAGTGTGTTAAGCGTCAGCGAGGTATCCTATGTCCACTCCGGTAGAATCCAATCCCCCTCAAGCCCATCGGCGTGAACAGGGTACCTCGCCACGCATCCTCGCGGTGTCCAACCAAAAAGGCGGCGTTGGCAAAACCACCACCACCGTCAATCTGGCGACAGCCCTGTCGGCGGTCGATAAACGGGTTTTGATTGTCGATCTCGACCCCCAGGGCAATGCCTCGACCAGTCTCGGTATTCCGTCCAAAGAGCGTGCGACAAACACCTATCATGTGCTGATGGGCGATGCGGATGTGAATGAAGCCTCTGTGGCTACGTCTGTGCCCAACCTCAGCATCGTCCCATCCGGGGTCGATCTGGCCGGGGCCGAGTTGGAACTGGTGCAGGTCGAGAACAGAAACACCCGTTTGCGCGAGGCTCTGGCCAAAGTCTCAAGCGACTATGATTATGTCTTGATCGATTGCCCGCCCTCTCTTGGCTTGCTCACCCTCAATGCCTGGGTGGCGTCCAACGCGGTTCTGGTGCCGCTTCAGGTCGAGTTCCTGGC
>CAYGSZ010000475.1:0-1958 GCA_964352705.1 uncultured Rhodobacterales bacterium
TCGGAGGCCAATGATCTGGCCAAAGTGACAACAAGCAACCAGTGCCCAGTTTTATCTTTACCGGCCCACCACTCTTTTTTGCTCGAACTCACCGCCAGAGATTTTCTGCCCCGGAATGGCGCAGAACAGCGGGGTTCTGGCTATCGCGGAGATGCTCTTATGCTGCAATTCTCTGCCGAATCGCCGTAAAACTCTAAAAGTCTCTCAGGGCGATTTCCTGCATCCAGAACGTAGAATGCGGATAGACGTAAATGAAGCTGAGAACTTAGGAGGAGAAGCCCAAGACGCGGCGCTGCTCTTGCCAGTCTGTCGGAAACGGACGCAGCCGTTTGAGGCGTTCTGTGGTGAGGTCTACCGGCTGCCGCCCTTCCAGAATGGCGCTCACAATATCTGGTGCTAAGAATGCCAGCGGTAAGACTCGCGTCACCTCACTTGGTGGCATCTGTGATGTCTTAGCTAAATCCTCAATCGACGCGGCAGACTCAGACTGAAGCTGGGTCCACCAGGTGTGAGCCTGAGCGATGAGGGAGACTAGGCCATCATCAACGTCTGACTTCTTGGTCGATACGGGCGCAATGATCAGCTTTGTCTCAACCCCACGGCGGCGCAACTCTAGTGCTACTTTGATCTTCAAGGCTGAGTTGTCTGGGTCTATAGAGTTACAGCTAATCAGTTTGGAGAGACCAGCAGGGTCCAAGGTGATGCTTAGATCCTGTGCTGTTAGTTCAATCCGTTTCACTGAGACCTGGATGACTGAAAGATCTCTCAGGCGCAGGGTCAGTTCTTTCAACGCGGCAGCCGCCTCTTTGATCTGAGTCGCAGATGGGGTCGTTTTGGCCAGAACGCCAAGCACCCAGTTCTGATCTTCAAAACGCTGTGTCATGCCGTCGATCACGGCACCCTCAAGAGCCTTGGCCGGTATCCGCCATCCGTTACCTGGCGTTGCCGGTCCATGCATCAAACGCTTTGAGATGTAATACAGATAGCGCTTGCCCGGCTTTTCACTGTGAGACGGGCATAACCGGTCACCTGTGTCATCGAACACCAAGCCGGTTAGGAGAGCGGGGGCAAGGACCGCTCAGGCAATACAACCATGTTCGGCCACATCAGGACCTCAACATGAGACCGCCGTGCCAGAAAATCTACGAGCAAGTGGCCCATAACAAGGGGGCTAGAGAGTACGTGCCCTCTACAATCAGAACAGGCGTGAGAGAGATGCCTATCAAAACTTACTTCCCAATACTCTTCCGGAAACAATTCTTGCACGCTTGAATGCAGGTAAAACTGAGATCGCCGACAACCTTGAGGAGATAACAGTTCTATTTGCAGATCAATTCGGGATCGAAAAAATAAAGACGATCGGCGACTGTTATATGGCGTTAAGTAATCTTATTGAAGACAGGGTGGAAGCGACATTCTGCATGGTTGAATTTGCATTGGCGGCCCTTGCTCGTCTTGATGAGCTTCGTCCAACACTTAATCATCCGTTTCATATTCGAATTGGTATCAGTGTTGGGCCTGCAATTGCTGGGGTGCTTAGGGGCAAGCGTTCGATGTTTGACGTTTGGGGAGACACCGTAAATACCGCAAGCCGTTATGAATCATCGGGCGTGCCAAATCGCATCCATTTATCAAAACCGGTAGCTGATCGTATAAAAGAGTCATATGCGCTTGAAGAACGTCCTGCCATTGACCTTCGTGGCAAGGGAAGTATGCCATCGTTTTTCTTAGGCGAACGATTCAATCAGCTTCAACCTTTATGTTCAGCAGTGAATGGCAACTCTTAGCAAAGCATTAGAAGATTGTACTGATATGAACTTCTAAGGCGGTATTTGCTCGGCGTACAGCTATACACTTAGCTAATGCTCGCTTCAGCCCGTCGCAACTTCCTCTACCTTGACCGTCCCCGCTTGCAACTTGACTGCAGGGCCCGGCTTATTGCTGATGATGGCTGTAAA
>CAYGSZ010000476.1:0-1945 GCA_964352705.1 uncultured Rhodobacterales bacterium
AGGAAGGGCGTCACAGCCTGATGGTTTTTGGGCGCTCTTATGAAACCGATGCCCATAACCTGTTCAACGAAGAATCTTATGTCGATACGGTGCTGGAGCTGGGCGGCAAGCACGAGTTTCCCTATAGCTACAATCTCATCGGGGCCAAGTATCTGTTTCAGGTTGATGCCGATACCGAGTTCCGTCTCGGTGGACAATTCGGCACGGTCGATTTCCGCGATTCCTTCCCCAACTCGCATGTGTTCAACCCGAACTACACCGAGTTCCCAATCTTCGATGCCAAGTTTAAAACCCGGTTCAGTGACCGCATCGGCTTCGAAGCCGAGGCCTATTACACCGAACCAAAGCTGTCGAACACGGAAGTCGACGCGCAGATTTGCCGCATTCCGCAAGGGGTCATCAACCCCGCCACAGGATCGCGGTTCACATTGGCCTCCGACTATGAAGCTTACGCTGCGGCCAACGGTCTTCCCATCGGCTGTGTGACCAATCCGGAGTCCAGCCCCCGTGCCGATGGCACGTCGCGCGATGGGTTCTATGTGGATGCCAACGGCAACATTCTAGGCACGCTTGAAAACCCCTTCCGCATCGGTGATCCCATGGGCACCGTCATTCAGTCGATTGCGGGCTTCGGCACGGGTATTCCTGTGAAAGGGTATGGCGACGGCACCCAGTTCAAGGCCGGCTACCGCGACTATGGTGTGAATGCGCGCACCAAAATCGAGTGGAGCGACTATTTTGAAACCGTCGTTGGGGCGCAGTACACGGCCTATCAGGATGCCTCGGCAGATGTCTACGGCCTGTCCGACCAGACCGTCAGAAGCACCGGTGTCTACGGCGATATCCGGGCCGAACTGCCGGTTCTTGAAGGCATGTCCGTCTCCTTCGCGGTGCGTAACGATTTCAACAGTGCGTTCCAGGATGAGTTCATTTGGAAGTACGGCATCCGTCAGGAACTGCCGGGCGGTTTTTACCTCCGCTCCAACGGGGGCACCTCCTACAGCAACCCGACGCTGACCGAGACCGGCGCCCGGCCCGACCGCGCGGAGAACGCGTCTCTGGAAACCCAACAGGTTGAAAACTATAACTTCGGGGCCGGTATCAACGGCGATATCTGGGGCGGTACGTTTAACGTCGAAGTCGGTTATTTTGATACGGTGATCGACAACCTGTTCGGCACCGATCAAATTCGTGATGTCTGCCCCGGTGTGGACCCCTCCCGCACGATCAATCCCAACATCAAAACGCCGACTGCGCTGTGCGCAAACTTTGCTTCTATCGGGTTAAGCCCGCTCGACACGGCGGTGTTCAACACCCTCAACAAGCAGGATATTGAGGGTTTCACGATTGATATCGCGCTTGATCTTGATCAGTGGCAACTCGATCTCAGCTACACCGATCAGAAATCTCTGGAACCCAATCCAGTGTTTGGGGCCAGAGCCATTCGCGCCGGTACGGGGCAAGTGCTGACCACCGTTGTTCCCGGCGAGGCGGGCAGTAATGAGTTCCGTCAATCCAGTGAGCGGCCGGAATGGATGCTGTCCGGTTTGATCACCTACACCCCGACGGATCGCTGGATCCTCTCCGCCAATCCACGGATCCAGGGGCCGGAGGCGAACTATGTGCAGAACACCGCCGCGCGGCTGGTTGATGCCAATGGCAACCGCACAAACCCCGATCAGAACATCGGCGATTACTTCTTACTCAACGCCTCTGTTCAATACCTGATGGGCGATAATATGGAGCACCGCTTCATGCTGCGCATCGTCAATGTCACCGACGAAACATACTTTGAACGCGGTGGTGCAACCGATCAGCAATTGTCGCGCGCGGGTGTTCGCGGCGAACTCGGGCCGAACGATCCCAACTACTATTACACCTATGGTTGGAACGGCAAGCCGCGCTCCTTCTGGCTTCAATACGAATACAACTTTTAAGCCGACAT
>CAYGSZ010000477.1:0-1943 GCA_964352705.1 uncultured Rhodobacterales bacterium
GTTGCGTCTACCAATTCCGCCAGGAGGGCATCGCGTAGGTCTTAGGTAGCGGCTGTGCGCGAGAACCGCAACTTCAATTCTCAAATTATTGTGGTTTAAAAAGGCGATTGGCAATTCCACAACTTGGCCGACCTCGTAACCCTTTCTGTTCGCCAGGCGTAAAGGAACATCCGTGATCAGGGCTCATAGTCTTGAATTTCCATATCAATGCTTGGTGTGTGCCCTAGGGCTTTGATGGCCGCGATAACCTTTTCTATGGCCAGATCAATGCTCTCTTGCACAGTGCCCTTGGCGACAACACTGAGTCCAATGCGTTTCCCTCTGAAAAACGGATAACTGCCAAGGTCGACATCCATATGCTGGTTCTGAATAGCTGTCAGGTGGTCTGCTAAATCACCCTCGCCGAGGTGCACTTCAACAAATCTGGAGATAACCGGGGCCCCCTGCGCCAGGGTGGGGGCAAGGGAGTCAAACATGGCCCGCGCGATACTTGGCACGCCAGCCAAAACATACACGTTTTCCATTTGTATGCCGGGTGCGGATGTCGCTTTCGATTCAATGGGCAAAGCACCCTCGGGCAGATCAGCCATCTTAAGCCGCGCCTCGTTGAGTTTTGCACCGTAGTACTGAGACATCTTCTCAACCGAGGCTTGATGCCGCTTCAACGGCACACCAAAGGCTTTGGCAATCGCGGCTGCGGTAATGTCGTCGTGGGTCGGACCAATGCCACCTGTGGTAAACACATAAGAATGCGCGGTCCGCAGTGTGTTCACGGCGGACACAATTTCATCTTCAACATCGGGAATAACACGCACTTCACGCAAAGGTATTCCGATGCGCCCCAGGGCGGTCGCCAGAAATTGAATGTTGGCATCGCGTGTGCGACCGGACAGAATTTCGTTGCCGATAACGATCAGGGCTGCTGTTGGATTTTCAGTCATGCATCGCACTCTAGGGGCCGATCTGATGCGGCGCAACGGTGTTAAAAATCTCGCTCGAACATCGGGATCAGAGGCAAGTCTGCCGGCGGCATCGGGTAGCTGTTAAGGTCTTTGGCCGCCACCCAGGCGAAAGCTTGTTTTTCCTGAGGGGTAATATCCCCCGTCCACTGACGGCAGATGTAAAGCGGCATCAAAAGGTGAAAAGAATCGTAGCTGTGCGAGACAAAGGTGTAGGGTGTGAAAGTGTCTGGCTTTAAGGTCAGGCCCAATTCTTCTTTGAGTTCACGGCTCAACGCCTGTTCTGGTGTTTCACCGTCCTCCAGCTTTCCGCCCGGAAACTCCCAAAGCCCAGCCATGGCTTTGCCCTGCGGGCGCTGTGTGAGCAGAATTTCATCACGTTCATTCATCAGGGCCGCAGCGACGACGGTCACCACCTTCATGTTCCTGCCTTCATGTCCGTGCCTTTATGTTCTGTAGTCTGCATTGATATCAATGTATCCATGCGTCAGATCACAGGTCCATACTGTCGCCGTCCCGCTGGCAATCCCAACATCAACTTTGATCTCTATAGTCCGCCCGGTCATATGCGCGGTCACCGGCGTTTCATCATACCCTTCCACGGGTTCGCCGTTCTTGGTGATTTGGATGCCACCGATGGCAATGGCCAGTTTATCTCGGTCGGCGCGCTCCCCGGCTTTGCCCACGGCCATAACAATGCGTCCCCAGTTTGCGTCTTCACCGGCAATGGCTGTTTTGACTAAGGGGGAATTGCCGATCGCCAGCCCTATTTTTCGGGCCGCGTCATTGTTTTCCGCACCGGTGACGTGAATCTCAATGAATTTCTGCGCCCCTTCTCCGTCTTTCACAACCTGATGAGCCAGATCAAGCAGCACCGCATTCAGGGCCGCCTCAAAGTCTTTCGTGCGTGCCTCACCCGTTTTGGTGATGGTCTGATGCTGGGCCTGGCCCGTTGCAAACAACAAAAGAGTATCAGATGTCGAT
>CAYGSZ010000478.1:0-1939 GCA_964352705.1 uncultured Rhodobacterales bacterium
TCATGGTGCTGACGCTTGGACGCACGGCACCCGGAAACTCCGGCGACGCGGTCGGGTTTACAATCACTTCAGCGCCCTTCAACACAAACCCCCGCATGACCTCTGGCTGCTTAACATCCAAGGCGACCATGCTGGCGAGCACGCCGATCTCTGTATCGGCTACGGGGAACAGACTGTCTTCGCCAAAGGCATCAAGCCAAGCGGGAAGAATATCGCCCGGGCGGGTTTTGACTGTGGGGTCATTCAGCTTGCGGTAATTGACGATAAGGTCGCCGCTCGGGGAGATAATCATGCCGCTGAGGAAGTAGCGGCCCGGAAAGGCCTTAATACGCTCGGCGGCGTTGATGGCAACAAACGCCTTTGCTTTTTGGGCGGCTTTACCCAGCTGCTCTATTTCGGGGCCATTGGCGTCGATGGACCCTTTGATCCATTCCTCGACACTGGCCCCCGCCGGGGCGGGCTGCAGACAGAATTCAGAAAAGGAATAAAGCTTAGCCCCCACTTCATCGGCCCCGCGCTCGATCCAAGCGGCCACACGGTCCACATTGGTCTGTAGACCCTCGGGGCGAAATTTACCGTTCGTATCAAATGCGGGCGTGGCAACCGTCTGCACGCAAGCGGCGCGGTACAGCGGAACCTTAGGTCCCGCCGCTTCGATGCCGGGTTTGACATTTATTTTAATGCCACCGTACCGACCGGCATCCTCGGCACTGACAGGTTTTTCTTCCGCCGCGTGAGCAGGCCGACCGCGTGATACGGCGGCGAGACCAGCGAGTGATAGCCCTGCTCCGGCAAACAGGGCGTGCCGACGTGTTGGGGCCATAGTGTTGGGGGCGTTATCTGAAGCGGTCATGGCTTGTCCCTATTAGGATTTATGTTTTGCGCGCGGCGTATGATTTTCACGAATGTAGGCGCTTACTTGATACGGTCCAACTTGTGAAAATTGAAGTTCGCCATGGTCATAACCACAACATCATCTTCCAGCCGGACAATTTTGTCGCGAAACCAAAAAGAGCTGCCGTCAATCACAGCTTCGTAACTGAAGGCCTGGCCGCCAAAGGCACAGGCGTTTGTGCGCATGGGCATGTGGTAGGCGTTACCACGTTGATCGACAATAAGGTCACAAATTTCTGGGAAGGCCCCGATGTCGTCCATCGTCAGACCGTCCAACATGGACAGGTCTTTATACGCCCCGATGTACTTTTCCCGGTCTTTGAAGTTGATGAGGTTGACGCGGATCACCTCTTCTTCGTCATCAATCGTCAGGTTGTAGATGCGTTGGCGGTAGGTTTCAGTGGGGTCGCCGTCGCGGTACTCTTCAACGTACAACACGTTTTCGCCAAGGGCAGGAAAGTCGATGCGGGCATAGTGGGAGGTGACGTTGAGATAGCCGCCCATACCAGAGTTATCGACGCGCCACACTTCGCCGGTAAAGTTATCTTCGCCCATGCGCGCTTCAACTTCGGCAACCTGTTTGTCGTTGCTATAAGTGCCGGGCCACCACGCCATGATCTGCGCGAGGTCCTGCTGCAACGGGCTTTGGGCCTGCACTGGTGCTGAGCCGAGTACGGCTAAAATCAATGCCAGTGTTCCATAGCTATGAAGTTTTTTCATCTGTGTGTTTCCTTGGATGAGATCGTGTTTAAAGGCGATCAAGAACCTCGAATGCGACGCGCTCGCCAGATTCCATCGCCCCTTCCATGCCCCGATCTGTGGCCGAGGTATGCTCACCGGCGAAATGGATGCGATGCCACGGCGTCGCGAGTGTTGAGGCGAAAGAGGTGATTTGACCAGGCTTCCAATAGGCATAGGCACCGCCTGCGAACACATTACGGTTCCACGACCAAACCTTGACCGGTTTCAACGCGCCCTTGGTGCTAGGTCTGATATCCGCCAGTTCTTTCATCATGAAGGCCACGGCATCATCTGGTGGCATACG
>CAYGSZ010000479.1:0-1933 GCA_964352705.1 uncultured Rhodobacterales bacterium
CGTTCGATATTTGAATCAACATCGTAGTTGCCATAGACAACCGTCATGCCGGACCCAGGAATATCTGATTCCGGGAACGGACTTCCCTCGCCAAAGAAGTCAGGCGTTGAGTTGGTCAGGATGCGTGTTCCAGAAATAAGACGGGCTGCCGCAAGCTGATTCCAGAACTCGACATACTCAGTTGTGTTAGAAGGCTCGCTGGCAACTTGACTGATACCATCAAGATTACTGACACCGATGATGCCATCGCCGCTACCGTCAATCATATCCTGACGGAGACGTTCAGACGCCCGCAAATAATCACCAGGAAGCGCATTGTATTTGTCAGCGAAGGTATTGATAGAGGCACGCACTTCATCAATCTGGTTGATGATCGCCTTCTGCCTGGACGCTTCAATAACTTCCTGGCCTTTTAAGATGCCACCAATAATCAAGCCAATGATGATCAGTACGATCGACATTTCGATCAGGGTAAATCCCCGATGATTGCGCTTTGGCAAAGTGTATATGCCGAGCATGCTTATCCCCCATTAACACGTCTAGTTTGACGCCCGCTGTTATAATGAGGGTACCACTTAAACGTGGCCTTACTCCAACATAAAACAGCAGACTGAAGTCTTAAAACGTTCGTTTACGGTCTCCCCAACCAAACGCTTAAAACTCGCCCCATAAGCCTGGCTAATCGTACGGGATTTAAGTGACCCTGAAAAGCAGAAAGAGGCCCCCAAAGGAGGCCTCTTTCAAAATTTACCGAAATAGATTTTTTGTGCTGGTCTCTACTGGATCAATTCAAAGTATCCAGAGCAGATCTGAGTTCCATTCAGTACGGCATAAACACCTGCCGCATCCATGCAACCTGCAGCTGCCCCGGTTTGAGCGCGGGCACTGCCGTTTCCTCCGTTTCCGTCATCGACCTTCAGGTCGATTTGAAACAACGTCTTGCCCGTAAAAGCGTTCGTTGCTGCTGTGTTTTCAATAGCTGCCGTCGGATTTTTGTGAACACGAAGCCAATGAGTTTGGCGCGCGTTATTGGTAATAAAATTATGATTGGTGTAGAGCATGGTCATACCCGCCCCAGGAATGGCAACAGATGGCAGTGCCCGGCCATCCCCAAAACCACCCGTAGTACCACCCACCGTAGTACCAGCCAGCAACTCAGCGGCAGCTAGGTGATTAAAGAAGTTGACGTTCTCAGAAGGGTTGCCGACTGCAGCTGCAAGTGGACTTGCTGCTGCAGAGCCAATAATACCTGAGTCGTCTCCACCGCTCAGACCCGCATTAATACGTGTAGCTGCCAAACCGTAATCACCCGGCAGGGCGTTGTATTTATCGGCAAAGGTGTTGACTGAGGCACGAACAGCATCGATCTGCGTGATGACGTTTTTCTGGCGACTGCTTTCGATGATCTCTTGACCCTTCAAGATACCACCAATGATCAATCCAATGATCACCAAAACGATTGACATTTCAATAAGCGTAAAACCGCGCTGGCTTGACGCTCCCGCATGGGTAATTCCCAACATTAGTAGTCCCCCTTAAAATTCATTACTGGCACAGCTCAAACCGGCTTTTTTGTCGAATGACCTGCACCGGTTGGTTGTTTGATAGCATAGGTGTCTAAAGATAACCAGACTGATTTCTCCCACAAACGCATCGTTTTGGCCGCAAAAACCTAGTCTTTATTCAACCAGTCATTGAGTTTGCCTATTTATGGAGAGAATCCATTAACACACAGCTTTTTTAGATATTACAGGAGCTTAGCGCGATTTTAGTGAATTAGCATATTGCCCTTCTAGCGACCTGACAAACGACTCCATCCAAGCCACCTCTTCTGGCCTAAAGGGTCGGTCGGCACGGCTTAACAATGCTTCAATCTCGTGTTTAGACGACTCGAACTGTTGCAGGTCGTCCAGAACCAGCGCCGGCATCTGCA
>CAYGSZ010000480.1:0-1929 GCA_964352705.1 uncultured Rhodobacterales bacterium
TGATCTCATAGGTTTCGGCGTGCTTCAGAACGCCGTCCTGGTGAATGCCGGACTCGTGGGCAAACGCATTGGCCCCAACGATGGCTTTGTTGGGTTGCACCGGAAAACCGGTGATCTGCGATACCATATGCGAGGCCTTGGTGATCAAGGTTGCATCAATGTTGGTTTCAAACGGCATATGATCCTTGCGGGTCCGCAAGGCCATAACCACTTCTTCTAGCGCGGCATTGCCCGCCCGCTCGCCCAGACCATTGATGGTGCATTCGACCTGACGCGCCCCGGCTTGCACCGCCGCCAAGGAATTGGCCACCGCCAATCCCAGGTCATTGTGGCAATGGACTGAAATGACGGCCTTATCGATGTTGGGCACCCGGTTGAACAGCATGGTGATCAACTTGTTGTATTCGTCGGGCACCGTGTAGCCGACCGTATCCGGAATATTGACCGTGTTCGCTCCGGCCTCAATAGCAGCTTCGACACAGCGGCACAGGAAATCGTGCTCGGTGCGGGAGCCGTCTTCCGCCGACCATTCCACATCGTCGGTAAACTGGCGGGCAAAGCTGACGCTGTCGATCACGGCTTGATACACCGCGTCGGGCTCCATCTGTAGCTTGTACTTCATGTGCAACGGCGAGGTGGAGATAAAGGTGTGGATGCGGCCACGGTTGGCGGGCTTGATGGCATCTGCCGCCCGCTGGATATCGCCTTTGGCGGCGCGGGCCAGACTGGCCACGGTTGAGTCTTTGACAACTTCAGCCACAGCTTTGATGGCCTCGAAGTCACCTTGCGAGGCAATGGCAAAGCCCGCCTCAATCACATCGACGCGCATCGCCTCTAGCAGTTTGGCGATACGCACCTTTTCTTCACGGTTCATAGACGCGCCGGGCGATTGCTCGCCGTCACGCAACGTGGTGTCAAAAATAATAACGCGGTCGGTATTCATGTTCATTCTCACGACTTGGGTTTTAGGTACGAAGGCTCGTTCGAGCGACGACAGTGCTGCGCTTTATCCCCTGAACATCCAGTCGCTCTGACAGGAACGACGCTCAGGGGCTGTTAAGTCGCAGACCCAAGTCTGTGAGGAGCCGGCCACCAAGACGGGTCCAAACACGCGCGCACGCCAACAGGTCCGCCGATATATCGGCAGAAATGCTTGCGTTTTGCGTATCTGTGACCTTTTTGATCACGTGCTCATCCTTATTCGAAACCGCGCTCACTCTCCATTGAGACCGGTTATGACGATCCTAAAAAGTACGTTCCACCCACGAAGTCAATAACCTAACACAAAAATGGTTAAATTGAGGTGAAGTCTAAAGATTTTGGATAAAAAAAGGGGCCGATGAAACCGGCCCCTTTTTCTTGAACGGTTTTAAACGGTCTAATTGCGGTTCTTATCGACAAGCGCCTTGTCGCCACCAATCCACGGCATCATCGCACGGAGGCGTTGGCCGACCTCTTCAATGCCATGCTCGGCCCAAATACGACGTGTCGCTTTAAAGCTTGGTTGACCGGCCTGACACTCGCTCATCCAGTCGCGCACAAAGCGGCCCTCCTGAATGTCGGTGAGGATTCTCTTCATTTCAGCCTTGGTGTCAGCAGTGATCACCCGGGGGCCGGAAACATAATCACCGTATTCGGCTGTGTTGGAGACGGAGTAGCGCATGTCGGCCATGCCGCCTTCATACATCAGATCGACAATCAGTTTGACCTCGTGCAGGCACTCGAAATAGGCCATTTCCGGGGCATAACCCGCTTCCACCAGAGTTTCGTAGCCCGCGCGGATCAGGTGCGACAGCCCGCCACAGAGCACCGCCTGCTCGCCGAACAGATCGGTTTCGCATTCTTCCCGGAAGGTGGTTTCGATAATCCCGGCCCGACCGCCGCCAATGGCAGAGGCATAAGACAACGCGATGTCCATGGCATTGCCTG
>CAYGSZ010000481.1:0-1919 GCA_964352705.1 uncultured Rhodobacterales bacterium
GTTAAGCGGCTTCTTTAATGCTGAGGGGGAGGGGCATTTGCGCGTTCATTTCGTCATCCCAGACGCGTTGCAGCAGATTTGAACGAAGCGCCATAATCTCTTCAGCTTCGTGACGCATCTCTGTGGCTTTTTCTGCGGACGCCATGACTGCAGCTATAGAAAGCTCTTGAGCTGTTTCGCCAAGAAACCGGATCAGATCGTTTACTTCGCTGTATGCCATCGTATAGCCCTTTCCATAGTATTTATGTAATTATAATGTTGCATAGCAGCAAAACAGACCATTCATAATTGTGCAATGCAGCATCCCGTTTAACGCATAGCGGGTGGGGGCTGGTCGGCCTAGACCGCCAAATATTGTTTTTGATCAAACGGCAGTTTCCTGCGGCAGTTGACTCTTAGACAATTCTGTCAAGCCATTTAGACACCATATATTGTGTTATATTTGCGACGAAAACCCAAAATGTGGTTGACGAAATCGCCCCATTTCAGCACCATATGTTGTGGCGCTTACCTCATTGATGACTAGATCATGGGCGTAAGAGGACTGAGGGGGCTGCGTATTGGGTTTTTCCTAAACCCAACCAGCCAATATAGCGGACTCGCAACGATATCGTTGCTACAGCGGTGCTTCTAAGTTCTTGATTTTAAAGAACTATGGAGTGGCGATCACGATTCGAGTCCCTGAAAAGGTCTTTTTCGGCGCTGGATTGAGACTGACCTATGCGACCTGGGGTTGCCCGGCCGCGATAACACCGAGGGGAATACATGGCCTACGCGCTGGAAGCTGAGAAGAAAACTGTCGCCCGTTCACCCCAGCCTGCTGAACAGAAGTCCTCCGACGACAAATCCTTTGCCGTCGTTCCGTCAATTAAAGTCGACCGGAGCAGAGATGCCCTTCTAACGGATTTTGGCAAAGCAACGCTGGAAGATAGGTATTTATTACCTGGCGAATCATATCAGGACATGTTTGCGCGCGTCGCCTTGGCCTATTCAGATGATCTTGATCACGCCCAGCGCATTTATGATTATATTTCGCGCTTGTGGTTCATGCCGGCAACGCCGGTTCTGTCGAATGGCGGATCTGATCGCGGCTTACCCATTTCTTGCTTCTTAAACTCGGTTAACGATGATTTAGATGGCATCGTTGATATCTGGATGGAAAACGTCTGGTTGGCGTCAAACGGCGGCGGCATTGGAACTTACTGGGGTCGCGTGCGCTCGATTGGCGAGAAGGTTAAGAACTGTGGTCACACATCTGGAATAATTCCTTTTGTGAGGGTTATGGATTCACTCACATTAGCGATCTCACAGGGGTCTCTGCGTCGCGGATCGGCGGCGGTGTATTTGGATATTCACCATCCGGAAATTGAAGAATTTCTTGAAATTCGCAAGCCGTCTGGCGACTTCAACCGCAAGAGCCTCAACCTCCATCACGGCCTTAACATCACGGATGCTTTCATGGAAGCCGTCCGCGATGACCTACAATTTGATCTTCTGAGCCCGAAAGATGGCTCTGTGCGGAAGACTGTAAATGCCCGCGCCTTATGGCAGAAAGTTCTGGAGCTGCGGTTGCAAACTGGTGAGCCCTATCTGATTTTCTCAGATACAGTGAACCGGCAAATGCCAAAACATCAAAAAGACCTCGGCCTCAAAGTAACGACGTCCAATTTGTGCAGCGAGATCATGCTGCACACAGGCCCCGATCATCTTGGCGAAGACCGCACCGCGGTTTGCTGTTTATCCTCAGTAAATGCTGAGAAATGGGACGAATGGTCGAAAGATGAAGGCTTCATCGAAGATATCATGCGGTTCCTCGACAACGTGCTCCAGGACTTTATTGATCGCGCGCCTGACAGCATGGCCCAGGCCAAATACTCGGCTATGCGCGAGCGTTCGGTTGGTCTTGGGTTGATGGGTTT
>CAYGSZ010000482.1:0-1906 GCA_964352705.1 uncultured Rhodobacterales bacterium
ACCGAAACCTACACAGCCTTGGGGCTGCGGGCTGAAGCCAAACGGACGGCTGCGATTCTCGGCTACAATTACCCGGGCAGTGACTGGTACGAAGATGCCTTCGCTCTGGCCGGTGTCGACCGGGAACTGCGTCAGGCCCGCCGGGCCGCAGAGGTTCAGGCCGCTGAGGACGAAAAGCCCTGGTGGAGTGTCTGGTAAGACGCCTGGATCATGCTTGCTGCACTGACCATCCGCGATGTTGTACTTATAGACAAACTCGACCTTGAGTTTTCCGAAGGCCTTGGTGTGCTCACCGGGGAAACCGGTGCGGGTAAGTCGATCCTGCTGGACTCGTTGGGCTTAGCATTAGGCGAACGCAGCGACGCCGGATTGGTCAGGCCTGGAGCGGAAAAACTCACGGTCACTGCAACTTTTGACATCCCAGCAGACCACCCGGCACGCAAGGTGCTGGGGGAACACGACATCAGCCTGGATGAAGACCTGATTGTCTTGCGCCGCAGTGTTGGCAAAGACGGTCGCAGCCGGGCCTATATCAACGATCAATCCGTCAGTGTCGGCCTGTTGCGGCAGGCTGGGAATGCCCTCGTTGAAGTCCATGGCCAGTTTGATGCGCACGGACTGATGGATCAATCGACCCACATCAATGTTTTAGACCGCTTCAGGCGCGCTACAAGCGGCGCGGAGCACGACAAAGCCTGTAGTCGCTGCTGGGAGACCTGGCGTGCGGCTCATAAAGCCTGGCACGCCGCTGAACGGTTGATGCGGGAGGCCAAGGCAGAAGAAGAAGACCTGCGCGCGGCTGTTGATACCCTGGGCAAGCTGGCTCCGATCACCGGAGAAGAAGCTGATCTGGCCGCCAAACGTGCGCTGCTCAGACATGGTGAACAAATCCTGACGGCTATTGAGAGCGCCCGCCTGGCCCTGACAGAGCATGCCGATGTGGATGGCGCAGTGCGCACGGCACAAGGCGAGTTGGAACGCGCGGCCTCGAAAGCCGAGGGACGCCTGGACGCGGTATGCGCCGCCTTGGAACGCGCCTCAATTGAATTGGCGGAAGCACAAACCGCGTTGGATGCCGCCGCAGCCGCCTTTGATATCGACCCTGGGGAATTAGAATCCGCAGAAGAACGCTTGTTCGCTCTTAAAGCCGAAGCCCGCAAACACAAAGTCAGCGTCGATGATCTGGCAGATCATCTGATCGCACTGGAAGAAAAACTGGCCGCCGTTGAAGGCGGCGAAGACAATCTCATTCGTTTGGCCAAAGCAGAACAGACCGCCCGCAACGCTTTCGAAACAGCCGCCAAGGCCATGTCTAAAGCGCGGGAAAAAGCTGGTACGGCTCTGGCCAAAGCGGTGTCAAAGGAACTGGCCCCGGTCAAACTGGATCAAGCCTCTTTCCGGGTTACGTTGGAGACTTTGCCGGACACAGAGTGGTCCGCCCTGGGCTGTGATAGGGTGGTGTTTGAAGTGGCCACCAACCCAGGCCTGCCCCCTGGCCCGCTGAGCAAAATCGCCTCGGGCGGAGAACTAGCGCGTTTCCTGTTGGCCCTGAAAGTTGTGCTGGCAGGCAGTCAGCCGCCGGCGGTGATGGTATTCGATGAAGTGGATTCCGGCATTGGCGGCGCGACGGCAAGTGCGGTCGGCGAACGACTGGCCAAACTGGCCGAGGACGTTCAGGTGCTGGTGGTGACGCACTCGCCGCAAGTGGCTGCGCGGGGACAAAACCACTGGCGCGTGGCCAAGGTCACCGATGGCAAAATTACGGTCACGCGGGTGGTGCAACTGACCCCAGACGAGCGCCGCGAAGAAATCGCCCGGATGCTGGCGGGCTCAAATATCACCGACGAAGCGCGGGCTGCCGCCTCTATTTTGATGACCGGGAGTTGAGCCCGTGGCGCACGACTCA
>CAYGSZ010000483.1:0-1882 GCA_964352705.1 uncultured Rhodobacterales bacterium
GGCACAATCGATTCCGCCGTTTCTGGTGCGATGCCAAAAGCCTCCAAGCCAGGCGAACTGCCGTCTGCAATGTTATCAATCCGCAACAGTTTAACCTGATCGGGCGTGAGCAGGGGTGTTGGCAAAAGCTGTAAGAATACCGCCTGAATTCGGGCCACCCAGAATGGCAGTCCGCAAATCCATGTATCGCGATCTGTGTAGCGGCAGATCATTTGAAGAATTTCGCGCATGGTATAAACGGTTGGCCCCACCAACTCGTATGTCTTGCTTTGGTAATCGTCCTCGAAAAGGGCATTAACTGCGGCCTCGGCGACATCATCCACATAGACAGGTTGAAATTTGGTGCCACCGCCACCTTCGGCATGGGGCACAATGGAGGTGAAGTACGGCAAAACAGGCGACATACGTGCCAGTTCGGCGAACATGTTAAAGAAGCCGTCTTCTGGACCAAAAATGACGCTTGGTCGTAAAATTGTCGCTTCCGGGAATGCGGCCATAACGGCCTGCTCGCCCGCGGCTTTCGAGCGTGCATAGGCAGATTTAGACTCTGCATCCGCCCCTAAGGCCGACAGGTGCACAAATCGTTTCGCACCCGCCGCTTTTGCGGCTTTGGCGACGCGGGCTGCTCCCTCTGCATGAATGGCGTTGAAGGATCGTGCGCCCCGTTGAAACAGGATGCCAACGCAGTTGACCACGAAATCGGCACCATTTACGGCACGAGTCACTTCGGCGTCTGATGTGATGGAGGCCGGGACAAAGCTGATTTGGCCAAGATCACCGCATGTCTTTAGAAAATCCGCCTCTTCCGTATCGCGCACGGCAATGCGTACCCGCGCTCCGGCTGCGGCCAGGCGCTGGACGATATATCGTCCGACAAATCCAGAGCCTCCAAAAACCGTGACCAATCGGTTCTTCATTGCGGGTCCTCTCCGACTTCAGCCAGCACGTTATTATACGCCTTTCCAGCCGTGTTTCTATGATGCTGGAAGCTCGCATAATTGCTCGGTAATGGCAATGAATCCGCGCGAGACTCATGCCAAGCATAAGTGCTCTTCAGAGCAGACAGAGCAAGGGTTTCGTTGACAAAGGCTGGGAGATGGCTATATCCCTTCCCGCTCAAAGTCCGGACGTCCATGTATGGACGCTCGCCTGTGCCCAGGTGGCGGAATTGGTAGACGCGCTGGCTTCAGGTGCCAGTGGCCGCAAGGTCGTGGAAGTTCGAGTCTTCTCCTGGGCACCATTTTGGGCATCCGATGTCGCGCCTGTTAAAAAGCCGGTGCATCTCTTACTCCACCGCCGGGGGCGCTTGTGACCAATCATGTACATCAAGGTGACCTGCCGTCAGACATTACTTTTTCTGGCGCTGTTGCGGTAGATACCGAAACCATGGGCCTCAGTATTGCCCGAGACAGGCTCTGCGTCGTGCAATTGTCTGCAGGCGATGGAGAGGCTCATCTGGTGCAAGTGCGTGCGCCTTATGATGCGCCAAATCTCAAAGCCATTTTCACCGACAAGAGCCTGACAAAGATCTTTCATTTTGCCCGCTTTGATCTGGCTATGATCCTCAAACACCTGGGTGTGCGGTGTGAACCAGCCTTTTGCACGCGCACAGTGTCCAAGTTATGCCGGACAAATACAGACCGACATGGGTTGAAAGACCTCTGCCGAGAGTACCTTGGGATTGAAATCTCAAAACAGCAGCAGTCCTCGGATTGGGCCGCAGAGACTCTGAAATCAGAGCAGATCGAATATGCGGCGGCTGATGTCTTATATCTCCACAAGTTGATGGCTGAGATGAATGACCTTCTCGACCGGGAAGGTCGACGAGATCTGGCAGAGGCGTGTTTTCGGTTTTTGCCTGATCGGGCGGCTTTGGACGTGG
>CAYGSZ010000484.1:0-1877 GCA_964352705.1 uncultured Rhodobacterales bacterium
GCCACATTGTTATCAATCTGGCGGGAGCCCTGCTCTAATTTCGCGAGGGCAGACGCGAGCCAACCGGGATTGCCGCAAATCTCTGCACCACCGCGATCAGCCCCATATTCGCGCGTTCTTGAAATCGCCATCTGAACCAGGGTGGCGGTAAGCGGTGCCAAAATAGCAACCGCCAGCACACCGATGATGCCGAGGCGATTGTCGCGTCGCCCGCCGAAAAACATGGCAAAATTTGCCAGCATTCCGATGGCTCCGGCCAAGGTTGCTGTTACTGTCATAACCAGGGTGTCGCGGTTTTTGATATGCGACAGCTCGTGCGCCATGACGCCAGCCAGCTCCTCCCGATTGAGAATCTTCATCAGGCCAGTTGTTGCTGCAACGGCCGCGTTTTCAGGGTTACGCCCGGTGGCAAACGCATTGGGCTGGTCATTGTCCATAATGAAGACCTTGGGCATGGGGAGATGTGCCCGGTTGGCCAATTGCTCGACCAGACCATAAAATTCCGGTGCAGCAGCCCGATCGACCTGACGTGCGCCATACATGCGGAGCACCATTTTGTCAGAGTTCCAATAGGCAAAGGCGTTCATGGCCAGCGCCACGCAGAACGCAATCAGCATGCCTGCTTCACCACCGAGCAAAAACCCGACGGCGAGAAAAAGGCCCGTCATGGCTGCCAATAGTAAACCGACCCGAAAGGTATTCATGGACAATTCCTTGCCTGTTGATGGTCCGCACCATATGTGTGGAGCAACGTTACTTGATTTATATGCTGAAGCTGCAAACACAAGGGACCAGGATGTCGAATTCGCCTTCAGAAACACCCAGCACAAAAAAACCTAGGAAAGAGATGGTCTCGGCCAAGACCCCTTTGAACGCTGACCAAGACCCTAAAACTGATGGGGATAGAGCCTCAGAGATTGGCGGGCCGAAGGGTCCAGAACCGACGCGGTTTGGGGATTGGGAGCAAAAAGGACGGTGTTCAGATTTTTAACCGCGCGCTTCCAGGCACACGTCAATTTAAAGTCTTCATTAAGCAGATGCCGCTAAGAGTATGAGATATAAATACGATTTCTGTTATCCACAGATATATGGCTGAGAAACAGAAAACAGAGACTTAGGCAGCAAAGTTAAACCATGATCTTAACGGCCTTCATTGACCGCCTGAAAGGCCAGCCAAAAGACGCTGATGCAACCTTGGAGCTGTATGATCCTGAGGAAGTGTTTTACGCGGTCGAGCCACTGACGCTTTTGATCTGCCCCATGGCCGGGGATGCAACGGGTCAATCTGCCCAACACATCGCCACACGACTGTCGGGACGGCTTGGCCTTAAGGTTCAGGTTTTGGACCGCGCCCTGACGTCATCAAAGGCAGATACCTTCTTGCCATCTTCCCTGTCGATGGCAGGCGAACTGGGCGCGGCATGGCTGAAACGCCACAACGCCGATCTTCTGATCTGGGGCGATACCACCAAGACCGGTGGGTGGCGTCTGCGGTTCATGAGTAAATCCGTCGCGGTTCAGCCTGGTGCCTCCACGTGGACGTCTATTGACAGGCTTGAAGTGCCGGCGCTGTTTCCCGACAGTTACAGCGATCTAGTTTTCGCCTGCGCGCTCGCCATCGCCGACCTGGAAACGGGAGCACAATATCAGGCACGACGCGCGCTGCTAGACCCGCTGATGCCATCCGTGCGTAATCTGGCTGATGGTGACCGTTCCGGCACCGTTGCCGAAGGGGCGACGGCGCTGAGCGCTTACGGTGCGATTCTGCTTTTGCAGGGCGCCGCCAGCGGTGACATCAAAACCCTGGAAAAAGCGGTGTCACTCAGCCGAGCGACTTTAATCATGGGCAAGGATGCCTTCCCGCCTCATGAGGAGGC
>CAYGSZ010000485.1:0-1875 GCA_964352705.1 uncultured Rhodobacterales bacterium
CGCTTTTCAGTTCCCTAAATCAGAGAGCCTAAATATCCGCGTACATATGGGTTTCGGCCTTGCCGCCGGGGTGCGTGACTGCCCCGTCTTTGGCATCGCCAACGGTTTGGGCGTATTTCCAGATCGCGCCGGACTGATAATCATGGGCGCGTGGGGCCCAGGTTGAGCGGCGCTTGGCCAGTTCTTCCTGGTCGACTTCCAGATCAATGATACCCTCAACCGCGTCCAGGGTGATCATATCGCCGTCTTTGACCAGCGCAATCGGCCCGCCGACTGCGGCTTCCGGCCCGACATGGCCGATACAAAACCCACGGGTTGCGCCAGAGAAACGCCCATCGGTGATCAAAGCGACCTTGTCGCCCATGCCCTTACCGTACAGCGCCGCCGTGGTGGACAGCATTTCGCGCATACCAGGACCGCCGCGAGGGCCTTCGTAGCGGATGATCAAGACATCGCCCTCTTTGAACTCGCCTTTTTCAACGGCTTTGAAGGCGTCTTCTTCACAGTCGAAGCAGCGCGCAGGCCCCCGGAACTTCTGGTTTTTCATGCCTGCGACCTTAACAATCGCCCCATGAGGGGCCAGTGTGCCCTTCAAACCAACAACGCCGCCGGTTGCTGTGAGCGGGTTTGAGGTTGGGCGAATGACATCCTGGTCTTCGGGGAATTTCACATCGGCGAGGTTCTCGGCCAGGGTTTTGCCGCTGACCGTGATGCAATCGCCATGCAGATAGCCGCCATCGAGCAGCGCTTTCAGCAGCACAGGAACGCCGCCGATATCGTAGACATCTTTGGCCACATAGCGCCCGCCGGGCTTGAGATCGGCGATGTAGGGCGTTTTTTTGAAGATTTCGCAAACGTCATCCAGATCGAACTTGATGCCCGCTTCATGGGCGATGGCCGGAAGGTGCAGGCCTGCATTGGTGGACCCACCAGACGCCGCCACCACAACGGCGGCGTTTTCCAGGGATTTACGGGTGACGATATCGCGCGGACGCAAGCCCGTGGCGAGCAGGCGCATGACCGCCTTACCGGACTCTTCGCCATAATGATCGCGGGATTCATACGGCGCAGGCGCGCCAGCAGAGCCGGGCAACGCCAAGCCCATGGCTTCGGACACGCAGGCCATGGTGTTGGCCGTAAACTGACCGCCACAGGAGCCAGCGGACGGACAAGCGACGCATTCCAGCTCAAACAAATCTTCATCCGACATATTGCCCGCTGAGTGCTGGCCGACGGCCTCGAACACATCAGCGACCGTGACGTCTTTGCCCTTAAAGGTGCCGGGCAAGATCGAGCCGCCATACATAAAGACCGACGGTACGTTGAGGCGCACCATGACCATCATCATGCCGGGCAAGGATTTATCGCAGCCTGCCAGACCCACCAGGGCGTCATAGCTGTGGCCGCGCATGGTCAACTCGACGGAATCTGCAATCACGTCACGAGACACCAGAGACGACTTCATCCCGGCATGGCCCATCGCAATGCCATCGGTCACGGTGATGGTGGTGAATTCGCGCGGACTACCGCCCGCTTCAGCCACGCCCTTTTTAACAGCCTGAGCCTGACGATTGAGAGAAATGTTGCAGGGGGCCGCTTCATTCCAGCAGGTCGCGACGCCAACAAAAGGACGGTGAATCTCTTCCTCGGTCATGCCCATGGCATAGTAGTACGAACGGTGCGGCGCGCGCTCCGGCCCTTCTGTCACATGACGTGAGGGCAGTTTTGATTTATCGAATGTCGGGTTTTTAGCATCTTCAGGCATGGAAACGTTCCTTAAGAAATCGCGTTGTTTATGGGTGATTCATAGGGCGACAGCCGTTAAAACGCCATAGTTTTGGGCGGTTCACCGCTTGTTTTGCGCGGTTCACCGCT
>CAYGSZ010000486.1:0-1873 GCA_964352705.1 uncultured Rhodobacterales bacterium
CGGGCCAGTGACGCAAAGTCAAAGTTTCTGGCTGTCATCAGTCATGAGTTGCGCACGCCGCTGACCGGTATCCTTGGTTTGGCAGATCTTTTGCGCTTGACCAAGTTGAACAAAGAGCAAAACAACCATCTGGATGAACTGACTGGGTCAGCCGAAAACCTCACGATTTTGCTGAATGAAGTGCTCGATTTTTCAAAGATTGAGGCCGGTCACCTAGAGCTGGAAAACCGCGCTTTCAGTCTGACAGAACTTCTGGGCGGCATTCATAGTTTGTTTTCGTCGGTGGCCTTGTCAAAGGGTTATCTGCTCGCTTTGGAGATATCAGACCTTCAAGAGGATGCGGTTGTGGGCGACCCCACGCGGATCCGTCAGGTCATCAACAATATCGTCAACAATGCCATTAAATTTACCGACAAAGGGGGCGTGACGATTGAGGTCACCCAGTCAGTCGGTGAGTCGGGCTTGGTGCACACATCAATCTCGGTCAAAGATACGGGGCAGGGTATCCCGGCAGATCGACTGGAGTCCATCTTTGATGCTTTCTCCCAGGTGGATGACACCATCACTCGGCAATTCGGAGGCACGGGTCTTGGTCTTTCTATTGCCAGATCGCTGGTCGAAATTATGAAGGGCGAGCTCAAAGTAGAATCTCTGGTCGGGTTAGGGTCAAAGTTCACGGTTACTATTCCCCTGACCATTGCCGATGCCGCGCAAATTAAAGAAATCGAGAAGCGGCAAAAGTATCGCGCTTCGAAAAGCGCCCTTCTTGCGAAACGCTTTGAAGGTGCGGCCAGTGCGGTAACACTAAATGCCCTGGTCACCGATGATAATGAGACCATCCAGAAACTGGTGACGGCGATGCTCAAGAAAGCCGGGCATACCGTGACGTCAGCCATGAATGGCAAAGAGGCGGTCGAGGCCTTCAAGGGTGAGGCCTTTGATGTAATCTTTATGGATATGCACATGCCGGTCATGAACGGCATCCAGGCCACGTCCGCAATTCGTAAATACGAAGCTGAAAGTCCGGCAAAAAAACGTACACCAATTATTGCGATCACCGCCGATGTGTTGGAAGAGAATAAGCAGAAGTGCTTGGATGCAGGAATTGATCGCGTTATTGGCAAACCCATCAACTGGGTGTTGCTGTTTGAAACGGTTGATGACCTGCTCGGCCTACCAACCGAGAACGACGCGCCACCAGATGCGTTACAAGTCGAGCCACCCGACGAATTACCCGTCACGTCAGAAGGTGCAGAGGCCAATGACCCTGTCGTTGTTCAAGGTCATCCCGAAGCCGCGGCCCGGCCAAGTAACGAAGGCTTCATGGATCTCAAAATGATGGATTTTGACATGGTGCGCGATCTTGAAGAGGCCCTGGGGCAGGAGGCCACGAGCCCCATGGTGATGGATTTCGCGGTCAGCCTTGCAGACCATGTAAAAACTTTCGAGGCCGCCATCGAGACCGAAACTTTAGAGGACCTTAAAAAGAAGGGGCATGCTATCAAAGGCTTGTGCCGCCAGTTTGGTGCCGAGCGTCTTGGCGAGGTTGCTGCCTTCATAGAGTACGACGCCAACTCGGTTGAGGAGATGAAGCCACTTCTCCCTATTCTCAAGGCAGACTCCAAAGAGATTACGACGCTGGTCACTGAAACCCAGGGCCGCGCGCCGGCCGCATAGAGACGGAAGAGTTCTTCTCATTAAACTTAACCTGGCAGAAAACCTCTTAAGCCCCCCTCTCTAATAATGAAACATAACGCTTTGACGTGCGTTACTATACTGCGCGCCTGATCACACACTTGATTTAGGGCGCGGCAACTCTGGAGCATCTGGCATGAGCCTCAAAACCTTAGATATCAAGACCTTTCGTCGCGAT
>CAYGSZ010000487.1:0-1857 GCA_964352705.1 uncultured Rhodobacterales bacterium
GCAGTTCGTCGCTTTCCAGCACGTTGACGCCCTTAAACTTGACTTCCAACTGGCTGAGAATCTGCACCACAGAGGCTGAAAACCCACATTGCGGAAACATCGGTGTACCCTTCATGAACAGCACCACATCGTTGTTTTCAACGTCGTCTTTGATCTGCGCAAGGGCTGGATTGTCTGACATGGGAGAATACTCCAAAAGTTCGAGGTGAGCCGCGTTTAGCAGCCTTCATAGGCTCAGGGATATAGGGGTTCCTGCCGGTTTGGCAAGGGAAACCGGAAAAGTGCGTGTGGGGTGTTAAGCGTCGGGAGTCGAGGTTTGCAGGGCCAGAGCGTGCAATTGCCCGCCCATCTTGCCTTGCAGCGCCGCATAGACCATCTGATGCTGCTGCACCCGGCTTTTGCCTTCAAAGGCCTTAGACACCACGCGCGCGGCATAGTGATCGCCATCGCCACGCAGGTCATCAATCACCACCTCGGCGTCTGGCAGGGCCGCCTGGATCATCTCTTGGATTTCTGCAGCCGTCATTGCCATAGTTGTGCTCCTGTCGAGGATGATTTTAGGGTTTAGACTCTAAGCCGCCATATAGGACGGGAACCAGCCCTCATGCAAATCGCGCAGGGTTTTGATCGGCACCGAGGCTCCGTCGGCCACGCTTACAGCATCGCCGCCTGTGCTGCCGATCTGACGGGCAATCAGGCCTGCGTTTGTGAGGCCTGAGAGGATGGCCTCTGCTTGATCCGCCGCGCAGGTTATCAGATACCGGCCTTGATCTTCGCCGAACAACCAGGGCGCAGAGACCTCTGATCCTGTGTTGATGGTCACGCCGATATCCCCCGCCAACGCCATCTCGGCCAGGGCAATACACACCCCGCCATCTGATACATCGTGGCAGGCTGTCGCCTTGCCCGAGGTGATCAGGTCGCGGACGGCATCGCCTGTAGCGCGCTCTTGCTCCAGGTTCACTGGCGGCGGTGCGCCAATCTCATGATCGTGCAGATCGCGCAAATAGATCGACTGTCCGAGCCAGCCGTCGGTCACCGAATCCGGTCCGCCAATCAGCAGTACGGCTTCGCCCTCGGCCTTAAAGCCCGCCGTGGCGGCGTGGTCCAAATTATCAATAATACCAATCGCGCCAATGGCCGGGGTCGGCAGAATCGGCTGACCGTCGGTCTCGTTGTACAGCGACACGTTACCCGATACGACCGGGGCATCCAGCGCCGTACAGGCGGCCCCAATACCCTGAATAGCGCCCACGAGCTGCCCCATAATCGCGGGCTTCTCGGGGTTGCCGAAGTTCAGATTATCAGTCACGGCCAGGGGTCTTGCACCGGTGGCTGTCAGGTTACGCCAGGCTTCAGCCACCGCCTGTTTGCCGCCCTCGAAGGGGTTGGCTTTCACATAGCGCGGTGTGCAATCGGTGGTGATCGCCAGGCCACGTTCGGAGTCATGAATACGCACCACAGCCGCATCGCCGCCCGGGCGCTGCACCGTGTCGCCCATAACCATGTGATCGTACTGCTCCCACACCCAGCGCCGGCTGGCGAGGTCAGGGGCCGCGATCAGCGTCTTTAGGCTGTCGGTCCAGTCGCCATGCTGCACCACGTCGGACGCTATAACCTCAGCTTCTGGCGTTGGCACCCAGGGGCGATCGTATTCCGGGGAGGCTTCCGCCAGAGGGTCAATCGGCAGGTCCGCCACTT
This sequence comes from uncultured Rhodobacterales bacterium, assembly GCA_964352705.1. Lineage (GTDB taxonomy): Bacteria > Pseudomonadota > Alphaproteobacteria > Rhodospirillales > Rhodospirillaceae > WLXB01. Next base: position 1,702 of record CAYGSZ010000487.1, read on the forward strand.
GCTGTCCGTCTTTCATCAGGATCATCCGGCCCGTGTCGGTCAGGTGACCCACAATGGCGAAATCCAGTTCCCATTTTTCGAAGATCGCCTGGGCGATGTGTTCTTTGCCCGGCTCCAGCACCATCAGCATCCGCTCTTGGCTTTCCGACAGCATAA
>CAYGSZ010000488.1:0-1840 GCA_964352705.1 uncultured Rhodobacterales bacterium
CGCATCAACAATACGCGGACCGGACGGACCCGAAATGAATTGCTCTTCATCCGTGTAACGGCCTTCAACGTGCAGGGTCAGTTGCTCGGTAATATCATACTCCACCATAGCAAAGCCTGACCAATGCTCGGTGTTCCTTACCCACTTGTTGGGGTCAGAATCACCGACCGCTGCGAATGACGGCCCACAGGGAATGAACGGCGCAAATGGGAACACCTGATTATTGGTACAGGCTATGTTATTGGAATCCTGATCAACATTTTCGTCCCAGTACAATCCACCAATCATCCAGCGAAGGCGGTCATCATCATTAGACTGCAGACGAATTTCCTCGCTGAAAAGTCGCGTGTCAGAGGCAACGCGAAAAATCGTGCCTGCATTTAGTGTATTGAAGCTGCCTTGTCTGGTGTTCTCAGAGGCTTGAGACACATCAGCGGTTGCGTAATGAGTTGCTGAGGTGAACGATCCGAAGCCGAGGTCCCAATCCAATGTGCCAGCAAGACGGAAAATCTCACGCTCGCTGCCACGGAATTCTTCACCCGTAATCGGATCTTCAGAAATTGTCAGCGGCGGCAGATTAGCCGCATCAGGCACCGCACCCACAAAAGAACCTGCAGAGACAATGGAGGGGCTGATCACGCCATTTCCTGAAAATGGAATCGTTGGGTAAGCGCCAGCAGGAATCGGCAGTTGGGTATTTTGCCCAACAAACGAAAAGGCCGACTGACCAAGGTGGTCATCGGTGTATTCCGCACGCGTTGTGAAGGACACGTCTTCATTGAAGTTGGTGATCGAGGAAAGGGCAAGGCCGTAGCCATCGCTGTCGGCGACATCTGCACCGGTGACTGAGTTGTCGTAGAACCCGTCAAAGTTCCACACCGAGGCGTTAACGCCGATCAGGAACTTATCTTCAACAACCGGGCCATACAAGCCAACCGAGGCTTCAAGCTGATTACGCTGTCCGCCATTGAGCGAGACCTTGCCTTCCCATTCATTGGTCGGCTTCTTGGTGACATAGTTGATAGCACCGGCAAACGCAGATCGACCGTACAGAGCACTCTGTGGGCCCTTTACGATTTCAACGCGCTCAAGATCAAACAAGCGAGAGTTAATCAGCAGGGAGCCCCCGGCCGATTGAACAGCTTCACTGGACACATCAACGCCATCCAACAGCAGCGCCACGTTGGGGCGGCCGCGTGACGGGGCTAAACCACGAATGGTTATCCGCACATCCTGTGGGAAGGTGCCTTGGTCTACCGTCACACCAGACGTCAGGCGGGCGATGTCTTCAATGCTGTTAAGACCCTTACGCTCCAGCGTCTCAGCCGAGAAGGCTTTGATCACGAGCGGAATGTCTTGCAAGTTTTCAGAACGCTTACGCGTGGTCACCACGATTTCTTCAAGTGAAATCTGCGACAAAGCCGGCGCGACATCAACAGCGGTCATGGCCGCAAGTACGGCTAAAGACGCGGCTGTTTGTTTAAGTGATAAATGTGACCCGTGGGCCATGGCGTATCCTCCCCAGGAAAACCGGTTGCGAGAACCGGTAAGTAAAATCGATATAAATTATACGAATAGCGTCGTCATAACACTGCATACAATCTGTGGTTCCGTCAAAAATCGGAAACCAAGTTTAAGTACATGACCACATCATGGTCAGGGTGTTTCCGACGATTGCTCGACATACGAGCTTACTTTGTCACAAATTATAGATGAGTACGCGCAGTCGAGACGTTCTCAGCATTTTCACCTGCTCAATTTTCACATGCCAATGCGGGCGTTGATCAGGTATCAACACATCCTCTTATTTGCCTTGCTCGTATAATAAGTTTACACCTGC
>CAYGSZ010000489.1:0-1831 GCA_964352705.1 uncultured Rhodobacterales bacterium
TTGGGCACGGAGTCTGCACGCACCCGCAAGTAGGACGCGCCCAATCCCCACGGCCCGATTTCGTAGAGACCCGCGATGCCAACGGTTGTTGAGTCCAGGCCATTTTCAGGCGTTGATCTGGCAAAGGTGCCGCCCACTGTAAACCCGCCCACTTCAGCTTGGGCACTGACATTCCATGCGGTTACGCCATCTCTTCCCCCGGCGCGGGATTCACTGTCGAAGTAGCCGACGACAAGGCCAACCTTTCCACCTCTGATCCGTTGCTCATACGCGCCGGTCAGTTCCCAGGCATTGTTTGTTGCGACGCTTTTATCAATGAAGCGGTCTACGCCTTCTCGTGTTGTTGGAAAGTAGTTTGCGCCGATCGTGAAGCCAGCAATAGTTGGAGACTCGTACCCAACCTGGAAGGCATCACCGGTAAAGCCTTCAAAGGTCATAATGTCTTTGACGTTTATAGTTGTCCGCTGTGGCACGACCCGGCCGACAATTTCGTCGTCTTCATAAGCTACGAAGGGTGTTTCATAACTGTAGTTGTGATTGAATCCCTCGACCTCACCAATACGGACCTTGCCGAAAGCTGTTTTGATATCCAAGAACTGTTCATCTGCCTCACCCGAATTTTGGTTCTCAGCGCGCAGCTCAATCCGGGCGGATATTTCAATCCCATTGTCGAGAATGGTTTTGCCGGTGAAATAAACATCGACGTCAGTCAATGCGCCGGTCGCGTTCAGGCTTTCCCCTGCAGTCTCATCCGTATCGACAAGAAAAAAGTACTGTTCCATCTTGCCGCCGAGTTGCAGCCTGATTTGCTCGGCGGACACGGCTGGAAAAGCGGCAAGGCTGATCCAAATGGCAGTGATCAAACTTAGCGTGCGTGCCATTACGTCCTCGGCCCAAAGTTTAACCTAAAGTCCCGCCACGCTAAGGAGAAACGGGCGAGACTCAGGTTTCAAACTTAAGTTTTACTAAAGCCTGCGGTGCCTGGCCAGGGTTCAACGTATGTTTCGCTGAATATCAAACCGATGGGAGATTTACCAATCCACCTGGAACCGCACCCCAAACGCATCAACTTGATTTTCTCCATCAGGGCCGTTGGCCGCGACGAGGAAGGCGTCTGAGATGTCTGACCAGGTGTAATTGGCCATGATCCTGGTGTGGCGGTTGAGGTACCAGTTCACACCAAGTGTGATGTTTTCCTGCTCACCGCCAAAAATACCTTCATCCGTCAAGTCGGTCAGGTCATAGCGTGCGGCCACTTGCCAGGCGCCTAAACCCCCTTCGTGGACGGGTTTGTTGACCTTGGGGCGGTCAAAAACGCCGGTCTCGGCTTTATAGCCCTTTTGTTCACCGGTCAGAAACCAACCGCCTTCCAGGTAATATCCCGAGAACACCGGATTTTTCTGGCCCGGCAACGGGGCGGAGAGGCTTACATCTTGAATGGCATACTCACTGGCGATGTGGAACGGCCCGAACAGAGCAGCCAGTTCTAACCCGTAAAAAGTGTCTGAGTCGGCAAGAGAGGTCGTATCAATAAACCGATCTGACAGATGGACCGGGGGCCGGACACGATAGCGGAAATCGCCTTGATCATCACCGGCATTGCGATGCCGGAAAGATCCGCCAAGGTGTATGACCCCTGAGTCTTTAAGGTCGACAGCGTAATGCCCTCGGGCGGCAACGGTCAGGCCTTCATCATCGTTGGCAACGCCGTTTCCACCCTGGAAAACCCCGGCTGTGAACTGTGCGTTGTCGTTTCCAAGGCTTAAACTGACCCCGATTTGACGGTCCAGGGAAAAGGCGTCCGTGAATGTCGAGCGCTCCATAAACGTGG
>CAYGSZ010000490.1:0-1829 GCA_964352705.1 uncultured Rhodobacterales bacterium
GACGTTGCGGTTGCTTGACAGCGCTGCTGATTCCTGGCCTTAAACCGTTAGCTAAAACCTAGATTTAGCTGCGAAAACAAGCAGTTCAGGGGGTTCAAATGAGTTGGGCATACGTTTTTCCGGGTCAGGGATCTCAGGCCGTTGGCATGGGAAAAGAGCTGAATGACGCCTTTGCAGAGGCCAAAGAGGTCTTTCAGGAGGTCGATGAGGCGTTGCAACACTCTCTCTCAAAGCTGATGTTTGAAGGGCCTGACGATCAACTGACCCTCACTGAAAACGCACAACCGGCATTGATGGCGGTTAGCCTGGCCGTGATTCGAGTGCTCGAACGTCAGGGCAACGTGTCTATTAAAAGCACCGCCCGCTATGTGGCGGGACATTCGCTGGGGGAATACTCTGCCCTTGCGGCGGCGGGCGCTTTGTCGCTGTCTGACACCGCGCGCCTTTTGAAAATTCGGGGACAGGCGATGCAGCAAGCTGTGCCGGTTGGCGAAGGTGCCATGGCGGCGTTGATTGGTCTTGATCTGGATGTGGCACAGCAAGTGGCCTCGGAAGCCGGGCGTAATGGCCAAGTCTGTGCTGCGGCCAATGACAACGCGCCAGGCCAGGTGGTGCTGTCTGGCCATGCGGAGGCTGTCGAGCGGGCTATTGAGTTGGCCAAGGAGAAGGGCGCTAAGCGCGCCGTGATGCTGACGGTCAGCGCGCCTTTTCATTGTTCTCTGATGCAGCCTGCGGCCGATGCCATGGAAAGCGCTTTGGCGGCGGTGGAGGTTCAATCTCCTGTGGTGCCGTTGATCGCCAATGTGACGGCGGCGAGTGTTATTGACCCGGATGATATTCGCCGTCTGTTGGTGGCTCAGGTCACGGCCATGGTCCGCTGGCGGGAGAGCGTTGGGCTGATGCGTGAAGCCGGGGTTGATACGCTGATTGAAGCGGGCGCTGGTAAAGTTTTGACCGGCTTGGCAAAACGGATTGATCGCGATCTGACGGCGGTCAGCTTGCAGACCCCGAGCGATATCGAAGATTTTCTAAAGACCGTCTAATACGGTCAGATGACACGGGAGCAGTTATGTTTGATTTGACGGGTAAGACAGCCCTGGTAACCGGCGCAACAGGCGGGATCGGCGGGGCTATCGCGCGGTCTTTGTATGCGCAAGGTGCGACCGTTGTGGTTTCTGGAAGCCGTGAGCCGGTTCTGGCTGAGTTGGTCACGGCCCTTGGTGACCGGGCCCATTCTGTGGCCTGTGATTTGTCGGATAAGGCCGCTGTTGAGGCCCTGATCGGCGCTGCGGAGTCTGCCGCTGGTCCCTTAGACATTTTGGTCAACAATGCAGGGATCACCCGTGATGGTCTGATTATGCGTATGAAAGATGAAGACTTCACGGATGTGATTGGCGTCAATCTTGAGGTTGCGTTTCGTTTAGCGCGTGCGGTTGTCAGAGGCATGATGAAACGTCGCTCCGGGCGCATCATCTCAATTACCTCGGTGGTTGGTGTAACGGGCAACGCGGGTCAGGTGAACTATGCCGCCTCTAAAGCCGGGCTGATCGGTTTCACAAAGTCTTTAGCGCAGGAAGTGGCCAGTCGCGGCATTACGGCAAACTGTGTGGCGCCAGGGTTTATTTCAACGGCGATGACAGAAGCGCTGAATGACACCCAGCGCGACACCATGATGGCGGCGATTCCGGCGGGTCGATTTGGCGAAAGTAAAGATGTTGCCGCAGCTGTGGCCTACCTTGCGTCAAACGAGGCGGCGTATGTGACCGGTCAGACCCTTCATGTTAATGGCGGAATGGCGATGATATGACACCTGACGGCGATGATATGAC
>CAYGSZ010000491.1:0-1823 GCA_964352705.1 uncultured Rhodobacterales bacterium
ATCGAACGGAGTTTGGCCGCGCGGCTGTCGGGATTCATATCGTGGTTGCTGTCTGCAATGCGGGCGGCGATGCCTTCATCACAGAAAAACGGATTGGCTTTAAGGCACGAAAAATCGCGCAACGCCCGCGCCGTGTCATTATACGGTGCGTTGTTCCACAGAATTGAAAACCCATCGACGTTGCCCCAATCGCCGCTGAAATATTTGCGTGTTCGCTCGGGATAGGTTGTCGTGCGCAGGTCAACTTTGATACCCACCTGTGACAAATCCTGCGCCGCTTGTTGATAAATCAAAGAGTCTGACGGTCCCATGCCGACCAACACTTCAATAATCAGTTCAAACCCATCCGCATAGCCGGCCTCGGCCAGCAGCGCGCGGGCCTTGTCTGGATCGTAGGTGTAGGGCGTGATGTCCGGGTTGTAACCGACGTTGGCGGGCGTCCCGCCTTGTGTTGCCAGCGGAAACATCCCGCCGAGAATAAAGTCGACAATGGCTTGGCGGTTGACCGCATAGTTGATGGCTTGACGCACCCGTTTATCATTCAGCGGGGAGTTTTCTTTCAATGCATTGGGTAGCCCTAAAGCCATCACCTGATTGCCATAGTGAACCTGCACATTGTGACCTTGGTTCTCAATTGTCGGACCGTCTTCCGGCGTGAGGCCGAGCGCCAGGTCAATCTGTCCGGCAATTAAGGCCTGCGTGCGGGCGATAGAATCTTTCAGCGTGAAAATACGAAGCGTGTCGAAGGTCTCCGCTTTGCGCCACGCACCGTCATAGGCCGTAAAAGAAATCGCACCCCCTTGATTCCAAGACTCCAGCGCATAGGGGCCACTGCCAATGGGCGCGCGGGCGTAGGCGTCAGGGCCGATCTCTGTCCACAGATCAAAATCCACAATGCGCATCAAGCTGAAACGCTTCGCCAACATGGGGTCCGGCATCCGCGTCACGACTTCCACTGTGCTGTCATCCAGCGCGCGCGCGGACTCAATCACACTCATTTCTGTCGCAATGGGGTAACCCGCATTTTCGGGCTTCACCAACTCGTTGATGTTGGCCGCAATCCCCGTTGCTGTAACGGGCGCACCGTTTTGAAAGGTTGCAACTTCCCGCAGCGTAAAGGTCCAGCGGCGATCACCATCGTTGTCCCAGCTCACGGCCAATCCGGGTTGCAGGCTGCCATCCGGGTCGATGCGTGTGAGGCCATCATAAAGAGATCCCAAGATAGACCCCGGCGTGACGCCAATCGCGGCATAAGGGTTGCCCAGGCTGGCCGGCAGTTCGGTGCCGCCCACGTTTAAGGTTTCAGCAGCAGCCTCCTGCGTCAGGCCCTGAATCAGACCCGGCATCAGGCCAACAAAGGCGACCGCAGCGACAAGATTGGTTTTGATCTTCATGTTACTCAGCAAGATCACGGGCCAGGCGGAAGCCGAAAATGTGCGACGCTAGGTTTTCAGGATCACGTCCTCGGAAGGCCGGGCGATGACGCGAAATCATCGAGAACCAACTGCCGCCTTTGACAGCGCGACGGTCGCAGTGGCCTTGCACTTGATTGGGTTGCTCGTTGACGTCCTCGTCGTCATACAGCCACAGGGAACAATCTTCGTTCCATTCCCAGACGTTGCCGCCTAAGTCATGGAGGCCAAAGCCGTTGGCGGGGAAGGAGCCCACAGGCGCGACCCGCTCAAAGCCGTCATCGCAATTGACCGGTTTCCACGATGAACTGGTTTTGGCGTACTCTGTCGATGCGCCTTGCAGATCAAACACATTACCTGTTTTGCAGGCTTGATCTTCGTCTTCACCCCAGGCCCAGGTGCTTTGCGTGC
>CAYGSZ010000492.1:0-1823 GCA_964352705.1 uncultured Rhodobacterales bacterium
CGTCGGGGCCAATCAACACCATCAAGTGCAGAATATGGCCGGGCCAGTTTACGGGATCTTTGGCATAAGTTCCAAAGGCCACGTAGCAGCCATATTGTTTGGCCTTTTGTCCGATAGCTTCGGTTTCAGGCCCAGGGATTTCACGGCATACGTTGTAATGTTGCTCGCGTGTCCAAGTGCTGAATCCTGTCAAGGGAAACTCATGGAACAGCAGTAAGTCACTGGGGCCGCCATAGCCGTTGGCCGCATCAATGCTGTTGAGCATATACTCTAGATTTTCCTTCAGCGCGGGCTCCGGGTTGTCGCCGGGCACGCCATGCACTTCCGTCTGAACCACAGAAATAGTGATCCGATCTTTGCGCAGCGGTACTGTGGGGTAAGTGCCATCTTCGCGTACCATGCGGTCTTCCCCAGTTTGTTCTGTCGTCATGTTGTCGTCCCCTGCTGCTTTACGTTTAGGCTAAGGTCCACTGCTTCCGTCGGTCAAGAATTACCCGGTGACAAACCGTGATACGGGCGCTCCATCTATCGATTAAGCGAAAGATAACGCGTGAGATTGGCGCTGCGTGCATTATCGACCCAGCCTTGCACAACTGGGTTCACCAAACGTCGCCCTGCATGGAAATACAGAGGAATGATTGGCTGGTCGGTGTTGAGGGTCGCTTCAGCCTCGGCCAATAAGGTTTCCCGTTTTTGCGGATCGCGTTCCGCATTGGCGGCGCGGTATTTGGCATCAAAGACCGGGTTGCTGTAGCCAGTGACGTTGGCCCCGTTCGTTGATTCCAACAGTCCTAAAAACGTGGCGGCGTCATCAATGGGACCAAACCAGGTCCAGCGAATCATTTCAAAATTGCCCGTCCGGCCATCCCGGTTCACATCAGAGGCACCGGTTGTATCGGTGTTGACCTTAGCGCCAATGGCTTGCCACATCGCTGTGAGCGCCACCGCAATGCGGCGGTTCTGCTCAATGGGGTCGGTTTTGAGCGAAAACGTCAACGGTTTGTCTGGTCCATATCCGGCCTCTTGCAGCAGGGCGCGCGCTTCTGCCATGCGTTCGCCGATCGGTCTGTCTGCATAATCTGCGGGTGTGCCGTTATAACCCTCGGTGATTGGTGGAACGATGTTTGTGGCGGCGGCGGTGCCAGGTGGCAAGAGTCGCTGCACAATGGCGTCTCGGTCGATCGCCAAAGACAGCGCGCGTCTCACCCGCAGATCATCAAACGGGGCGTTGCGAATATTTGGGGCTAGATAATATATGCCCAGCGCCGGCGTGATGTGCAGGGAATCCGGCATACTTTCGCGTATGCTGTCAATCTGATCGGCAGGAAAATTCAGAATCACATCAAGCTCACCTGCGCGGAATCGGCTTAAACTCGTGCCCTGGTTTTCTGTGGGATAAAAAATGACCTCATCAATAGCGACATTCTCTGCATCGTAAAACGCATCATTCTTAACCGCCCGAATGAAGGTGGCGGGCATCACTTCGGCCAGCTTATACGCTCCGTTGCTCACCATAACTTCCGGTCGCGTCCATCCCCGGCCTTCGGCTTCAATCACATGGCGCGGCACCGGTGAGGCTGCGTTAGACGACATCAACTGCGGCAGATACGCCGTCGGCTGATTGAGTGTGACCACGAGGGTGCGGGCGTCGGCGGCTTCAACGCCTAGAGCTTCCGGTGGCATCTCACCTTTATTGATGGCTTGAGCATTCACGATAGGAGACAATTGAGAGGCAAACCGCGCCGCCGTTTCCGGCGTCAGCAGACGACGAAAGGAATAGACAAAATCCTCTGCCGTAAGCGGGGTGCGATCAGACCACAAAG
>CAYGSZ010000493.1:0-1821 GCA_964352705.1 uncultured Rhodobacterales bacterium
ATCATTCAGCGCGGCGGCGGTTGGATGACCTCTATCGCCCGCATCCGGCCTGGGTATCATGGCGATGCCAACGCGACGCATCGGTTTGACTTCGGCGGCTTTCGTGTCGCGCGGGATTTAACGCCCGCAGAGCGAGGTGCGCCATGAAGCTCGTCTTTGGCCTTGTCGCTTTGCTATTGCCTTTGAGTGTGCAGGCGCAAGACGCAGGAACAGTTATTCAAGATTGCGCAGACTGCCCGCGCGTGGTCGTCATTCCGGCGGGGCAATTCGAGATGGGCACACCGGTCGGGTCGTATGAAGTGAATGAGGAGTCGGGCGAAGGGCCGCCGATCCGTATCACCGTTCAGCAGCCGTATGCCATTGGCGAAACGGAAGTGACCATTGGTCAGTTTGAGGCCTTTGTAAAAGCCACCGGCTATGACGCGGGCCAAGGTTGCCAGGTGATTGGCGACGGTGGCGGCAGTAGCGATGATCCCGACGCCAGTTGGCGCACACCGATGCAGCCGAAACGAGCCAAAGAGACTCACCCGGTGGCGTGTATCGATTATGCAGCTAGTGTGGCCTACGCCGACTGGCTGTCAGAGATCACAGGACAGCTTTATCGCCTGCCCACAGAGGCCGAATGGGAATACGCGGCTCGGGCGGGCAGCACAGCGCCCCGGCCCTGGGGGGCCAACAACTCTTTCGAAGGGGTCTCCATTTCGCTGACCTGTGAGCACGCCAATGCTTACGATGTGGCGTCTCAAAAGAGTTACAGGTTTCCCTGGCCCTATGCCCGGTGCAGCGATGGGTATGCAGACGTGTCCCCGGTCGCGTCCTTTGAAAAGAGCGCCTATGGCCTCTACGATATGATGGGTAATCTGTGGGAGCGGGTGCAGGATTGCTATACCGCCAGTTACTGGGGGCGTCCGCGCGACAGCAGCGCCTGGGTCTGGCAAGGGGGCTGTGAGCGCCGCGTGGTACGCGGCGGGGGCTGGTACAGTCGCCCGACAAACGTGCGCCCGGCCCGGCGCGCCAGCGGCAGCGCTGAAAGCCGTGGGAATGATCTGGGATTTAGAGTGGTCAGAGCGTTAGACTGAGAAAATAAACTGAGGGAATACGTGAGGAAGGGACCCAAAATGAAGCATGTATTTTATGTACTAGCCGCCGTGATGGTTTCGTCTGCGGCATATGCGCAAGAGCCCGGGACTGTGATCCAGGACTGCAAGGATTGCCCTGAACTGGTGGTGATCCCCAGCGGGACCTTCATGATGGGCACCCCCATCAGCGACCGTGAGGTCGACATGACACGCGGCGAGGGGCCGCAGGTTAAAATCACGATTGATTATCAGTTTGCCGCCGGGCGTTACGAAGTCACCCATGGCCAGTTCAAAACCTTTGTCGAGGCGACCGGGCATCAGGTTACAGAAGAATGCCGGGTGTGGGATGACAACATCGGCTTTAACGACGATGACACGGCCAGTTGGAAAGATCGGCGTCAGCCCAAGCGTGTTCAAGACGAGCATCCGGTGGGCTGTGTGTCGTGGAACGATGCCAAGGCCTACACAGAGTGGCTGACCAAAACCACAGGCAAACGCTACCGTCTGCTCACGGAGGCCGAGTGGGAATATGCCGCGCGGGCCGGCACAACAAGCTCTCGATATTGGGGCGAAAGTTCAGGCGAAGCCTGCGCCTGGGCCAACACCTTTGATCTGGATGGGGCCGAGGAATATCCGTTTCCGTGGTTCCCCGCGACCTGTCGCGATGGCTATGCTGACCTGGCCCCCGTGGGGCAGTTCAAGCCCAATGCGTTTGGTCTGTACGATATGATCGGCAACGTCT
>CAYGSZ010000494.1:0-1809 GCA_964352705.1 uncultured Rhodobacterales bacterium
TAGCGCCCGGATTGATAGCCAGGAAGTCAGCGGTTTTGGCCTCGCCTTTGGTGTAGTCGAGCGGGTTGTGCACATACTCGACACCGGATTCTTCAAGAGCCCAGAGACAGCGTGCCGCGCGTGATATGGATTTCCCAAGCAGGGTGATCATGGTGCGTTCCTTGTTTATTTTTTTCAGCATTTTAGCGACAGAGAGTTTAGAGGCTTCGCCAAGACCGCGCTATACTGACTGCATGGTGTGTTCATTCAAGACTATACTTGGCGCTATAGCCCTCGCCCTCGTCACCGGGTTGACCAGCCTTCCCGCCCTCGCTGAAAAGGCACTGACCCTGGGTATTCAAATTCTGCCGGCCACGCGCGGCAACCCGCATCAGAATGTCAGCTTGCCCGGCACACTGCCCTTGCAAGCCGTTTTTGATCCCCTCACCCGCATCGGACCAGATGGCAGCGCCGGGCCAGCCCTGGCGACCGGATGGACGGCGGAGAACGAACTGACCTGGGTGCTGAAACTGCGTCAAAATGTGGTGTTTTCAAACGACGAAGCGTTTGATGCACAATCTGTTGTCGCAGCGTTTGAGTATCTGCTCTCACCCCAAGGCAAAAGCGAGACCATCGGCACGCACTTGGCGCGTGTTGGCGTTGTCGCAGCCAAGGCCAGAGACAGTCATACAGTCGAAATCACGACAGCGCGGCCCAACGCGATTCTGCCGATCCATCTGGATTTTGTGCGGATTCCGGCGCCTCAACATTTTGCTGATCTGGGGCCGGCGGACTTCGCCCTTGATCCGATTGGCACCGGGACCTTCAAAGTTGAAACCTGGGCAGAGGGCCGCATTGCCCTGACCGCAAACCCAACCGGGTGGCGGCAGCCAAAGCTGGACCGGATCACTCTGGTGCAACTGTCAGATCAAGCTTCGCGCCTGCAAGGTTTGCTGTCCGGCTCCCTGGACGTGGCCTTCAATGTCGCCGCTGAAGATAAGGATGTGGTTGAGGCCATGGGCGGACGCATTGTGACCTACGCCAATCCCTCGGTGGCCTATATCCAAACCGTCAACACCAAGGACTCTCCTTTGGCGGATGTCCGTGTGCGCCGCGCATTAAACTACGCCATCAACAAAGAGGTGATTATTGAAGTCATGTACGGCGGGGCCGTTGAACCCCTGGCGCAAATCGCACATCCGCAGGCGTTTGGCTTTAATCCCGCATTAGACGCCTACCCCTATGACCCCGAACGCGCCAAGGCTCTGCTGCAAGAGGCCGGATACGCAGACGGCTTTAAGATGGTGACGCTGATGGTCGGCGGGGCCTCAAACGACGACCAAGCCCATCAGCAAGTGGCCGCAGACCTCGCCCGCGTAGGGATCGAGATGGAACTGCAACGCACCACCTTCGCGAAGTATCTGGAATACATGTACCAAACCGGGTGGCCGGACCCCTTCCTAGCCTTTTCTATGGTCACCAGCGGCTTTGACCCCATGCACGGCTATCGCACCCGCGCGTGCGCCTGGTCCCCGGCCTATTACTGCGATGAGGCGATGATGCCGCTGATTGAAAAAGCCGAAGGGGCTTTTGATGTGGAAGACCGCCGCCGTCTGGTCGGCGATGTCTTGGCCTACGAACGGGACAACCCGCCCGGCATTTTAATGTGGCAAAGCCCGGCCTTCGATGCCGTCGCCGGTCGTGTCAGTGGCTATACGGTTGAGGCTGATGTGTTGTCGTTTCACACTTTGGATGTGAACGACTGAGGTTTCAGGCTAAGGGGCCGCAATGCCCCAATCTCTGGCCCAGCCAAGGCTGGCCGTGGTGCTG
>CAYGSZ010000495.1:0-1804 GCA_964352705.1 uncultured Rhodobacterales bacterium
GGCTTCTTTTATGATTTCGCGCGGAAAAAACCATTCACTCTTGATGATCTGGAACGCATCGAAAAGCGGATGCAGGAGATCGTTGATCGCAACGAAGAAATTGTGCGTGAAGTTTGGGATCGTGATGCCGCGATAAAATATTTCAATGAGGCTGGCGAGACTTATAAAGCCGAGATTATTCAAAGCTTACCGGAAGGGGAAGCGGTAAGCATCTACAAACAAGGGAATTGGCTGGACCTCTGTCGCGGGCCACACCTGCCATCGACGGGTAAGCTTGGTAAAGCCTTCAAGCTGATGAAGTTGGCCGGCGCCTATTGGCGCGGCGATCATCGCAATGAAATGTTGCAGCGTATCTATGGAACCTGTTGGGCTAACGAGAAGGAACTCAAAGCCCATCTTCTTATGCTTGAAGAAGCTGAGAAGCGGGATCACCGGAAGCTTGGCCGTGAAATGAACCTGTTTCATTTGCAGGAAGAAGCCCAAGGCTCCGTGTTCTGGCATCCCAAGGGCTATACGATATGGCTGGCCCTTGAGGCTTACATCCGTCGGCGCTTAGACCGGGCAGGCTATGTTGAGGTGAAAACGCCGCAACTCCTGGATTCTCGATTCTGGGAGCAGTCCGGCCATTGGTCCAAGTTTCGGGAAAACATGTTCGTGGTGCCGGATGAAATTCCAAGCACCGAAGATGACGCCCCGGTCGTCTCGACTAATGCCAAGCTCATGGCTATTAAGCCCATGAATTGCCCAGCCCATGTGCAGATTTATAAGAACGGTATTCGCAGTTATCGTGATTTGCCTTTGCGGATGGCTGAGTTCGGGTGTTGTCACCGCAATGAACCGCACGGTGCCTTGCATGGTCTCATGCGTGTTCGTCAGATGACTCAGGATGACGCCCACATTTTCTGTCGCGAAGACCAGGTCACTGAAGAAACCACAGCGTTTTGCGCGCTGCTTGAGTCTGTCTACCAAGACCTTGGCTTTAACGAGATCGAAGTGAAGCTGGCAACCCGACCAGATGTGCGGGCCGGTGAAGACGAGACCTGGGACCGGGCCGAGGCAGCGCTAGAAGCCGCCGTTCAGGCCGCAAACCTTGACTACGAGATCACGCCTGGCGAGGGCGCGTTTTATGGCCCGAAACTAGAATTCCATCTGAAAGACGCGATTGGCCGCACGTGGCAATGCGGCACCATTCAGCTCGATTTCGTATTACCCGAGCGACTCGATGCCACTTATGTCGGTCAAGATGGCGAAAAACACCGCCCGGTCATGCTCCACCGCGCAATTCTGGGTAGTTTAGAGCGTTTTATCGGAATCCTTATAGAAAGCTATGCGGGCAAATTTCCACTCTGGCTTGCCCCGGTGCAAGTGGTCGTCGCGACGATCACCTCTGATGGCGATGACTATGCCCGTCAGGTCGCAGAAGTCTTAAAATCCAAAGGACTCCGGGTGGATATTGACCTCCGAAACGAGAAAATTAACTACAAAGTGCGTGAACACTCGCAGGCTAAAGTTCCGATCATCGCCGTTGTCGGCCAGAAAGAAGCGGAAAGCCAAGCCGTGGCCTTGCGTCGATTGGGCGGAAAAACTCAAGAAATCCTTGCCCTTACAGAGGCAGCCGATACACTCTCGACCGAAGCAGCGATGCCCGGTGCATGATAAAGGCCAAGGGGTTTTAACCGCTTGAGACATCAGGTTGGCTGTTTGGCAACCTAAAAATGATACTCAAGCTCGTCGTTGCAGATTACTGAAAACTGAAAGAGGAGACTCATCCATAGCTAGACCCATGATGACGACGCCGCCGTCC
>CAYGSZ010000496.1:0-1802 GCA_964352705.1 uncultured Rhodobacterales bacterium
AAAACCGTCAGGCAGTAGGCGAAGGTGGCGACGATGTAGGTTTTCTTTTTGCCAATCCGCCCCGCCAGCCAGGTCCATGCTGGAATGGCAACAAAGGCGGCGAGGGTCATATACAGCGCCAGATCAAAAAACAGTCCCGCCGATCCGACCACGATGTAGCTGAACATGTAAGGAAGTCCGGCGTAGACACAACTCGCCGCCACCCAATACAGGGTCACGGCTGAGGCCAGAGATACATAAGGTTTATTGGCCCACGCGGTTTGAATTTGAACCCGCAAAGGCACAGACGGCGTTGTCACATGTTCTGTCGCGATTTTGCGCGAGGCGACAAAGGGCGAGAGCATGGTGATCACACAGATTACACTCAGCACGCTGCCCATGAAGGTGTAGCCCGCCAGGCCGCCGCCGCCCCACTCCACCAGGTATTGGATCAGGCCAATGCCGATCAAAATGCCGATGGATTGAAAGGCCATGCGGTAACCCATGATGGTGGTCCGGCCTTTGTAATCCGGCGCCAACTCTCCGGCTTTGGCCAAGTACGGCACGGAGAAAATCGAGAACGCGGTCGAAACCAGTGTGAACATTACCGTCATGTAAATGAAGCGCGCCGTTGTGGTGTCGAAGGCGGGCACATCAAACAGAAAATAAAACCCCACACCGCAGCCCAGCGCTCCAGCCAGAATGTAAGGCCTGCGCCGTCCCCAGCGGCTGTTGGTGTGATCAGAGATACGGCCCATTAAAGGGTCAAAAAGGATCACCCATATTTTGGGCAGAAATACAGCGAGTCCGGCTAACGCTGGTGGAATACCTAAGGCATCCGTCATGAAGAACAACAAAATCAGCGCTGGCGTATTGGCCAGGATCGAGCCGCCAATCTGTCCAGCCCCAAAGCCCAACTGAAAGGGAACAGACAGCTTTTGCCGCTGCTGATCAGGGGTGTTTTCGTCGGAGATGTTTTCGTTAGAGATATCAGTCACACGCGCTCCAGGTCTTAGGGTTAGGACGCGCCGTGACGTAACAGAATTACGGCAGCGATGGGGCTGGGGGTTCTTCTTCCGGCTTAGCCGCTAAGGATTCGGCTTCTTCGCGCAGGGTAAAGAAAACGCGATCAATAAACTCTGCTTTTTCTCCATCTAACGCCGCCCGTTTTTCAGCCGAGAATTTATGACCTTCTACGTCATCAGGCAGCACAACGCCCTTTTCAGCGGCCACGTCTTCCAACGCGGCTTGGCGTTCTTTGATCACCCACATCTCTTGGGCGAGGCCCATGCAGATGGACACCAGTTCGTCGACGCCTTGGGCCTCGAAAAACTTCATGCGCTTGCCTTTTACGCTATAGCGCAGCGGCGTCTTTTCCAAATTTGAAGAATCGTCTGGCATTACTTGCGGGCTCCGAAGAAGTACCACTTCACGCCGTCACCAAAGCGGCCAACCTGGCTGTCGTTAGAGGCACCTTCTTCCTTTACCGCTTCCAGCATGGCGTCTTTGCCATAGATGTTCAGGCTCGGGGCGACATGCTCGAAGAAGCTGTCGTCTTTAAAACCAGCTTCCGCAATTTCGGCCTTAGCGTCAGTGTCACGGAACGCTTTATAAAACGGCTCTTTGTTGTAATAGGAATCCCAGTCCAGATAGAATCCGTCGTAAGGGGCCATCATAGCGTTGGGCGGCAGTTCGTAGTGCAGCATCACGCCGCCGGGCTTCAGCAAACGGTGAGCTTCCTTAAACACACCTTTAATGTTTTTTAGCGGCACCTCGTGCAGGAACATGCAGGAATACACCACGTCGAAGGATTCATCTTCGAA
>CAYGSZ010000497.1:0-1779 GCA_964352705.1 uncultured Rhodobacterales bacterium
AAAGGGATATAAACCCGCCAAACAAAGTAGAAAGAGCTAGAAGCCCTCGCGTTCGATGCGCTTCCGTTCAAGCTTACGTGCCCGACGTACCGCCTCGGATTTCTCCCGGGCACGCTTCTCGGAGGGCTTTTCATAAGACTTGCGCAGCTTCATCTCACGAAAGACGCCTTCACGTTGCATCTTCTTTTTCAGGGCTTTTAGTGCCTGATCGACATTATTATCTCTTACGACGACCTGAACCAGGGTCCGTCTCCTTCATCAAAAAATTGTTTGCTAGGGATGGCTTAAATCGTGACCTCCCCCAAGAAGGCGCGGTATATATCATAGGGTTTGTGCCTTGTGAAGGGCTGTTTAGCGGGTAAATTGCCATTTGCCCCAGGCCCAGCGACACCTATATTACGGTGTAATCTTATAAACTAAGCCGTCTAACCCTAATAACTAAAGATATACACAGCTATGGCCATACTAGACGTTGCTCTCATGGGGCACCCCATCCTTAAAGGACGGTCCCAGGAAGTTGATAAATTTGATGATCCTGAATTCCTGAATTTTATTGAGGATATGAAGGAAACCATGGTCCACGAGGGGGGGGTCGGGCTTGCCGCGCCTCAGGTGTACGTGCCCCTACGGATTGTCGTCTTTTTTGTGCCGGAGGATCGCAACAACGGCACGGCGGTGCCCCTGACCGTCATGATCAATCCGGTTATCACGCCCCTTTCAGAGAATATGGAGGAGGGCTGGGAAGGCTGTTTGTCTGTGCCAACGCTCACGGGCGTGGTGCCGCGCTGGACCAATATCAAATATTCCTATCAGGATATTGATGGCTCGCTGCGGGAAAGAACCGCCGAGGGCTTTCATGCGCGCGTGGTTCAGCATGAATGTGATCACCTCGATGGCGTGCTCTACCCCATGCGGATGATTGATATGGCGACGTTGGCTTTCGTGCAGGCTGAAAATGACGACGTTGAGGATGAAGAAGACGAATTTGAGGAAGAGGCTCTAGGTCAAGAGGGGGAAGAATTACAAGACACCGAGCAACCCGCCTCAGAGCACGCTCTTTAAAAGGGAAACGCAGGCCATGAATAAACGAGCGGCGGATAAACAAGCTAAACAAGACGCAGTCATCCTGGCCACCCTGACCCATGTCCCGTTTGATGGCTGGAGCCAAGAGGCTTTGATCCGTGGCGCCGAGGAGGCTGGCTTATCCGCCGCGGATGTCGATGTTCTGTTCCCTGAGGGTCTGCGTCAGGCGCTCCGGCATTGGCTGGCGATGGCAGATCGCATGATGCTGGAAGACGTCGCAGAGGCTGACCTGCAAAGCATGCGCATCCGAGAGCGTATTGCGTTCCTGGTCAGAACCCGGCTGGAGCGCTGGACTCCGCATCGCGAAGCCGTCCGTCGGGCCATGGGTTTGTCACTGAAACCAGGATATGCGGAAGACAGCCTGCGCAGCGGTTATGCCACCGTCGATGCCATGTGGCGCGCGGCGGGCGACACTGCAACCGACTATAACTTTTACACCAAGCGCGGTTTGCTGGCCGCTGTGTACTCGTCGACGCTGCTGGTCTGGCTGGATGATAGATCAGAAGATAACGCCGACACCTGGAGTTTTCTCGACCGGCGCATCGAAAACGTGATGCAGGTGCCTAAAATTCAAGGGCGCATCAAAGACGTGGTTTCCAAATTGCCCAATCCGCTGTCACTGCTAAAACGCGCGAGACGTACAGCTTAATCCTCAAGCGGTTTCTGAAACTTCAACACAAAGCGATGCGTGTCGCC
>CAYGSZ010000498.1:0-1774 GCA_964352705.1 uncultured Rhodobacterales bacterium
GTGGGGGCCGCAGAAGCCGGGGTGGACGGCATGGAGCATCTGCGCAATTTAGAACTGGCCTGCGCGGAGAACTATCAAGACTTACTAACCGAGCGTCGTAAAACTTTAGCCGAGAGCATGGATATAGATGGCGGAGACTTACGCAGCACTTTGCACCGTATGCAACGCGCGGCGGCGATTGCGGCCCAAGACAGCACGCGCTGCAACGAGGTGGTGGCCGTGCTCGCCCGGGAAGCGGTGTTTCAAACCCCAACCCTGACAGTGAACACTGTCGCTACGGAACGGCTGTATGCCCGCCCGGATTTTAAAGAGACATTCGCCTACCTGCCTACACAGGTGCAGGCACAATGGGACGCGGGCGCGGCACGTTTTGCTGAAATGATGAAGCCCTCTGACTCATCACGGGCCTTCGAGGCGTGGAGTTACGCCATGGTGGAAAAACTCAACGCCGGTGGTGTGAAAGTGATGGCCGGAACCGATAGCCCCATCGGCTTTCTCACGCCGGGCTACAGCCTGCATGAAGAGCTGGCGCTGCTGGTGAGAGGCGGCCTGACACCGCTGGAAGCTTTGCGGGCGGCGACGTTGTATCCGGCCCAGTTCATGCGTCTGGAGGATAAAATGGGCACGGTCAACGTCGGCAAGTGGGCCGATCTGGTGCTGCTAGACGCCGACCCGCGCGGCGATATCAGCAATGCCACGCGCATTAACACCGTAATCAAAGCGGGGCAGGTTTATGACCGGGCCACGTTGGATGGTTTGCTGATGGGTTTAAAGACCGCGTACGCACGCTCCCCAGAGGCGACCTCAAAAGATAGGGACAGCAAACCTTAAAGCCACTCCCCCTTAAAGCTGAACCGCCAAGTGCACATAACGCTGTTGTGAATTTCATCTTTTGGTTCCCTCTTTTACGCTATTCAGGTTAGATCATGGCCTGACGTTATTGCGCACGCGGACTAGATAATTTTCAAAGACAAAGCCCCCTCTGAGAATAAGGAAAAAGACATGTTGAAACAGTTGCTGAAAATGGCCGGGTTTGCGGTTGTGGTCCTCTCGCTCGGGTTTGCAGGATCTGCGGTTCAGGCTCAAACAGACGGCGGCGTGCTGGTGTTTGGCGGGACCGGCCAACTGGGCTCGGAAATCGTTGAAGATCTGGTCGCCGCAGGTAACAAGGTCACGGTGATGTCGCGCCCGACGTCCAACCGGGAGCGCCTAGAGGGACTGGATGTGTCCTTCGTGGTCGGCGACATGCTCAACGACGCCGACATGAAGCGCATTTTTACCAACGGCAATTATCGCGTGGTGGTGGATGCCTCTGCCCAGGGGATGGGCGGGGACAATGCGTTCTATTACCAATCTCAAGAACTGATTACCAAATACGCAAAAGAGACCGGCGTTAAGCAGATCATTTTGCATGGCGCAATCGGCGCAGGCGACAGCGCGCGGTTGATCAACATTGAAGAAGTGTTTGAGTTTCAACAGTTGGCCATCGCCGCCAAGAGCATCGCCGAAGATGTGCTGACCGGCAGCGGTGTGCCGTATACGATTATTCGACACCTCAGCCTGCTGGCCGATGGCTCGGTTGAATCCGGTGAGGCCATGTTAAGCCGCGACCTCACCACCGTCGGCCCGGTCACGCGGGATGGCCTCGCGCGCCTGACGCTGGAATGTGTTGATAACGCCGACTGCCTGAACACGATCTTCCACGCGGTGGATCTGGCCTACGACCTGGGCGACGGCGCGGAGCGTTTTTACGACATGTACGAGCGGGTGATTA
>CAYGSZ010000499.1:0-1773 GCA_964352705.1 uncultured Rhodobacterales bacterium
ATTTCACAGAGTTTAAAATCAGTGTCAAAGCCTCTGATGTCTTTCTTGCCGTTGCGGCCTATCAAGGCTTGGCAGATCAATGTGATTACCCGCTCCATGTTGGGATTACAGAAGCAGGTGGATTGAGATCAGGAACAGTAAAGTCCGCCATCGGTATGGGCAGTCTTCTCTGGGCTGGTATTGGCGATACCATCAGAGTTTCTCTGTCTGCTGACCCTGTGGAAGAGATTAAAGTTGGTTTTGATATCCTAAAGTCGCTCGATTTGCGGCACCGCGGTGTTAGAATTGTCTCATGTCCGTCCTGTGCGCGACAAGGCTTTGACGTGATCAAAACAGTTGAGACTTTAGAACAGCGCTTGGCACATATAGCCACGCCTCTCTCTGTCTCCATCATCGGTTGCGTGGTTAACGGACCAGGAGAAGCGCGGATGACCGATTTTGGCATCACCGGCGGCGGTAATGGCTCACACAAAGTCTATATTTCTGGCGTGGCCGACCACAACATTGCCGAAGACGAAAAGATGGATCATTTGGTAAGGCTGATTGAGCAAAAGGCTGCAGAAATTCAGTCTGCTCAAAGTGATACTGGCGTTGCCTCTGCTTCTGCAGCGGAATAGCCACCGACTTTCATATTTAAGCTTATCAAATCTTAAGGACTACACTCTGTGACTAATCTCCAACCGGTTCGTGGTACGCACGACTTGCTTCCAGAAGGGCGTCGACGCCACCGGTATGTCGAAGATTTATCTAGGAACACCGCAGCTCTTTATGGGTTTGAAGAGATTGCCACGCCTATTTTCGAATTTACCGAGGTTTTTGCGCGCACGCTAGGTGACACGTCGGATATCGTCACCAAAGAAAT
This sequence comes from uncultured Rhodobacterales bacterium, assembly GCA_964352705.1. Lineage (GTDB taxonomy): Bacteria > Pseudomonadota > Alphaproteobacteria > Rhodospirillales > Rhodospirillaceae > WLXB01. The sequence goes on from CAYGSZ010000499.1 coordinate 863, forward strand.
GTACACCTTTGAAACCAAAGGCGGTGAAAGCATTACGTTGCGTCCTGAGGGCACTGCTGGTGTAGCGCGGGCCTTCATTTCAAATGGCTTGGCCCAACATAGCCCACTTAAGTTTTTTTATAACGGCCCTATGTTTCGTCATGAGCGACCCCAAAAAGGCCGACAAAGACAGTTTCATCAGATCGGTGTGGAATTGATTGGGGTCGAAGACCCTCAAGCGGATATCGAAGTTATTGCATTGGCCCAGCAAATTCTGGACGGCTTAGGGCTGTCAGAAAACACGACGCTTGAGTTAAATTCTCTGGGTGATGTTGAAAGCCGCGCTGCTTTTCACGATGTGCTTACCGCATACTTTCAGTTGCATGAATCGCATTTGTCATCAGATAGCCGTGCTCGCCTTGGCAAAAACCCTCTTCGCATTCTTGACTCAAAGGATGATGAGGACCGGAAAATAATCGCCGGGGCCCCGAATTTTGCCGATTATCTAAATGATACCTCAAAAGAGTTCATCGATACCGTGCAGCAAGGTCTGAGTGATCTTGGGATTGATTTTGTTCGCAACGCAAATCTGGTGCGCGGCCTCGATTACTATTGCCATACCGCCTTTGAATTCACGACGACGGCACTTGGGGCGCAGGGGACAGTCCTCGCCGGTGGCCGTTACGATGGCTTGATTAAACAGATGGGTGGCCCGGCAACACCTGGTGTTGGCTGGGCGGCAGGCATTGAGCGGTTGGCGATGTTGTCAGATCAACAATCAGCCGTTATCCGGCCCGTTTCTGTTATTCCCGTCTCCGCTGAGTTGCTGAGTAAGGCACAGTCAATGACTCAGGCATTGCGGAATGCTGGTCTATCAATTGACTTGGCCTTCTCAGGAAATATGAAGAAACGCCTCAAGCGCGCTGACAAAG
>CAYGSZ010000500.1:0-1773 GCA_964352705.1 uncultured Rhodobacterales bacterium
GACGCATCGCATCGACATCAAAGGCTTCGATGAGGGCATCTGCCCGGATCCGAAACCGGTCGTTGCCGGTGAGATGAAAGAGCCGTGCAAGATTTTGCAGCATCACACCATTTCCAGACGGCGTTGCGGTGTCTGTGACCTGGGTGGTGCGCACAATCAAATTCTCTGCATCGGCAGCTGTAAAAAAGTAGCCGTGACCGGACTCGTTCCAATACAACTCATGCACCAGATCTGACCAGTCAGTCGCCTGGGTCAGAAGCGCTTCATCGCTGGTGGTACTGTAAAGCGCCAAGGCAGCGCCAATCATATTGGCATAATCATCCAGCATATCGACGCGCTGAATCCGCCCGCCGCACAGGGAGTGTGCCAATCGTTTGCGGCCTGTGTCATCGGTCCAAATCATGGTGGCTAAAATGGCGTCAAAAACGCTGCGGCCAAGCGTGATCCAATCCCCATGATCAAACAGTGTTCCAGCGCGGGCAAGCGCCTGAATCATCAGGCCGTTCCAATCGGCCAGAACTTTATCATCGCGCTGGGGGCGAATGCGGGGCGCGCGCACCTCAAAAAGCTGTTGGCGTTGCGCGGCGAGCACTTTTTCTGCGTCTTCTGATAACGCCTGATCCCCACTGTTGATCCGGTTAAGGATGACTTTGCCTTCCCAGTTTGCGGGTGTTGAGACATCGTAAATATCTTTAAACAGCTCACCGTCATTTCCAAGAACCGCATCAATTTCGGCTTCAGACCAAACGTAGAATTTCCCTTCTTCCCCTTCTGAGTCGGCGTCCAGAGTGGCGGCGAAGGCTCCGTTTTCGCCCACCATTTCACGACACAGCCAGGCCACGGTTTCCTCGGTGCGTGTTTTGTAGAGCGGTGATTTTGTTTCTGCCCAAACCAGACTCATCACATCGATAAGCTGGGCATTGTCGTAGAGCATTTTTTCAAAATGGGGGGCCAGCCATTTGGAATCTGTGGAGTAACGGGCAAAGCCGCCGCCTAGATGATCATAAATGCCGCCCTGGCAAATCCGGTTTAGGGTTAACGTCGCGATGGTTTTATATTTTGGCTCGCCGCTGCGCCGATAAGCCCGCCACATGAACTCAAATACATCGGTCATGGGAAACTTTGGTTGCCCCAGAAGTCCGCCATCAACAAAATCGAAGTGATCCACAATATGGGCGGCGGCGTCATCCAGCGTGGCGATGGTTAAGCCATCGCGCAGTTCGCCGTCGTGCGCTCGCGAAAGATGATCGATGATTTTGTCGGCTTGCTCTTCGACGGTTTTGCGATCGTCGCCGTAAACTTTCGCGAGACGCTCGATAAAATCACCAAACCCTGGTCGCCCATAACGGGGCTCGGGCGGATAATAGGTGCCGCCGAAGAACGGTTTTCCGTCTGGTGTGATAAACATGGTGAGGGGCCAGCCGCCTTGCTCGCCGGTTGCGGCCAGAGCTTTTTGGTAAATGGCATCGATGTCCGGTCGCTCTTCGCGATCGACCTTAATGTTGATGAATAGCCGGTTCATGGTGTCGGCAATGGCCGGGTTTTCAAAACTCTCGTGGGCCATCACGTGACACCAGTGACAGGCGGCATATCCAACAGATAATAAAATCGGTTTGTTTTCAGCTTCCGCAGCGGCCAGGGCCTCGTTGCCCCAAGGCCACCAATGCACGGGATTGTCTTTGTGCTGCAAAAGATACGGGCTGGTTTCATCACCGAGCCGGTTTCGACCGGTGGTGGTATTTGATGTTTGGGGCACAGACTCTCTTTCGGTAA
>CAYGSZ010000501.1:0-1772 GCA_964352705.1 uncultured Rhodobacterales bacterium
CCTATTACGGCCATGCGGCCGATAAGAAAGCGAAGAGGAAGTAGCTATGGGTAAGGCCAGCATTGAGCGCCGTCTTAGTGATATAGAGGCACGCGCTTTTTCTAAGTCTATTCGCGTGAGCCCGCAAAAGCTTAACTTGGTTGCACAGTCTATTCGCGGAAAATCCGCCGAAGCGGCATTGGCACAGTTAAGTTTCTCGACACGCCGGGTGTCTCAGGACGTGAAGCGCGTCTTAGAGTCCGCGATTGCAAATGCGGAAAATAATCACCAACTGGATGTCGATAGTCTGGTTGTTTCAGAAGCTTTTGTTGGCAAGAGCTTGACCATGAAGCGATGGCGTCCTCGGGCGCGTGGCCGGGTTGGCAAGATCCTTAAGCCGTTCAGTAATCTCACCATTATCGTGCGTGAGCGCGAGGAGACCGTCTAATGGGTCAGAAAGTTAATCCTATCGGCCTGCGCCTTGGCATTAACCGTACGTGGGACTCACGTTGGTACGCCAGCAAAGATAAATATGTCGATATGCTGCATGAAGACCTTCGCATCCGTAAGTACTTGCAGAGCCGTTTAGCGCAAGCGGGTGTGTCCAAGATTGTGATTGAGCGTCCAGCTAAGAAAGCCCGCGTGAGCATACACACTGCGCGCCCAGGTGTTGTGATCGGTAAAAAGGGTCAAGACATCGAAGTGATGCGTAAAGAATTGCAGCATATGACAGGGAATGAAGTCAGCCTGAACATCATTGAGATTCGCAAACCTGAAATAGATGCTCAGTTGGTTGCCGAGAACATTGCTCAACAACTGGAACGCCGTGTTGCTTTCCGTCGTGCCATGAAGCGTGCAGTTCAATCTGCCATGCGGCTTGGCGCCGGTGGTATTCGGATCAACTGTGCAGGTCGCCTGGGCGGTGCTGAAATCGCACGCACGGAATGGTACCGCGAAGGTCGGGTGCCCCTGCATACCCTGCGGGCTGATATCGATTACGGCGAAGCAAGTGGTCATACGACCTATGGCGTTTGTGGCGTTAAGGTTTGGATATTTAAGGGCGATATCATGGAGCACGATCCCATGGCCCACGATCGTCGTTTACAAGAACAAGGCGCACGCTCTTAAGCGTAGCTCGTTGAGTTAAGGAAGGTTCGGGATGTTAAGTCCGAAGCGTACAAAGTTTAGAAAGGCCCATAAGGGACGTATTCACGGCGTCGCTCAATCTGGGGCGCAACTCAATTTTGGGTCATATGGCCTGAAGGCGTTGCAGCCTGAACGCGTAACAGCGCGTCAGATTGAGGCGGCTCGTCGTGCAATGACCAGGCACATGAAGCGCCAAGGTCGCGTTTGGATCCGTATTTTTCCAGATGTGCCTGTTTCTAAAAAGCCACCTGAAGTTCGCCAAGGTAAAGGCAAGGGGGCTGTGGAGTATTGGGCTTGTCGGGTTAAGCCTGGAAGAATCATGTTTGAAGTTGACGGTGTGTCTGAGGCTATTGCCCGTGAAGCTTTTGAGCTTGCGGCAGCAAAGCTTCCAATTAAGACAAAATTCGTCGCTCGTATTGGAGCTGAGGGCTAAATCATGGCTAAAGCAGAAGATTTGCGCGCGAAGAGCGAAGATGAATTGTCGGGTCTATTGCTCGACCTCAAGAAGACACAACTGAACCTGCGTTTTCAGCAGGCCTCAGGTCAACTTGAGAACACAGCTGAGTTCAAGCGCGTGCGCCGACAAATCGCACAAGTTAAGACAATCCTGCAGCAGCGTGGCGATGCCGCCGCGGCTCAGGCGTAGG
>CAYGSZ010000502.1:0-1761 GCA_964352705.1 uncultured Rhodobacterales bacterium
TTTACTGCCGACTTCAACGTCAACGAGGTCTACGTCAACATCCGGCATCCGACCACCTTTGACATCGACATCGCCACTGACGGAAGGCATGCGTCCCTCTTTTGTTTTAACGACGTCATAGTCAGGGAGTTCACCAGGGTCGACCTTGATTGTAGATTCGACACTCGGCAAAGCGCCGCCATCATTTACATCTAGATCTATAGTGTAAAAGGCAACGACTCCGATCACAATAATTGCGATAGCGCCAATAACAAATCTCATTTTTATTCTCCTGCGTTTGTTATGCCAATACGTCCACTGCCACTCTAAAAACCGCTAATGGCAACGAGCGTGAATGTCTTGAGCAGTAATAATAAAACGGTAAGGAGAAGAGAATGTTCCTGAGAAAAGCGGTGCTATCCATAAAAAAGTAATCAGAAGTGATTGTGTTCAAATATTTTTTAATTCATTCAGCGGCTGTTAGTTTTAATAAAGGCGGGAAACTTTTTTAGATGTAAGACGTTAGGATTTCGAGATTTGATTTTCTCCCTCTTAAATTAGCAAGGTGACTTCGCTGTGGATTTTGTACGTATTATAATTGCTATATTGCTGCCACCGCTTGGCGTGTTTCTTCAAGTGGGTATTGGGGGACAGTTTTGGCTCAATATCCTTCTCACCCTCCTCGGGTATATCCCGGGTATTGTCCACGCAGTCTGGATTATCGCTCGTCGCTAATAAAACGTCAGCTTACAAAAGCCAGGCAAAAACAAAGGAGGGTGGTTTGCTCAACCCCCCTCCTTTTTGTCGCGAGCTTTAAGCTCATGCCTTATTCTATTTCAGTTTCTTTCACCGCGTATTTTTTACTTGGCTGATTGCCATTGCTCCTCTGCAAAGGACCAGTTGACAAGATGCTTTAAGAACTCGTCCACATACTTTTTCCGCGCGTTCTTGTAGTCCAGATAGTAAGCGTGTTCCCAAACGTCACAGCACACAAGCACTGTTTCACCATCGACCAATGGACATTCAGCATCATGTGTTGCACGGATGCGGAGCTCGTCTTCGCCAAGTGTGAGCCAAGCCCATCCACTGCCGAACTGACCGGTCGCTGCTTTCTTAAACTCTTTACTAAAGGCATCAAAGCTACCGAAGCTTTTATTAAGGGCTTTAGCAAACTCGCCAGAAGGTTTGCCACCTCCGTCCGGCGACAAGGATTGCCAATACATATTATGGTTCCAAACCTGAGCAGCCACGTTGTAAAGGTCTTTGCGATCCGTATCCTCATTTGCAAAGTGAATAAGGTCTTCAAGTGTTAAGTCTGCGGCTTCGTCAAAATCGCGGACCTTGTCATTTGTTTTGCCTACGTATCCTTTGTGATGTTTTTTGTAATGCGTCTCTACTGTCTCCTTTGATATATGTGGCTCCAAAGCATCCATAGCAAAAGGGAGTTTAGGTAATTTAATCTGCATTTTGATTTCCTTCATGAGACAATTGGAGAATCGAGGCGCTGTGGTGGGCGTGCCCTTCAGGTAGGGGGGTCCTCTTAAGCCTTAAACGCTTTTCAGATGAGATGGTTCCGTATTTCGTGAAACGGGTGTAGTGGGTAAGTTTGTTCGTTCAATTGTCATCGTTGAAAGGCGCAAGCTGTGAGAGTCTATGAAATAGGCGATTATTCCGCCGGTCTAAACTTAAGCATTGTTGAACGCCCTAGTCCCTTGCCGGGCCATGGTGAAGTTCTGATGAAGGTCAGGGCCACAGGTCTCAACGCCCGCGACCTCTCAATTA
>CAYGSZ010000503.1:0-1760 GCA_964352705.1 uncultured Rhodobacterales bacterium
GCGTTGACTCCCTCCCGATCATCCAACACGTTCGGTACCCACGGGGCCAGGGTGCCAGCCTCAAGGGCTTTTTCAACCACAGTTCTAAACGCGGCCCTGCGGGCGGTTACAAATTGTGCACCGTGATCAAACGCTAGGTCGTCGCTGATCCGCCGTGTGGCCATGCGTCCGCCCGTGCCCCGGCTTTTTTCAAACAGGATCGGGTTATAGCCCGCTTGCGTTAAAACCTGCGCGCAGCTCAGTCCGGCGACGCCAGCGCCGATGATCGCAATCTTTGGAGAAGCAGAAGAGGCCAAGAAGAAAGATATCCAGAACGAGTGGGTTTAAATTTTATACGCGCGTTTAAAGTGCCTGGTTCACCTATGTTTCAAACGGTTCACCTATGTTTTAAACGGTTCACCTATGTTTCAAACGGTTCACCTATGTTTCAAACGGTTCACCTGCGCTTCTCCGCCTCAACACTCACGTGATGATTTAAAATAAAACCGGAGCAGCCTTAAATCTGCCCCGGTTCTGTTTTACGTGCAGAAGCGTTTTAGCTCAGTGTCGTCTTGAACAACTGCAACAGCGTTGCCCACGCGCGCTCGGCTTGAGGCTCGTTGTAGCTGGAACTGTCGGGCACGCACCAGCCATGCAACGCGCCTTCATACACTTCGATGGTCGCCGGAACCCCGGCATCATCGAACGCCGTGCGCAGCACATTTTTGGCGTCCGGTTCTTTGCTGTCATCATCTGCGGCCACAGCCACATGATAACTCACCTGCATTTTTGGAATCATCAAATGCGGGCTGCTGTCGCGGTCGGTGACCAGGCCACCGCCATGAAACGATCCGGCGGCGCCAATGCGCGCGGGCAACGAGGCCGACGTGCGCATGGTCAATGGCCCGCCCATGCAATAGCCGGTTGTGCCCATCTTCTTGGCCGCATCGACCGCGTCTTGTGTATCGATCCAGTTTACAAACGCTTCCGCATCGCGTTCCGCCGCGCCAGGGGCGGTCAGGTTGCCCATCAGGCCCATGACCATTTGCCGGTCGGTGGCGAAGTTGAAGTCCGGGCCGGGCAGGGGCGCTGGTCCATCGCGGTAGAACGGGTTAGGCACCAGCACCGCATAGCCTTCACCGGCCAGGCGACGACCCATATCGCGGAAAGCTTCACGCAAGCCGCGAATATCGGGCCACTTCAAAACGCCCGGGTGCTTGCCTTCGGTGGGATGAAAGAACACCGCATCACAGGTGCCGTCGGGGGTTTCAATCATCACATCTGTTTCTGTGACCGGCAGCGCGGCAGAGGCCGTGCCGGCCCCGCTCGCCAGTCCGGCGGCGGCAACGGTGCCAACGCCAAAGCTGCGGCGGGTGATCGGGCGCGTGCTGAAACACTGTTCGTCGCAGTCTAAGTCAGTCATATCGTCAGACATGTGGTGGTCTCCCTGTTTTGTCTATGGCGTGTGCCGATGGATCTCCAAGCCTAACTATAGTCTGCTTTTCTGCCCTCTCGTAAGCCCCGGATTTTGTCGCCGCATTCCGAGAAGCACCACAAGAAAAAGGGGTAAGTCCGGTTTTTACACTATTTCACAGCCTTTTGACCCGAATCTGACCACTCGGTGCACGCGTAAAGCCTAAAAATGTTGCTTGTTTGGGCTCTGCCCACTACCGATATGCGCTATATTGGATGGCATATTGATTAGCCACGCTTTGAACGGGGATAAACCCATGAAACTCACACGTCGCAGCCTCATTGTTTCTGGTCTTGCAGCCGGTGGC
>CAYGSZ010000504.1:0-1758 GCA_964352705.1 uncultured Rhodobacterales bacterium
ATTTCATGAACCCGTCTTGCATCATCCAGATTAGGATACCCGCGCGCCACATCTTCAATAATGGGACCAATCAGAGGCACTGGCATTAAGTCAGAGAGAGAAAACAGCCCAGCCTGAAGCCCGTCGTCGATATCGTGGGCGTTATAGGCAATATCATCAGCCACCGCTGCCACCTGTGCTTCGGCAGAGGCAAACCGGTCTAATTCCAGATCATGACCCGCGACATACTCCAAGATGGCCAGAGGCACCGCTTCGACAACACCCTCGCCCAGTAAGGGACCGTTGTGCTTGACCAAACCTTCTAAGGTTTCCCAGGTCAGGTTTAGTCCATCAAAACCCGGATAACGCTGCTCAAGCTTGGTCAGAATACGCAAGCCCTGGGCGTTGTGATCAAATCCGTTAAAGGATGCCATACACGCTTGCAACGCGCCCTCCCCGGCATGGCCAAAGCAGGTGTGGCCAAGATCGTGTGCCAGGGCCAGTGTTTCGGCAAGGTCCTCGTTCAGGCCCGTAAAGCGGCTGATCGACCGGGCTATTTGAGCGACTTCCAGACTATGGGATAACCGCGTGCGGTAGTTGTCGCCCTCATGATAGACAAACACCTGGGTTTTGTATTTCAAACGGCGAAACGCGCTGGAATGGATGATTCTGTCGCGATCTCTTTGAAACGCTGTGCGCGTAGCCGCTTCCGGCTCTGGGTGGAGCCGCCCGCGAGAGTCTGCCGGATTTGACGCAATTTGGCCCAGACAATTGCGCAATATGGAGAGATTGGTGCTCATGTGGGGGAACCTACCGGAGGGCGCAGTCGCAAGCAATCTGCGGCTTAGCTTGAAGCTTGGGCTGAAGAGCCTTAGATTAGAGGCTATAGCGTTTTACAGGTCATATGGACCCCAAAGATATGAACAACATCAGTCCAGAGTCTGGCGTGCTTTTAACAGAGCGCGCCGCCGCCAAAGTCGAGAGCCTCATTGCCGAAGAAGGCGGTGACGAAAACTTGATGCTGCGTCTTAACGTGTCTGGTGGCGGGTGTTCGGGATTTTCCTATGGCTTCAGCTTGGATGCCGACACCACCGCCGATGATAAAGTTTACGAATTTCACGGTGTTAAACTGGTGGTCGATGAAATGTCGCTTGATCTCTTGGGCGGGTCGCAAATCGATTATGTTGAAGACATGATGGCGTCGTCCTTCCGAATCACCAACCCGAACGCCACCTCCACCTGCGGCTGCGGCACCTCTTTCTCGCTCTAGCTTTCCGCTCTAGTTTTTGCGTTTCAGCGCGCACGATAACGATCCCACTCTAAACAAAGCTCCTGCAATGCACCGTAGTTGTGGTCCGTGTCTATTGCGCCATTCCGGCGACGCTGTTCCTGTTTTAGCGCCTCCATCATCGGTTGAACCCGTTGCTGAAGATCGGCCACAGCCCGTCTGGCCCCAATGTTCACCGTGGGCGCAAACAGTGGCTCGATACGCCCTAATTCCTGCTCTAAGGATTGGCGCAGGCGCGGTCCATAGTCCTTCATAATCTCAAGGTTAATCGCCACATGCTCATTCTCGTGATCGAGGATGGTGCGAAACTCGCAACTGCCCCGTGGGTATTCCCGCCCCACATACACAGACAAGCGGTCTAAGCCAAACTTGGCATTCACCTCGTCCAGATAGACACAGTAGCCGGCACCATCGCGTGGCAGAGAGCGGGTAGAGGCTGACAAGCCCAGCGAAATCTCGGCGTAAGTCAAACCGATGGCATTTTCATGGGC
>CAYGSZ010000505.1:0-1753 GCA_964352705.1 uncultured Rhodobacterales bacterium
CCTGCCCACCGGAACGATTGTACTTAATGGCATTGGACGTGAGGTTGACGATAACCTGGATGAGGCGCATCTGATCAGCGCGGACGTCCAAAAGCGGCACGGAGTCCGGCGCAACAGACATGGCTATAACCCGGGAATCCGCCAGTTGCCTGAAGTTCTGAATGACCCGCTGTGTCGTCTCGACAACATCTAGGGTGGTGATGTTGACCGCAAACTGACCAGAATCGATGCGGGCAAGATCAAGAACATCGTTAATCAGACCTAGGAGATGTTCTCCGCCATGCACGATATTGTCGACATAGCCTTGCTGATCGGGGTTCAAAGATCCACGGGTCTTAAGGGACAGCAATTGGGCAAAGCCCAGAATAGCATTCAGCGGCGTGCGCAATTCATGGCTCATGCTGGCCAGGAATTTTGATTTCGCGCGGTTCGCCGCCTCTGCCGTATCAATGGCCCGTTGCAAAACCTCTTCGTTGCGCTTGTGCCCTGTGAGGTCTTGCACAGTGCCAATGACGCGCCGCGCACCCGAAGGCAGGTTATCTTGCTCGGCACGGCCCAGCACATGACGGATGGTTCCGTCGACCCGCACCAATCGGAATTGAACAGATAAGCTGACGCCATCGGTGAGAATTTTTTCTATGGTTTGATCCCACTCAGCGCGGTCATCTGCGTGCACATACTCCCGGAATGATTTTAATCCTTGCTGAGGCTGATCGGGATCAAGACCGAGAATGCGATACAGTTGGCTCGACCATTCAATCGTATTGGAGTCAGGCGTCCAGCTCCAGTGACCTATGTTGCCGAGGCGCTGCGCCTCTTCCAGAAGCCGGCGGCTTTCAGTCAAACGCTGCTCGGCTTCCTTGCGCGCGGTAATATCTTGCGCAACACCGATAAACATGGGCTCGCCCAGCCTGAGGCTGTCTGCAACATTGATCATGAGCTTGACCCATACAGAATGACCGCGGGCATGGCGATAGCGCTTCTCGATGTTCAAACTGGGCAGGGTTCGGTTGCGCAGTTTATCGGCATATTCCAGAACAGGGTCGTCTTCACCCTGGGGACTAAAAGAGACCAGGCTCCGACCGATCAAGGTTTCGGGCTCATAGCCGAGCAAATTGGCAAACGCTTTGTTGACATAGCGCACGTCGCCAAAATCGTCCGCGATGACAATGCCGGCACCCGAGGTTTCAAACACGGAGCGGAACCGCGCTTCACTCTCAAGCAGAGCGTTCTCCATCTCCCGGTTGCGGGTGACGTCTTGATAAATGCCATAACTTGAAATAACGCGACCGTGTTCATCTCGCTGACGGATTGAGCGCGACCGGATGTATCGGGTCATTCCATCGGGACGAATAATGCGAAAATCGTGCTCGAATTCGTTCCAAGAACTATCCCGAATGCGCATGATTACGTTGTCTCGGTCTTCAGGGTGAATTGTGGAGGTCAGCCACTCAGCCGTCGGCCCGCCGGCGACGGGATCAACCCCCCAAATATCGTAAGTTTCCGGCCCCCATATCACTACACCGCTATTGGCATCGCGGTGGAAGTAGCCCAACTCGCCCATACGCAACGCCAAAGACAGCAGCTTGTTCTCTGCGCCGACATCTTGTTCAGCGGCCTTACGGGCGGTGATGTCCAACGTGGTGCCCGCCATACGTCGTGGCTTGCCATCAGGGTGCCAGGCGACCACTTGACCGGTGACCAGTATCCAAATCCAATCGCCATGCTTTCCTTTGATTCGGTGTTCATGTGC
>CAYGSZ010000506.1:0-1751 GCA_964352705.1 uncultured Rhodobacterales bacterium
GCCTCACAGGGACCTTCCAACACGGCTCTCTCTTCTGCCAATGCTTCACTGGTATTACTCAAAGACGGCAAACCCAAAGAAGCGCTCGACCGCGCGGAACAGGCGCTGAAAGACGCACCGGACCACCCTGCCGTGTTGCAGGTGATTGGCCTGGCTGCTCTGCAATTGGGTCAGGGTGAGAAGTCAGCGACAGCCTTGGCTGCCTCTTTGAAAGCCAACGCCGCGCAGCCCGGCATGTGGGAAATCTACGGTGGCGTTCTGGAAACGTTAGAGCGCTATGAGGAGGCCTTGAACGCATACGCCCAAGCCGTGAAGCACGCCCCAGGGAATCCGGAACCTTATCGCCTGCAAGGGGCCACATTGCAGACGCTAATGCGCTTTGACGAGGCCATTGCTGCCTACGCAAAATCGCTGAGCCTGAATCCAAAACACCCCGAGACGTGGCTGCAAAAAGGCACACTTGAGTTCGCAGTCGGACAGAGTACAGCCGCAGCAGAGTCCTTTGCCCGAGCACTCTCTTTCGATGCCACCCTAGCTAAAGCCTGGCGCGGCCAGGGCGCACTGCGTGTCGAACAGGGCGATCGTGAAGCCGCCCTGGAAGATTTCCGCAAAGCCATCGCCTTGGACCCAGCTGATGCCACAGCTCATCGCCAACTGGCCTCCCTGCTGTGGGAGATGCACCACGTGGATCAGGCCGAGGTGTTGTTTCGAAAATCTCTGGCGCTGGATCCGGAGTGCGCTACGACATTGGCCAGCATGGCGGCCATGTTTGAGCAAACCAACCGCCTTGAAGAGGCAAGAGCCGCGGCTGACCAAGCCCTGGCAAAAGACTTTCAGAATACGCTCGCACAGATCGTCAAAGCGACCCTGGCGCGGCGCGCAGGCGCACATGAGACAGCGTTGCGGGCTTTCACCCAATTGTCGGCAACAGTGAGCACCCTCGCAGAACGAGAAGCGGTTGAATTTGAGCTGGCGCGGCTACATGACACGCTGGGCCATGCAGATGAGGCGTTCAAACATTTTACAAACGGAAATCAGGCGCAAATTGAAAGCCCAGCCGGTCAGCGCATTGATCACCGGAAATACATCGCTCAAATCACACGGGAAGCCGAATTGCTTGAAACGGCAGCCCCTGTGCCTCATACGCCGGGTCCGCCAAATCATCCCGCAGACCCGGTATTTCTCATCGGGTTTCCGCGCTCGGGAACAACACTGTTGGATCAGGTGCTGAACAGTCATCCGGATGTAACGGTGATGGAAGAGCGCCCACCGCTGGTACAGGTGCATGAGCGCCTGACCGCATTAGAGCTAAAATCTGGCATCCCATTCACTTTGCTGGATGAAGAACAGCGCCAAGCAGCGCGCCGTTATTATTTTGATATGGCACGCACGTTTGTGCCCGATCTGGACGACAAACTGTTTGTCGATAAATACCCCCTGAGCACTACCAAAATTCGGATCATTAAGCTGCTGTTTCCCGAAGCCCGCATTATCTTTGCGCTGCGTCATCCTTGTGACGTGGTGCTCAGCTGTTTCATGCAGCGGTTTACACTGAATATGGCGATGACGCATTTTACGTCTTTGAACGGCGCAACAAATTTATATGCCTTGGTGATGGGGTTGTGGATCAAACACCATGCCGCGCTGAACTTTAAAGTTCACAACATTCGCTATGAAGATGTGGTGCAGGACTTTGAACCACAGATCAAAAATGTGCTGACGTTTCTGGACTTACCCTGGGACGATACCGT
>CAYGSZ010000507.1:0-1740 GCA_964352705.1 uncultured Rhodobacterales bacterium
TTCTTGGTCAGCGCCACAAACACCGAGCCCGTCACCGGATTGGTTTCCACGTCTTCAGGACGGTCCATCGGTGTTGCCCCCATAAACGACGCCGCCCGCCGGGTTTCAATCAACACATCACCTTGATCGGCAAAGCCGTTGTCCAGAGTCAGCGGGCCATTGCCCCAGACCAATGGTAACCATTCTAAGGTGCCGTCTTCTTCAAAGCGCGCCACATACAAAATGCCGTCATCCAGCAGGTCACGATTGGCCTCGCGGTTTTCCAGATCAACTGTATTGGTGGACACAAATTTATAAAGGTACTGAAACATCTGATCATCGCCGGTGTACACCACCAGGCGTCCATCACGGCTGATCACCGTGGTCGCGCCTTCATGTTTGAACCGGCCCAAAGCCGTGCGTTTCACGGGTTGGGACTTGGGGTCGTAAGGGTCGTACTCAACAATCCAGCCATACCGGTTCGGCTCGTGCGGTTCTTTTTCCACATTGAAACGATCAAGATAGGTGCTCCAGGCGTAGCGCAGCTCCTGAGTGATCCCCATGGCCAGATGGTTGCCGGCTTCGTCCGTGCCGCGTGGGTCGCCGTCAAAATAATAATGAACGTTCTCTTCGGCCATCAGGCAGGTGCCCCAGGGCGTTTGCCCGCCGGCACAGTTGTTGAACGTACCAATCACCGAACGCCCTGTGGGATCATCGCTGGTTTTCAAACGCTCATGCCCCGCCGCTGGACCCGAGACCGCCATCACCGTCTCACTGGCCGAGATGCGCCGATTGTATTTGCTCTCTTGCACGTAGCCCCAGGTGCCGTTGGCCGCGCGTTTCACTTCAACAACCGTGTGCCCATGGGCGGCCATTTCAACCTCCATGTGCCGCCGCGTCGGGGCCGGATACGGATTATCCCCGCGCACATCAGTGAACATCAAATCGCTCGACGTGTACTCATGATTTACACACAGCAAACCGTGGTCTGAATTTTGCGAGCCCAGCGGCAACGGGAAGTAGCCGATAAAATCGCAGTTGTAGCCAAACTGTTTGAGTTGCGCGGCACCCGTTAAAGCGTCCGGTGTGAAGTCTGGTGAATCCACAAACAACGGGTCGCCCCAGCGCACCAGCACATCAGCATTGTAACCCTCGGCCACATGATGGGTGTCATCAATGCCGTGGGAGAGTTCTTTAAAATAGAGGGAGTCGCCCTCGGGCGCGGCCACTGCATTTGCGATGCGCAAAGCTTCCGGAGCCAGCGCTGCAACCGCCATGGCCGCCGCCGTGCCCTGCAACAGATCACGTCGCGCCACTGTCGCGATATCGACGCCTTGAGGAGCAATTTCTAACTCAGGCTTTGGGGCTGTATCAGTCATGTGACTCCGTTTCACATCGTTGAAAGTGCTCTAGTTAGGCATCTGCGTCACGCAGGTCCCGTGAAGTTTTTGCGACGCTTGCACGGGGCCCCTTGCTGCGATCCTGTATCCGGGACTACAGCACACGTTGCACCGCTGCAGCGTCACACAGGAGTCATAAAGGCATGTCGCAAATCAGTAAACGCACGTTCCTGAAATACACCGGCGTGACCTTGGCTGTGTCCAGCCTGCACCGCACGCAAGACGCGCGCGCCCAGAGCAGCATGGGCAAACGCCGGGTTATGCAAGGCCCTATGCTGGGTACGGTCACAGCCACATCCATCACTGTGTGGGCGCGTGTCAGCGACCCCCTGAAGGTTCAGGTGGAATACGGCGACACGCC
>CAYGSZ010000508.1:0-1736 GCA_964352705.1 uncultured Rhodobacterales bacterium
TACCGAAAGGTTATTGTTTAAGCCTGGTGCGATTGTGTTTTAGGGATTGTGTTTTCAACACTGTATTCGAGTTTGGGATGACCTTGCGGCTTATAGAGGCAAATGATGATGGGTATCAAAAAGTGAAGTAAGTTTTTGGACGCATGAAGAGTGTGAATTTGAATACGTATGCTTTGCCTAAATGCGTTATCTTTGCGCCATGCTCACTCCATCTGCCACGTCTATATCTGCCAAGTCCACGCTCATCACACGGTTTGCGCCGTCACCCACGGGGCTGCTTCATCTTGGTCATGCCTATTCGGCACTCCTGAATTTTGACGCTGCTGTAAAGGCGAGGGGGCGCTTTCTTTTACGCATCGAAGACATTGATGTGACGCGCTGTAAGCCGGAGTTTGAGTCCGCGATCTACGAAGACTTAGAGTGGCTAGGTCTGCATTGGGATGCTGACGTTTGGCGACAGTCAGAGCGTTTTGAAATTTATGCCGAGCATTTGGAAAACTTAGCCTCGCGCGGCTTGGTTTACCGCTGTTTTAAAACCCGCAAAGACATTCAAGAAGCGATGGGTGCGCCGCATCAGCGTCCAGAGGTTGATGCACCCGTGTTTCGCAGCGGGCCTCTGACGCCCTCGAAGGAACGCGACAACCTGGCAGCGGGTAAACCTTTTGCCTGGCGGCTGTCTTTGGATGCGGTTGAGAGAGAGCTTGGTGCGACTCTCGACACTTTGGCTTATCAAGACCTGATGGATGGCGATGTGCAGCAGCGTCCCGCACACCCCGCGCACTTTGGGGATGTGGTGTTGGGCCGCAAAGACATTGGCACCAGTTATCATTTGTCTTCGGTACTGGATGATGCGGCGCAAGGGGTCACACATGTGATTCGTGGCGAGGATTTGCGTGAGGCCGCAGGTTTACATGTTCTCCTGCACAGGCTTTTGGGTCTGGAACCGCCGCTATACCAGCACCACAAACTGATTCTGAATAACCAGGGAGAGCGGTTGTCCAAGCGGGATGGCGCAGAATCTATGAGGGCCATGCGTGCATGCGGTGTCAGTTCGTCGGAGATAAAAGAGATTGTCTTGACGCGAATCAAAGATTGAGACGGGCAGCGGGTTTATAATGCTTTATTATGTCGAAATATCTCATCACTTACTATTCCCGGACGGGCCATACCAAGGCCTTGGCGTTGGCTATACGTGATGCGCTTGGCGCAGATACGATTGAGATTCAGTGCCAAAATTACAAGCATGGACCGCTTGGGTACCTGCGTGCAGGTTACGACAGCGTTAAAGGCAATTTGCCACTGATCTATTTTCCGGATACGGATTTTTCGGC
The DNA here is from genome assembly GCA_964352705.1 of uncultured Rhodobacterales bacterium. Lineage (GTDB taxonomy): Bacteria > Pseudomonadota > Alphaproteobacteria > Rhodospirillales > Rhodospirillaceae > WLXB01. The sequence goes on from CAYGSZ010000508.1 coordinate 1,332, forward strand.
CTATGACTGCGTGATAATGGGCGCTCCGATATGGACAAGCTACCCAGCTCTTCCGTTACGCGCTTTTCTTCATCCCGTGCCAGATCTGCCCAGACAGATCGGCGTGTTCTTGACCTATGGTGGCCATTCTCCACCTGAGAAAGCGTTCCAGTATATTGAGAACCTGCTGCCAAACCGTCTTCAAGCGCGGCTGACTCTCAACAGCAAGGACATTGGAAGCGACCTTCAGACTGAAGCTATACAGACTTTCGTGGAACATCTGTCGGCGCAGTGATGACGATAGGTGAGTTCGGGTGGTGAGCGGCCTCACAAACAGGCTTCCTTCCTGATTATTGTGCTGCCACTGTACCCTCCTGCTGGTTCGGGAGGAGTTCATAGATGACCGCTGTCTCAAAGTTATTTCAC
>CAYGSZ010000509.1:0-1735 GCA_964352705.1 uncultured Rhodobacterales bacterium
AAATCGGCTTTCGCAGCCCGCTGATCAGACTCAGAATCAGACTCAAACACCGGATCAGTCTTCGTGACCATGACCGCCTCCCGGTACACGACAAACACCCCAGCGCCAGTAATCATGAGCATGCCGAGAACTGTCCATTGATCCGGCAGTTCATCGAAGAACCAATACCCAAATAATACCGCCCAAATCAAACCCGTGTATTCTAAAGGTGCTAAAACAGGTGGCGAGGCATACCGAAACGCCAACGTAAGGCAGAGATGTCCAAGACCCGCACACAGGCCGACGAAAATCATGGCCGACCAGGCAACTGGAGTCGGTGGTGTCCAGTCTAACAGTGATAATAAGCCCGACACAATAAATATGCCGATCAGAGGGTAAAATGTGAGGGAGGCCAGACTCTCTGCATCGCGATTGGTGCGATTGGACAAAATTAGCATGGCATAACCAAAGGCTACTGTGGCGGCGAGCAGAGCAATCGGATTAAAAACACCCATGCCAGGCCTGACGATTGTCAGCATACCGGCAAAGCCTATCCCCACGGCGATCCAGCGACGACGCCCGACTTTTTCACCTAGCAGCGGCACAGATAAAGCCGTGATGATCAGCGGTGACACCATGATAATGGCTCCGAGATCCGCCAGCTTCATCCGGCCAAGAGCAAAAAACCATGTATAACTGATGACCACCATCAGGAACGTGCGCCAAATGTGAACCAGAGGACGCGTTGTATGAAGCGCCCGCAACCCCCCGTTTTTGATGAGCAACGGACTCAAGACCAGCATGGCCGCGATGCTGCGTATGAAATTCACCTGTTGCAGACTGTAATCCGCTACGGCCCACTTCACCACTGCATCCATAGCCGTCATGGTCAGCATGGCACCCATCATCAGGCCAATACCAAACGGCTTGTTTTCCTGAGCCATCGGGGCAATCGGGACCATGGGTGACTTCGTAACGCCCGATTGGGTCATGTTCTTTCCATCAAAGATCAGAGTCATAAAAATCCTGAGCGATGTGCTGCCATCCAGGACATGCTATCATCAGGACTTATGATACCACCTGCTCCCTATACCCCGCCGTTCTCTTTAGGTGAATGGCTAAAGTTTACCTGCATTCCACCACGGTACTATGCACGCTATCTGGTGAAGAAAAACCTCAGAAAAGGGGAATCCGAGCTTCATATTCTGAATGATATTGTTCCCCGAGGCCGTGTGGCAATCGACGTGGGGGCCAACAAAGGTGTTTACACATGGTTGCTTGCTGATCTGGCGTCGCAGGTGCACGCGTTTGAGCCGAACCCCAAGGCCTATCAATGGCTGGACCGCTCTCTGCCAAAAAACGTCTCGACCTATCCGCTAGCTTTGTCAGACACGGAAGGGCAGTCGACCTTGTTCTTACCGCAGCGTGGGCGCGGCTATTCAAACCAGATGGGGTCTCTCAATTCAATAAAGGCCGAATTTCCTCATGCCGCTGTGTCGGTTGAGATTCGAACCCTAGACTCTTTCGCTTTTGAGAATGTTGGCTTCATCAAAATCGACGTCGAAGGGTTTGAAGCCGAGGTGCTCAAAGGTGCAGAAGAAACTTTGAAGCGTTGCAAGCCAGCTTTGCTGGTCGAACTTGAAGAACGGCACACAAGACGCCCTATCGAGTCTTCCATCACTGAGATCGTCTCGCGCGGCTATGACGCGCATTTTATGAGAGGCGACGTTTTGACACCCCTTTCAGACTTTGATCC
>CAYGSZ010000510.1:0-1730 GCA_964352705.1 uncultured Rhodobacterales bacterium
GGCTCGCCTTCGTCCGCATTCACCACAAGATAATGCGGACGTTCGCCAACCGTCTTAGGCATGAAGGACCACTTCAGCCCCGTCGGAAAACCAGCGCCGCCACGACCACGCAGCCCAGAGGCTTTCATCTCATCAATGATCCATTCCTGGCCCATCGCCATCAGGTCTTTGGTTCCATCCCAATCGCCACGAGCACGGGCGCCAGCGAGGCCCCAGTCGTGCTCGCCATAGAGATTGGTGAAAATGCGGTCTTTATCTTGCAACATCACGCGTTTTCCTTGGCCTTCATTTCGGCCTCTTTCGCTTTGCGAGCGGCCTCTTTGGCTTCTTCATACTTCTGCTTTGCAGCCGCCAGATCTTGTATCGGCGGCGGTGAGTTTGGATCCTCGGTCAACGTCGAACGTTGCCCTTCCGGCTCCGCGCCTTGACGCCCGGCCGCAGACCCAGGTGGCGGTGGAGTGCCCGCTTTAATGGCATCAATCAGCGCGGCCATGCGGTCGTAATCCAGGTCTTCGTAGTAATCATCACCGACGGCAACCACCGGCGCATTCACACAAGCGCCCGCGCATTCCACTTCGCTTAACGTAAAAGCGTCGTCCGGTGTTGTTCCGCCAAACTTCACACCAAGCTTATCTTCGCACGCCTTCACCACATCATCAGAACCGCGCAACCAGCACGACAGACTCGTGCACACTTGCAGATGGCATTTGCCAACGGGGTGCAGGTTGAACATCGTGTAAAAGGTCGCCACTTCCAGCACGCGGATCACGGGCATGCCGAGCTTCTCGGCTATGACTTCGATGGCAGGCTTTGTCACCCAACCTTCTTGACGCTGCGCCAGATCCAACAACGGAATCACCGCGCTTTGCTGGCGTCCTTTTGGATACTTGGCAATAATCCTGTCGGCCCGCGCTATGCTGTCGTCAGAAAAGGCGAAGTGCTCAGGTTGCTCTTTTGCAAGGTTACGGGTGCTCATCGGTCGACCTCGCCGAACACAATATCAAGGGACCCCAGTACCGCTGGCACGTCCGCCAACATATGACCACGCAGCATGAAATCCATGCCCTGCATGTGCACAAACCCTGGGGCGCGAATACGACAGCGATAAGGCTTATTAGACCCGTCCGACACCAGATAAACCGCAAACTCACCTTTGGGCGCTTCTACGGCTGCATAGGTTTCCCCGCGCGGCACGTGATAGCCTTCCGTGTACAGCTTGAAGTGATGGATCAGGGCTTCCATAGAGCCCTTCATATCGCCCCGGGGTGGCGGGCTGATCTTACGATCTTGCACCTTCACCGGACCGGTCGGCATCTTTTCCAAACACTGATGAATGATGCGCAGTGACTCCCGCATTTCAGCAACACGCACGATGTAGCGGTCGTAGCAATCGCCATGTTTGCCAATGGGAATGTCGAAATCCATTTCGTCATAGCCGTCATAGGGCTGCGCCTTGCGCAAGTCCCAGGCAAAACCGCTGGCCCGCAGGTTTGGCCCAGTGAAGCCCCAGTCCAAGGCTTCGTCTTTGCTGACAATGCCAATATCAACCGTGCGCTGTTTGAAGATGCGGTTATTGGTCAGCAAGCCTTCCATGTCATCAAGGACTTTCGGAAAGTTCTGAGCCCACTCGGAAATCCGCTCCGCAAGCCCCGCCGGCATATCCCGCGAGACCCCACCAGGACGCACATAAGCCGCATGCATGCGCGCGCCCGAGACATCGTCGTAAAAGC
>CAYGSZ010000511.1:0-1722 GCA_964352705.1 uncultured Rhodobacterales bacterium
CCGACAGCACAGAGACCGCCACCAGATCGCCGTCATTGATGCTTTTGGAAATGTTTGGGTCGAGCGGGCCGGAGTTGCCGATACAGGTGGTGCAGCCATAGCCCACATTGTGGAACCCAAGCGCTTGCAGATCTTCCGTCAGATTTGCTTTGTCCAGATAGTCGGTCACAACCTGGGATCCGGGTGCCAAGGATGTTTTGACCCACGGCTTGCGGGTCAACCCTTTTTCTCTGGCCTTGCGCGCCACCAACCCAGCCGCGAACAACACAGAGGGGTTGGACGTATTGGTACAGGATGTAATAGCGGCGATGACCACATCGCCGTCGGTCAGGGTGTCTTTGGTGCCAGGACCCGACAAGTCAGTGATAGGCGATGTCTTGGGCGTATCATGGCCAAAGGTCTTGCTCAGTTCGCCGCTAAATGCAGACGCCGCAGACGACAAGGCAACGCGATCTTGCGGACGTTTCGGACCGGCCAAAGACGGCTCAACGCTGGAGAGATCAAGTTCCAGAGAATCCGTGAATTCTGGATCAGGCGTGCTGTCATCCCGCCACATCCCCTGAGCCTTGGCATAGGCTTCGACCAACGCAACACGCTCTGCATCACGGCCGGTGAACTCAAGATAGCGACAGGTTTCGGAATCAATCGGGAAGAAGCCACAGGTTGCGCCGTACTCAGGGGCCATGTTGGCGATGGTTGCCCGGTCGGTGAGTGAAAGCCCAGACAAACCTTGTCCGTAAAACTCGACAAACTTGCCGACCACGCCTTTGGCGCGAAGCATCTGGGTGACCGTCAACACCAGGTCAGTTGCGGTCGTGCCTTCTTTGAGTTTGCCGTTGAGCTTAAAGCCGACGACTTCCGGAATGAGCATCGAGACAGGCTGGCCCAGCATGGCGGCCTCGGCCTCAATGCCGCCAACGCCCCACCCCAAAACCGCAAGACCGTTGACCATGGTCGTGTGACTGTCCGTACCCACCAAGGTATCCGGATAGGCGATGGTTTTGCCGTCTTCGTCGCCGGTCCAGACCACTTGCGCCAAATACTCAACATTCACTTGGTGGCAAATACCGGTGCCGGGGGGAACCACGCGAAAATTATCAAAACCCATCTGACCCCAGCGCAGGAACTCATAGCGCTCGCGGTTGCGCTGGAACTCAAGAGCGATGTTTTTCGCCAACGCATCCTTAGACGCATAGGCATCGACCATCACCGAGTGATCGATCACCAGATCGACCGGAGACAACGGATTGATCTGTTGGGCATTACCACCCAGGGCCTTCATCGCTTCACGCATGGCCGCCAAGTCAACGACAGCGGGCACACCGGTGAAATCCTGCATCAGCACGCGGGCTGGGCGATAGGCGATCTCTTGATCAGAGGTGCGGGTCGATAACCAATCCGCAATGGCCTGAACATGCTCTGTTTTAACCGAACCGCCATCTTCGTAGCGCAGCAAGTTTTCAAGCAGGACCTTCAAAGAAAACGGCAGTTTTGAAACGTCACCGAGTCCGCCCTCAGAGGCGGCTGGCAGACTGAAGTAGTCATAGCTTTTACCAGCGACTTCGAGTGTACGGCGGGTTTTTAGAGTGTCCTGACCGGTCAATGCCATGCCTGCGTCCCTCTTTCTGGAGTAAAATTGTGCGTTTGGAGGGGTTTGATGAGATCACCCCTCTTTTGGCGGCATCATCCACATCCCACAGGGGTTGTCCAGCCTTTCCCAAG
>CAYGSZ010000512.1:0-1709 GCA_964352705.1 uncultured Rhodobacterales bacterium
CACTTCGATGATGAGATGTCTGTGCGCTACGATGCCTTTGTGCCGCGGCTGGTGCCCGACTATGTGCGCATCCACGAACTTGTTGTTGCGCAACTGGGTTTGGCCCTGGAAGAAAACGCCCGTCTGCTGATTGTGGGGGCCGGCACCTGCACGGAAATTTTGACACTGGCAGATTTTGACTCCACCTGGACCTTCGTGGCCGTGGAGCCGTCCGCGCCGATGATTGATGTCGCCCGCAAACGCATTGCTGAAGCGGGACTGACGGATCGCGTCACCTTTCATGTTGGCACGCTGGACTCCCTTGATGATCAAGGTCCGTTCGATGCGGCGACGGGTATTTTGATGATGCAGTTTGTTGCGGCCGATGAAAAAATAGCGTTGTTTGCAGAGGTCTCGAAGCGCCTTAAGCCCGGCGCGCCGTTCCTCATGGCCCATCCCATTGGCGATCCCGACTCAGCCGAACACGCCCTGGCCATGCAGGCGTGGCGGGATCATCTCACTGAAGTGATGCCCGAGCGGGTGGAAACGGTTTTTGAAACGATGAAGGAGACGCTCCATTTTGTCTCCGACACCGCGCAGACCAATATGCTGCTGGATGTCGGATTCGAAGATATCGTGCGTTTTCATTCCAAGCTGGTGTTCGGGGCCTGGGTGTCAGTCAAAAGCTCTCGCTGAAAGCGCGCTAATTCGTCATCAGGGCTTGATCAATCGCTGTATTGTGTTCCGTTCCGATGCAGCGCTCCACATCAAACAGCGGCACTTTCAGCTCCACGACAAAATTAATGTAGCGCCGGGCAATCGGCGTTACACCTCGGACAGAAACGCCATGTAAGGAATCCGGCGTGTTGAGAAAAAGAATCAGCCGGTTGGCCTCGTAGGGCACGGTGTCGATATGTTCAGCATCGCTATCATCAACCGACACACCCTTGATATCCTTGTATTGGCGGTTTTTTCTGAACTTATAAATCATTAAATCGCCGCCACTGCTGTGGTCGTCCGGATGGCGCATATACAAAAGTCCGCTGATCAGTCTGATCGGCTTATCTGCATGAATCGCTCGAACACGCGATGGCTCTCGCACCGGCGTATTAAAACCGAACTGGCAATCCAAACCGACCTGAAAGTCAGTTCCGCTCATGCGCCACCCCGTACGCAGGGTCTCTAAGGGTGAGCCAATTCTATCTTCCAGGCCTGGGTAGTAGTGGTCAATATGAGGTCGGAACAGACCGATTAAGCGGCGATAAAACTCAGCACTCAGGTGCGTCGCAGAAAACGCGTGCCAGGCTTGATCCAGTGCCACGACTTGCATCGCCTGCGGGATCGCCAACAATTCTAAGGTGTTGTTGGCGGAGGACTCGTCGTATCTCATCTGCGGCGCGGTGTTATACAAATGCTGATAGGCGTTTTGCGGCAGGCACCCCTCTTTGTTCACATACGGAAAAGGGGCGTTGGCAATATCATCCTGAGATAGCCCATCAAGAATGCAAACCATAGCGCGATTACTTCATGGAGTCGCAGAGCTAGACGTTAACGTCAGAGATGCAGAAGTCTTTGACGTTGGGTAAAAACGTATTGCGAATCACGTCCACATGGGTGTCGTGCTTTTCGTAGGCATCGCGCGAAGCCTGATCTTTAAAGTCACCAATCAAAAGCCATTTGTAAGGGCTTTTTTCACCCACCGGCAGGGCATTCTGTTCAATCATCATGGC
>CAYGSZ010000513.1:0-1703 GCA_964352705.1 uncultured Rhodobacterales bacterium
GGGGCACCATATTTGATATATAGCTTTGAACCCTATGCTGAATTGGTTTCTCGTGCAGCCAACCATTCATCATTTGACCCTTTTTGAGGATCAGGTCAGACTCTGGTTCTAATGTTAAAAGGGTAGAACGATGTCGTTCTGTGCCGAAATTGATGAAGTGGAAACGGTGTGGCGGAAGAACCCCTTTATGTAAGACATCTGATTAGTCGTGTCGCCGGCTTAGGGGCCGGGACGGGAGCTAAGACCCTCATTGTTGGATGCGCGCCAGCCATCCAAGGTGTTATTCAACATGTCAACGACCTGAAAGCACAGAGTTTTGTGGATGTGGTCGAAATCGCACCAGGTGATCTATCAAAGACTGAGCCACTCGCGATTGACTCTAATGTGCATGCGGTTCTGATCGCCGCGATCGGTTCCCATAATATGATCAAACTTGGCAATGTATGTCGAAACTACCAAGAGGCTGATATTCCGGTAGTTATCGTTACTGGATGGCCTCCGCCGACAAATGCCGAGAAGTTTCGTTTTGAGTCTTCTAAGGGTGGTAATCTCACCGGTCCAGCGATGTTTGATCTGGCTGCTCTTTATTGTAGAGGGCTCCAGGGTGACATTCTAGAATTTGGATCATTCCAGGGCTACACACTGCAATGTGCTTATCACGCCTTCAAGAGACGGCAGTCAAGCAGCAAACGGCGATTTATCTCGTTTGACTCCTTCGCAGGAATAGTCGGGTCTAAAGACGAAGAAGTATTCTCTGATGGAACATACGCTGCATCAGAAAAAAGCTTCAGGTTTGCGAACTTCTTAGCGGATGTTCCTGATGAGCGGGTTATCACTGTTGCAGGAGCGTATGGCGCGACCTTGGTTGACAATGTTGAACACACACGTGAACGTCTTGGACCAACAAAAGCAGCCCTTATTCATATTGATTGTGACGTAGAAGAGCCTGCGAAGATGGCACTGGATTTTGCCACACCCTATATGCAGCAAGGCACGCTCATTATGTTCGATGAATATGATGCGCAGTATGCCAACAATATGCTCGGCGAACGCGCTGCACTACGCCGATGGCTGGCGGAGAACCCTGATTTCGAAGTTGAACACTATCGTTCTTACCACGTGGCCGCGCGGTCCTTCATCGTCCACCGCAAGTCCAGCTAGTATCCGCTAAACCGGTAACGTCATGCCCAGCCATCGCCCGAGCGCTAAGGCTGGCGTTAACATCATCCCCGGGGCGAAAACGGCCCCCAACGTTGCCCCGCTGCCCAGCACTTCTCCAGCCGCGTAAAGATTTGGTATTACGCTGCCTTGTTCATTGAGAACGCGCATCTCTTTATCAACAACAATCCCAACAGAGGACGTTGCTGAACTTCCTAAATGAATGATGGCGTAGTAGGGACCGTTTTCAATCTTGCGCGGCATGTATTCCCTGCCAAGTGAGTCTGTTCCCGAGGTCACACTCTCATTATAGGTACTAACCGTTTTGACCAAGCCAGTCGCATCTAAACCGGCTTTACCGGCCAACTCTTCCAGGGTGTCTGCCTTATGGAACATGAGATGGGTATCAAAGTGCTCTATCATCTGTTCGTGTGTCCAGCGCGCCATACCAATCGGTGCGGTCCGCAAAATCTGATCGTCAAACACAATAGCGTATCGAAATTTATCCTGCTTCACGAGCGCGGAGGCCCGTGTTTCTGCCATTG
>CAYGSZ010000514.1:0-1688 GCA_964352705.1 uncultured Rhodobacterales bacterium
CACGCCATTGCCTGCGACAGCTGGCACTTCGCTCACTACGATCTGAGCAAAGGCCCCGGCATACAAAGCATTGATGAACTTCTGTTGTGCTCGCCGGATCATCGCGGGGCGACAGGGCCGATGCTCTATCCGCTGCGACTGGATATGGCCTATGTGGGCGATGAAAAAATCACCGTCGGAGCAGGCACCTTCGACGCGCATCACTTTCAGGTGCCAACCAACACAGACCTCCCCGAAGAGCACCCGCCCTATGAGGTCTACACCACCGCAGATGGCGACTATACCTTTCTTAAAGGCGGCGTAGCGGGCTACATGCAGACCCATTATGAACTCATGGAATTTGAAAAAACCGTCGGCTAGAACGGAGACAGATGATGGTCAAAGACTATCACCAGCGGGATCACGTCACGCGGACGGGGCGTCTGCTGTATACGTCCAAAAAGCCAAATCGTATGGACGAAGAGCGGGGCCGCGAACGCTGGACAATGACCCGGCATCAGGACGGGCGACGGTCGATCATGTCGCACGGCGAGATTGATGATCGACCCAGCGTGCTGCGCTTCGTGCAGGTGACCGCCAATGCGGACTTCTCGCCGGTGGATGCCTTTGTGCGCATTACGGTGGGCGATGAATTTCGGGGGTCAGGCTGGTTTCGCTTTGCCGATGGTATTGCTGAATGTGAAACCGTGACCAAGCTGGAAGGCCGTATTTCACAGCGTGTGCCTTACGCTGGCATTTGCCCAGGCTTTGGCGGACATGCCATTCAAAACGATGGCTGGGTCTGCGCTTCTGTTGACCTCAGCAAACCGGGAGAAACGCAAACTTTTGTGCAACTGATTTCGTCAACCGATCATCGCGGCGCAACCGGACCGATGATTGCCACAGCCAAGCCGAGCGTGATTTATGTCGGCGATGAAGAGATCACCGTTGGCGCAGGGACATTCAAAGCGCACCACTTTCAGTTTGTGGCGGTCGAGGGCCTGCCCGAGGAGCATCCGATTTACAACGTGTGGACCACGACAGACGGCGACTACATTTTCCTCAAAGGCCAGGTCGATGGCTACATGCAAACCCACTATGAACTGGTGGAACTCACTGAGGGACTGTGACAACACGACCGTCTCTTTTCGGCCAGCGTCTTCGATTGGATCGACCTGGGTTCTATGCGACAGACGCGGAATCCCTACTTTCTTACTTCGAGACAAACAAAAGCCATCTTCAGCCGTGGGCACCACCGCAACCAGTGGATTACTACACCTTAGGCTACTGGGAAGGTGCTGTATGCAAGGCCCAAGACAATGAGGCCAAGGACAAAGGCGCTGGCTTCCTTATGCGTCAAGCCCAGGCAGATGGTGGATGCATTATTGGCGTTATTACGCTCTCGGAAATTGTTAGGGGCGCCTTTCAAGCATGCTATCTCGGCTACAACATAGACCACGCACAGCAAGGCAAAGGTCTGATGCAAGAGGCTCTTCAGTTGACGATTGGCTATGCCTTCGACACGCTCAACCTGCATCGCATCATGGCAAATTACAGACCAGAGAACGCCAGGAGCGCCAAAACCTTAGAAGCTCTCGGGTTCAAAACCGAAGGCACGGCAGAGAACTATCTGCTGATTGATGGCCACTGGCGCGATCACGTCCTAACAGCACTGACGAATCCGCAGTGGCGTAACAGCAGCGACGCCT
>CAYGSZ010000515.1:0-1679 GCA_964352705.1 uncultured Rhodobacterales bacterium
GCCCCCTACGCGCCTGTTTGCAAGACCAGCCGTTTTTGTCGGGGTCTGCGCCCTACTATCCAGATTACATCATCACGGCGGCGCTGCTGTGGCCGCGCGCCATGACGCCGGTGAAAGTGCTGGCCGATGATGATGTGCTGGTCCCCTGGTTTAGCCGCATGCTGAATTTGTATGAGGGCCTGGCGGGCCAACAACCAAAAGAATGGGATGGGGTGTGAGGGTGGAGTGATTAGTGATCATACGCGGTTGGTCATTTCCGTCGATGCGTGTATGTCAAACGGCTATGAGCACGTCCCAGATTTTAACACCGCATATCCTTATTGTTGGCGCGGGTATTGCGGGCGCGACCATCGCTGCCGGTCTGCGCGGGCGCGGCTATGCCGTGGTCCATCTGGAAGCGTCCGAGCAGCCGCTCGATACCGCCCGGGGGGACCATCTTGGCCCCCGCGTGGTTGAAACCCTGGCCGAATGGAACATCCTTGAGGCGTTTTTTGCCGCCGGGGCCGAGAAGCGCCTGGGCGCGAAATGGTTGCTGCCCACTGGCGAGTTGGTTCTGCATTCCCGTATGGACGACCTGCCTTTGCCGCACCCCTATTACATTGTGCTCAACCATGATCTCATCGCCACCACCGCGCTTGACCTGGCGCTCACAGACAGCACTTATGACTACACGCTGTTCCGTCCGGTTGCGGCCCGACAAATCACAGCAGGGCCAGATTCCCATGGCGGCGTGACTGAGGTTCACATCACAGCGCCAGATGGTATGCCCCATGGTACACCCCAGGGCACGCCCCAGGGCACGCCGGTCACGATCCGCCCGCAGATGACCATCGCCTGCGATGGCCGCTCGTCCAAGGTGCGTGCGGCCTGCGGCTTCGATATCGCCAAAACCTACGACTATGAAAAGCCGTTGGTGGTGCTGTTTGGCCCGCGCGGCGAGCTGCAAGACCCGCGCAACGAACTGCATTCCTATATGTCTCTCCACGGTGGCATTGGTCGCATCCCACGCATGAACGGCCAATGGAAAGTCGGGTTATCCATCACCAAGGGCGACATAGCGCGTTGGAAGGCGACGACTTCGGATCAACGCAAAGCTCTGCTGGCCGAACGCGCCCCGGTTCTGGGCGATCTGGAAACCGAGGTCGCCGGGTTTTATCCGGTCATTCGGCGCGAAACGGCCCATTGGAGCAAAGGCACGACGGTTTTGGTCGGCGATGCCTGTCACACCATTCACCCTACACGGGGGCAGGGCATGAACTTCGGCATACGTTGCGCTGCGCAGTTGTTTGAGTATCTGCCTGCGCCTGAGGATATGGCAGACGCGGCGCTGGTGACGCGGCAACTCAAAGCTTATGAGATGGCGGTCAAGCCGTTGACCGATACCCAGCTTGAGGACAACCATCAAAGCGGGTTGCATGCGGATTCTGCGGGTCCAGAGCGGGTCGAGGCGGAAATCCCCAAGCTGCGTGCCATTGCGGAAAACCCAGAAGCCAGCTTCCGCTATCGCATGACCATGGCTGGTTACCCTGACCGGCTCGCTTCAGCCTCATAACGTACCAGTCTCATACCATAATTGTATTTCCTGTAAGGTTTTTGTATGCCCAGAAAAATTGATCCCAACGTGCACTTCGATGATGAGATGTCTGTGCGCTACGATGCCTTTGTGCCGCGGCTGGTGC
>CAYGSZ010000516.1:0-1670 GCA_964352705.1 uncultured Rhodobacterales bacterium
TCTGACCCTCATGTCAGCGTTGGCCTTGTGGCAGGCGACGGCGGGGCCGTGATATGGCCTCAATTAATTGGCTATGCCCGAGCAAAGGAATATCTGATGACCGGCAAACGGCTCTCCGGCAGTAAAGCTGCGGAGATCGGTCTAATTAATCACGCCCTACCGGCAGATGCATTAGATGCAGCGGTAAATACGTTCTGCGATGAGCTGCTGACCGGCGCTTTGCTCGCAATTAAATACACCAAGGTTTCTATCAATATCGGGCTGAAGCAGCTTGCCCATTCAATTCTCGATACCAGCCTGGCCTATGAGACCATAACCAATAGGTCGAAAGATCATCTTGCAGCGGTAACCGCGTTCGCCAACCGCGAGAAACCTACTTTTACAGGCGAGTAATATGGACTTTAACGAACCAGAACATATCCGGCTCCTAAGGGATTCCCTGGCACGTTTTACCGCGCAACACATGCCGCGTGAACAGGCACGACTTTGGGATAAAAAGGATCACTTCCCAGAAGAGGTTTTCAATGCCCTCGGTGACGCCGGAATGATGTCGCTTGTTGTTCCAGAGGAATATGGGGGAACGGGTCGCGACATACTCGCTTGCATGGTGGTTATTGAAGAGCTGTCGAAACGCTCCATGGCTGTGGCCGTACCCTACATTATGAGTGCCTGTTACGCTGGTATGAACCTCACAGAATCTGCCTCTACTCAACAGAAACAAGACCTTCTGCCAAAAGTCGCAGCAGGGAAGGTTATGTTTGCTTATGGATGGACTGAGCCAGACGTTGGCTCCGACGTTGCATCCGTAAAAACAACGGCCAGGCGCAAAGATGGTAAAGTTATCATCAACGGATCTAAGCGGTTCTGCACCGGTGGCGACATTGCCGATTATCTTTATACAGTCTGCAATTCAGACCCGGACGGCGATCGTTACAAAAACCTGTCCATCATCCTCATACCGAAAGGCACGCCCGGCTTTGAAGTCAAACGCATGGATATGATGGGATTTAAGGGTGCGGGCACCACGGACATCACGCTCGACAATGTGGAAGTACCAGAAGATCATATTCTTGGTGGATCAGAGGGGTGGAACCGAGGCTGGGAGATGATTGCCGGACCTGGTTTGGATGTGGAAAAACTAGAGGTGGCGGCTATGGCGCTCGGCCTTGGCCAAGCAGCCTTTGAGGATGCCTGGAAATATGCCCAGGACCGCATCCAGTTCGGTAAAGTCGTATCAACCTATCAATCCATCCGTCACAAACTGGCAGACATGAAAACGGCGCTGCATGCCAGCAGGCTCATGCTCTATCACGCCGCTTGGATGGCGACCAACAACATGCGTGCTGGCGTTGAAACGTCTATGACCAAGTTGTTTGTGACTGAGCAATGTAAGTGGGTATGCCAAGAGGCTCAGACAATACTTGGCGCTTATGGCTATTCCAAAGAGTTCGATACAGAGCGCTACGTTCGGGACAGCTTGCTGATGCCCATCATCGGCGGGACCTCGGCTATTCAAAGAAACAACATCGTTAACTGGTCTGGATTAACGAAAGCATGAGGACAACGGCAAAAATCTTTATATGGCCGTAAATGAATAGACGGCACTATCAGAGGGAGATGGCTTGCGAAGCTGTAGGTGAAGACTTGTCCATTCTTCTTACTTCATCCGC
>CAYGSZ010000517.1:0-1662 GCA_964352705.1 uncultured Rhodobacterales bacterium
CCATTAGTTTCTGCGGAGTCGCAAGTCAATCTTCTCGCCCCCCTTTTTCAACCTCTGCAAGCTCGGCCAAAGGCGGGTCAGCGCGGTATTGCTGGATTTGCTGGCGACGCAAAATCGGACCGCCATGCACATGTTCAGGCAGGGCTTGGGTTGGGCCACCGGGCGCAACCGGACGACCCGGAAAACGGCCCCGAGAGACCATACGATCATACATCACCACAACACCCGCGATCCCGAGGTTGAGACTAAAACGCGTCGGCACTTTAATCAGGTGATCACAGCGCGCGATCATCGGTTTTGACAGTCCAGAGCGCTCGGACCCGAGGACATACGCGGCATTTTGCGGATGTCGAAAACTGGGCACCTCGACGGCGGTGTCATCCAACTCGACCCCCACCAGAGCGCATCCCGTTGGCAGGCTCATCGCGGCGATGTCTGGAAATTCATAAAACGGCAATTGGCCGACCGCCTTGGAGGTGTCTGTATGACCCCCAGGTTTTCGTTGATAAACAGCCGCCACCGTAAACACAAAACTCGCGTCGAAGGCGTGCGCCGTGCGAAAAACATTACCAACGTTGTACGCCTTGGTGATGCCTTCGACTCCGATTCCAAAATATCCGCGCACTCAATAATCTCCGGTCTATGTTTTCAGGTCTGAGAAGGTTTTGAAGTGCTCAAGCACTTGTGGATTGGCCAACGCTTCGGTGTTCTTGACCGGGCGGCCATGAATAACATCCCGAACCGCAAGCTCAGAAATTTTACCGGAGCGGGTGCGCGGCACATCTTGAACAGGCAGCACCTTCGCCGGGACATGCCGAGGCGAACACTGACTGCGAATCTGTGTCCGCACGCGGGCGATAACCTCCTCCGTTAAAACCGTGCCCTCTTCCATGATCACAAACAGTATGACGCGGACGTCGCCCTCCCAGTTCTGACCAACCACCAGGGCTTCTTTAACCCCGGCAAAGCCTTCGACAACCCGATAGATTTCTGCCGTGCCGATGCGCACACCACCGGGGTTAAGCGTTGCATCAGACCGGCCATGAATGATGAAACCGCCGTGTACGGTTTTCTCAACCCAGTCGCCATGAGTCCACACCCCCGGAAACGTTTCGAAGTAGGCCGCGTGATAGCGTGCGCCATCGTCATCGCCCCAAAACCCGGTGGGCATGGAGGGAAAGGCATTGGTGCAGACCAGTTCTCCCGCGTCCTGTTTAAGACGAGCGCCATCTGGCGCAAACACCGCCACATCCATGGCCAGAGCCGGGCCTTGGATTTCTCCACGATACACAGGAAGCCTTGGGTTGCCGGTCATGAAACAGCCGATGATATCGGTTCCGCCCGCAATGGACGCCAAATGCAGGTCGGCTTTGATGTGCGAATACACATAGTCAAAACAATCGGCAGATAGCGGCGACCCGGTGGACGCAAAGGTGCGCAGCGACGAGAGATCATGGCTATCGATGGGATGCGCCGCAACGGCTTTAAGCGCCTCAATAAATTTCGCCGAGGTGCCAAAGAACGTAAAGCGTTCCGAGGCCGCATAGTCAAACAATACGGACACTTCAGGATACGCGGGGGAGCCATCGAATAAACACAGCGTGGTCTTTAAGGCCAGAGCCGAGACCAGCCAGTTCCACATCATCCAGCCGCAGGTGGTGA
>CAYGSZ010000518.1:0-1658 GCA_964352705.1 uncultured Rhodobacterales bacterium
CGGTTTCGACCGGTGGTGGTATTTGATGTTTGGGGCACAGACTCTCTTTCGGTAATAGCGGGCGATAAAAGCTCACAATAAACGCCAAGCAGGCTTTAGTTTTAACGTCTTAGTTTCTACTGTAGGTGACGTAGACTTCGGATTCAAAGAAACAGCGACGGAGAGACGGCTATGAAAGTGAAGATTAATGTGGAATGTACCCCTGAAGAGGCCCGCACGTTCTTAGGGCTGCCGGACATCGCCCCGTTGCAACAGGAAATGATGGACAGTTGGCGCGCCCAAATGGACAAGGCTGCTAAGTCGATGAACCCGGAAGAGGTTATGAAGACTGTTTTTCCGGTTGGGACCGATGGTCTGGCCGATATGCAAAAAGCGTTCTGGTCGTCTATGACGAAGAATATGCCGGGCAATACGGGCTCAAAAAAGAAATAACGCCTGCACGCTGCTGACCCCATGATCTCAGATACAATCTTTGCGCCGGCCACCGCGCCAGGTCGCTCCGGTGTGGCCGTCATCCGGATCTCCGGACCCAAGGCAGAGAAAGCGTTAAGCCGATTGGGCGTAAACACCCCTCAACCGCGCTTGTTATCGCTGGCGAGCTTGAAAGACCCGATCACCTCTGAAATTCTTGATGAAGCCCTGGTGGCCTGGTTTCCGGGCCCGGCCAGTTTTACGGGTGAAGACGTGGTCGAGTTGAACATCCATGGCGGTCATGCCGTTATGCAAAGCGTGTTGTCGGCCTTACAAAGTGTTGGCGGATTGCGCCCTGCGGAACCGGGCGAGTTCACCCGTCGGGCCTTTGATGCGGGAAAGCTTGATCTGACCCAGGCTGAAGCTCTGGCAGATTTGGTTGATGCAGAAACCCGCGCCCAGGCCCGTCAAGCGCTGCGGCAAATGGGAGGCGCTCTTAAAACCCGTTATGAGGGCTGGCGCGCACAACTGATTAAGTCTCTGGCGCATATGGAAGCGGTGATTGATTTTCCGGATGAAGACCTGCCGGAAGAAACAGCATCAGCCTTGTGGGCGTCCGTCGAAACGCTAGAGAAAGACATTGTCGCCCATCTGTCTGATCAAGGTCGGGGCGAGCGCCTCAGAACAGGGGTGCATGTGGTGATTGTCGGACCGCCAAATGCCGGCAAATCTAGCTTGCTTAATTTGCTGGCAAAACGTGATGCGGCAATTGTGTCTGAAACCGCTGGTACCACGCGGGACGTGATCGAGGTTCATATTGATCTTGGCGGCTATCCGGTTTTGGTGGCGGACACGGCAGGTCTGCGAGAGACCAAGAACGCCATCGAAGACGAAGGGGTGCGGCGCGCGAAAAGCCGGGCAGAACAGGCAGATGTGATCATTGCCTTGCTCGACGGTGAAACCTATCCAGAGCGTGATCCGGCCACAATTGATCTCGTCACGCCTGAAACTTTGGTGGTCGTGAACAAAGCAGACCTTCTGGATCAAGCCCGCGAGCAAGAACGCGATGTCAAGAATGCCTGGCAAGCGACGCATTTTATTTCAGTCAAAGAGGGTTTTGGTGTTGATCTTCTCATTACAAAACTCTCGGAACGCGTTGCTGCGTTGTGCGAAGCTGGAACGGATGCGCCCATAACCCGCGCCCGTCATCGTCAGGCTTTGGAAGACTGCGTTGCGGCCTTATCGCG
>CAYGSZ010000519.1:0-1657 GCA_964352705.1 uncultured Rhodobacterales bacterium
GATGTTGGCGCCTTCTTAACGGCGGATTTGCGTTTAGGCGAGGGTTTCTTAGCAACTTTTTTGGTCTGAGGCTTTGAAGAGGCCCCGGTTGCGGATGATTCGGCGCGTTTCGGATCTGGTCTTGGCTCTGCCAGGCCACCGGCCCCGCGGGCAATGGCCGCCACCCCCGTGCGTGAGACCTCAATCAACCCAAGCGGCTTCATCAACGCGATAAAGGCATCCACCTTCTCGGAACTGCCGACCACTTCAAACACAAAGGAATCCGGGGCAGAGTCGACCACGTTGCAGCGGAAAATATCACCGATTCTCAGGGCTTCGACGCGATCTTCACCGACGCCATCCACCTTAACCAAGGCCAGTTCGCGACCCACGGACGGCCCGTCATCCGTCAAGTCCTTAACCGTATGAACCGGCACCAGACGGCCCAACTGGGCTTTGATCTGCTCGACAACCTGTCGGGTGCCCGAGGTCACCAGATTGATGCGCGACAGCTCTGCGTCCGGGTCCACTTCCGACACCGTCAGGCTTTCGATGTTATAGCCCCGGCCCGAAAACAGGCCGACCACCCGCGCCAAAACGCCCGCTTCATTGTCCACCAGCACCGCAATGGTATGGCGATAAACAACGGTATCTTTCAGCACAGATACGGGCACCGAGCCTTCATATAAATTACTGCTCATGGCAGTCACTCCAAATTAAAAGAGGGCTTACTTAAACCAGCGCCAGAAATCTGGCCTAAACCAATGCTAACCCTGCGCCCGAGATTTTCTTGTTCTCTTTATCGTCCGGGCCAAGAATCATTTCGTTATGGGCCGCACCCGAGGGGATCATCGGGAAACAGTTTTCCTTCTGATCCACCGCCACATCCACGATCACCGGCCCTTTAATGGCCATCATTTCCTTAATCGTATCATCCACCTTGGCCGGATCGGTCACCCGCAGCCCCGACAAGCCATAGGCTTCGGCGAGTTTGACGAAGTCCGGCAAGGAGTCTGAATAACTCTCGGAATAGCGACCCCCATGCAGCAGTTCCTGCCACTGGCGCACCATGCCCATATACTGGTTGTTGATGATGAACACCTTCACCGGCAAACGGTACTGAACCGCTGTCGACAATTCCTGAATGTTCATCAGAATTGACGCCTCACCGGCAATATCAATCACCAGACCATCCGGATTGCCCAATTGCGCGCCGATCGCCGCCGGCAAGCCATAGCCCATGGTGCCAAGCCCCCCGGACGTCAGCCAACGGTTGGGCTGGTCGAAGCGGCAAAACTGCGCCGCCCACATTTGGTGCTGCCCCACTTCCGTGGAGATAAACGTCTTTTTGTGTTTGGTCAGCTCAAACAGGCGTTCGATGGCATACTGGGGTTTGATGATCTTTCCGGCCTGGGTGTAGCTCAGACACTTCACCGCCTGCCAGCGCTTGATCTCAGCCCACCAGGTTTTCAATGCCTTAGGCTTAGGCCGTTCTTTGCGGGCTTTCCAGGCTTTCAGAATCGCCTTTAGGGCTTCCCCCGCATCGCCAATCACCGGCACATCAACAATCACACTCTTGTTGATGGACGACGGGTCCACATCCACATGGATTTTCTTTGAGTTCGGCGAAAAGAAATTGAGATTGCCGGTCACCCGGTCATCAAAGCGCGCGCCGATA
>CAYGSZ010000520.1:0-1650 GCA_964352705.1 uncultured Rhodobacterales bacterium
TGGATGAACCTCCAAGCTGATGCGTTAAACCAAGAAGATGCAATTACGGGTGATTTGAAAAACCTGACCATTGCGACAGCCGGTGTGTTGTCTGTCAATGAGGGTTCGGGGCTTGAGGTTCGGCCCCTGATACAAACCGGTACGGAGTCCATGAAGATCGATGCGGACAAGGTTATTGGTCTGCCAGACGTGGTTGCCATGTTCCGCGAGTTTGTGCCGTCTGGCGAGAGACTTTTGTTAGGTGCGCGGGTGACAGGGATGGCAAAATCAGCTTTTCCAGACGGACGCCCTGACGATGATGTAACGCCACTTGAGGGTCAAGCGCAGGCCGAGCATATGGCTGAGGCGACTGATTCGATTCAAGTGATCGTCGTGTCCGATGCTGACATGCTGGCGGACCGCTTCTGGGTTCAGGAAAGCAATTTCTTTGGACAACGGATGGTCGTGCCAACCGCAGATAATGCAGCCTTTCTGATTAACGCATTAGAAAACCTGACTGGGACACCGGCTTTATCGGCGTTGCGGGGCCGGGGGCAAATCAGCCGTCCGTTTACGGTGGTTGAGGAATTGCAGTTGAGTGCGGAGCAGCAGTTCCGGGCCAAAGAAACGGAACTTTTAGGCCGATTGGAGACACTGGAAAGTGATATCAGTGCCATTCAGCTGAATCAGAATGGACAGGGTGAGACCGCGATCACAGAGAACGATCAACTGACCATCACCAACTATCGGTCTGAAATTTTGGCCACACGCAAGGAATTGCGTGAAGTGCAGCGGGGCCTGCGGGAAGACATTGACCGCCTTGAGGGCACGCTGAAGTTCCTGAATATTGCCGGGGTGCCGATTGTCTTTGGGGCCTTGATGATTTTTGTGGCGGTGTGGCGTCGCAAACGTGCGGCGGCCTCCACCACATCAACAGCTTCAGCTTAGAAAGGGGTAGCGATTATGAAGTCTTCTCGATTTACAGCGCTCCTGGGTGTGACCGCTGTTGCCGTGGTTCTTGCCGGGTGGGCCGTGCTGAGCCGTCCGGCGATGGAAGCCTCTGACTTTGACGGGGCGGTCGTGTTTCCTGACTTATTGGACTCGCTTAATGATCTTGATCGGATTGTGGTACGCCACAAAGACGGTGTGGAAACACTGAAGGCTACAGACGACGGCTGGGTCTATGTGGAGCGCGATAACTATCCCGTGCAAAGCGACAAGGTCGGCGAACTGGTGGTGAAATTATCGCGCCTTGAAAAGATTGAACCGAAAACCAAACTTGCTGAACGCTATGACCGTCTTGATCTGGCTGATCCAGAGGTGAAAGCAGACACGCGGGCTAAAGAAGTTACATTGTCTGATGCGGATGGCGAAGAACTGGCACGGCTGCTGATCGGCAAACGTAAGTTTACCTTGGGCAGCAGCGAAGGCGGAACTTATATTCTATTGCCGGATGACCAACAGGCTTGGCTTGTGACAGGTGAATTGAACCCAGGCGCGCGCGCGCGGGATTGGCTGGTGCGTGAGATCACTGACATTAAAGCTGAGGACATCAAGCGTATCCGAATTGTGCATCCCGATGGCGAGGAACTAATCGTTTATAAAGACACACCGGAACAGGCCAATTATGCGGTTGAGAATGTTCCGGAAGATATGGTGTTGCGCCGTGAT
>CAYGSZ010000521.1:0-1642 GCA_964352705.1 uncultured Rhodobacterales bacterium
TGCAGAAGAGTTTGTCACCATGCGGGATGCTGTGCCCGACTCGACCGAGGTCTGAACGCTAATCTTCTCTAGGCCTATGCAGGTCGGTCTGGATGCTTCTACTCTTTCTCCTCATCTGAACGGGAGGGAGAGGCACCATGACCTCAACACGGCACTCAGACTCGACAACGAACCCAATATCACCCCCAAGCCGTCGCGCCGCTTTGGCTGGGCTTGGTGTTGCGGCGGCAGCAGCGGTGAGTCAAACAAAGCCGACACGCGCCGCGGTTCCGATTGATCTGGACAGCCCCCAAGGCAACCTCGACGGCTATTTGAAAGCCCGCAGCGATATTGCCGGTAATGAAGCGCTGTTGTGGAAGATGGGTTATGTCCACGCCATGATGCCTGGTCGGCCGGGTAAGCGTTTGATGATGTTTCAAGGCATCAACGTCACGCGTTGCCTCAAGGATGATACAGGCTACACCTATCTGCAACGCGAATGTTTGATTTGGTGTGATCCGGAAACCGAGGCACCCATCGCCACCTGGGATAACCCTTTTACGGAACGCACCAACGAGGTGTTTCACCTGCTCAATTCGGCAGTGAATTCTCACTACGATGTGGATGGTGCCAACGGTCCGTTTCATATGCCCTACCTGGAGCACTCAGGCGACATCGCCTTTTATCGTGACCTTCTGTACCTCACACCGTCGGTGCTCACGCTGGAGGATTATTCGCCGTATTCCAGCGCAGATGTGTATCAGGGCGCAGGGCTCTATCATTTCCATTGTCGGCGCGATGATCTTGAAAACCCCGACCTCACCTCAGCGCCAGCCTTGCAAACTCATACGGGTGTGCGGCAATGGTTGCCGTGGATGGAAATGGGAACTTGGGCCGGTCAGCTTATTCTACCCGCACGCGGCAAAAAGCTGTCGGGCGGGGCGGCAGAGTTGCCGCAACCGCTGCTCGGCTGGATGGAAAAGAACGCTCCAGAATACTTAGAAGCTCCGTCTCCAGATCAACCGGAAGCGCGCACCAGCTTTTATCAGGAGTTCAAGAAGCACATCGATAAAAAAAGAGCACAGCAGACCTCAGACTAATACCGGGATTGATTAAAACTCTTCCAGCAGTCGTCCGAGACCATAGACCTTGTCCTCAATGCCGCTGGCCCGGAGCGCGTGCCAATAGGTCGCGGTATTGATGGCGATGACCGGTTTGTTCAACACCAGTTCAGTCGCCGCAGCCAAGCGCACCATGCTGCAATTGGTGCCCACTTGAATCAGCGCGTCAACATCGTCGCCATCAAGCTCGGCAAGCGTATCACGCAGCGTGTCTTCGGTGATCTCGGCGATGCCGGTCCAACTGGTCGCGCGCAGGGGAATGTCGCGCACAACTTCAAAGCCTTCATCGGTGAAGTACTGGCGGACTTCTTTGTTGTTGATCGGATAGTACGGCGACAAAAATGAAATACGCTTTATGCCACCATAAGCTCGCAAGGCTGCAGCACAGGACAGCGATCCGATGCTGCACTTAACACCACCGGACTGGTCCTCGACCTTCTCGACAAAATCCAGGGCCCCCTGTTTGCCGCCAAAGAACGTAATCGCCGACATCCCCATCACCAGATAATCCGGCTCGCAGGTCACGATGCTTTTCACAGCAT
>CAYGSZ010000522.1:0-1632 GCA_964352705.1 uncultured Rhodobacterales bacterium
GCCCGGATCAGATGCCGGTGCGGCTGAGATTCGAAGCCGCAGACCGGGAATTTGTGATCTCCCAATGGACGACCATGGGCTGAACTGCAACGGCACCCGATGTAAGGATAAATGAAAAAATGAGACCTCTGATCAAAACCGCATCTCTAACTTTAACCGCCCTTCTGACTTCTGCGCTGCTGTGGGCCAACTTTGCTGCAGCCCAAACCGGCGATTCAGAAGGCCCCAATGCCAACATTCTGCGCTGGGCGTCCGGCACCTATGCTTACACGACGCTGTCTGAACCGCGCGATCGGGGTTGGGAGCGGTTCCATATGAATGTGTATGCGGACGGCTCGCGGACCATGAATATGTGGCATGATCTGAGCGCCCGTGACGCTCAGTTTACGGTGATTTTGCGGGTGAATGAGGCGTTCCGCCCACAAGAAGCGTTTCTGTCATACTGGGTGGCCGAGGGGTTTAAGGGCTCGACCCTCATTCGGGTTGAGGATGAGTCTTTGACCGCCAGTTCCAACGGACCGGCGGGGCTGCACACTCAAACTCTCACGGTGCCTACAGCTTTTTCCATCGGCACACACCCGATCTCTGCAGATGGCTGGCATCTGGCCTCAGACTCCGGCGAGGACGGCGCAGAGCAGGCGTCTAAAATTTACAGCCTGGAAGCCTCTGCCGATGTGACCAAGCCACCGCTGGGTACGCTTCGCGATTTGGCCTTTAAGCGCATCGGCGAGGAGACCATTACGGTGCCCGCTGGCACGTTTGAGACCATTCACTATGATTTGTCTGGCAGCCAAGTATGGGTCACCAAACAAGATCGTCTGATGGTGCGCATGATCAACGAACGCTTTGACCGGGATTACGTGCTGACAGAATTTATGAGCGGTTCCAATGAGGAGAAGTCGAAATGAGACGAAGTATTGTAGCTGTTGGGATTTTTATAATTGCCGTCACCCCGTTCTCGGCTTTTGCTGAAAACATGAACATTACGCGTTGGGCGAAAGGAGAATTTGAGTATCGCTCGTTATCGACTGGAGAGGTCTCCGGAACGGAATCCTGGCACTTGACGGTGCATCCCGATGGCTCACGCACCATGCAGGCCCGCAATGAACTTAATGATGCGCATTTCAGCCGTCACGTCACCTATCGCGTCGCTGAGAACTTCCGGCCCTTGGAAGTGACCTCGGTGTATTGGGTCAAAGGCGAATGGCGCGGCACAGGACTGTTTGCCATCAACGGCAATGAGTTGCAGGCCATTGTTAAAACACCCGACGGGATGATTGAGCAAACCCGTACTGTGCCAGACAACTTTTCGATGATTCCCCACCCACTTTCCACGAATGCTTGGAACACCTGGTATTACGACAAAGCCAAAGGCGGGCCGCAGCCGATGACGGTGTACGACATGGATGCGGGGGCCCAAGCGGTGAGTTCCATGCTCGGCAAGGTCTACACCCAAGATTTAGAATTTATGGGCACGGAAAATATGACCACGCCCGCGGGCATATTTGACGTTGATCATTTTCGCGTGGAAGACATCGTTGATATGTACATCACCGGGCCGGATGCCATTTTGGTAAGGTTTCAATGGATACCGGCTGATCGGGATTATGTTCTGACGAGTCTTGAAACTGG
>CAYGSZ010000523.1:0-1623 GCA_964352705.1 uncultured Rhodobacterales bacterium
CCATGGGCTCCTCCAATGAGACCAGCTATTACGGCGGTGTTCACAATCCCTGGAAGAAGCATGGCGATCCGCGGCCCTTGGTGCCGGGTGGGTCGTCCGGCGGTTCTGCAGCTGCGGTTGCCGCGCATATGTGTGCGGGTGCGACAGGCACGGATACCGGTGGTTCTATCCGCCAGCCTGCGGCCTTCTGCGGCATTGTCGGCATGAAACCCACATACGGCCGTTGCTCGCGCTGGGGCACCATCGCCTTTGCCAGTTCCTTGGATCAGGCAGGCCCGATGACACGCACCGTGCGCGATTCTGCCATTTTGCTATCGGTTATGGCGGGGCACGACCCTAAAGATTCAACATCGGCGGATATGCCGGTTCCTGATTTTGAAGCCGCCCTTTCCGGCGACATCAAGGGCATGCGGATCGGCATTCCTGCCGAATACCGGATCGACGGCTTAAATGCTGAAATCTCGGCTCTGTGGGATCAAGGTATTGCGTGGCTTAAGGCGGCCGGAGCGGAGGTCGTTGATATCGCTCTGCCGCACACCAAGTATGCCCTACCGACGTATTACATCGTGGCGCCTGCTGAAGCGTCATCGAACCTTGCCCGCTATGACGGGGTCCGGTTTGGTCTGCGGGTTGAAGGCGATACTCTTGATGATATGTATTCCAAGACCCGCGCAGCCGGCTTCGGCGATGAGGTTAAGCGCCGGATCATGATTGGCACCTATGTATTATCTGCCGGGTACTACGATGCCTATTACCTTAAGGCTCAAAAAGTCAGGCACTTGATTGCCCAAGATTTTGTCGCGGCTTTTGAAAGTGTCGATGCCATTCTGACTCCGACTTCACCGACGCCTGCGTTTGCCCTTGGCGAAAAGTCTGATGATCCCATCGCCATGTACCTCAACGATGTATTCACGGTGCCTGCATCGTTGGCAGGTTTGCCAGGGATTTCCGTGCCTGCAGGTCTGTCCTCTGATGGCTTACCCCTTGGATTGCAACTCCTAACCAAACGGTGGGACGAGGAGACGCTCTTCCGTGTGGCAGGTGTTTTAGAGGACGCGGCAGTGTTTCCTGGTTTAGCTGCAAACGGGGAGGGCTAAGTCATGAGCTTTCTCATCAAAGGCGAAACGGGTGATTGGGAAGTCGTGATCGGTCTGGAGGTTCATGCCCAGGTCGTTTCTAATGCCAAATTATTTTCGGGCTCGCCGACAGACTTCGGGGCAGAGCCGAATAGCCAGGTTTCATTCGTTGATGCCGCGATGCCGGGCATGCTGCCGGTCGTAAACGAGGCTTGTGTGGAACAGGCTGTGCGCACGGGTCTCGGACTCAAAGCGCAAATTAACAAGCGCAGCGTCTTTGCCCGAAAGAACTACTTTTACGCTGACCTGCCGCAAGGCTATCAGATCAGTCAGTTTGAATTGCCGATCGTGGGCGAGGGGACACTTGTTCTGGACCTTCCTGAAGGTGAAACCCGAGAGGTTGGCATTGAACGCCTTCACCTCGAACAAGATGCCGGAAAGTCTATTCACGACCTGCATCCAT
Organism: uncultured Rhodobacterales bacterium; assembly: GCA_964352705.1. Lineage (GTDB taxonomy): Bacteria > Pseudomonadota > Alphaproteobacteria > Rhodospirillales > Rhodospirillaceae > WLXB01. Next base: position 1,540 of record CAYGSZ010000523.1, read on the forward strand.
CGAAGACCTTTATTGACCTTAACCGGTCCGGTGTTGCGTTGATGGAAGTGGTGTCGAAGCCTGACATGCGCTCGCCAGAAGAGG
>CAYGSZ010000524.1:0-1615 GCA_964352705.1 uncultured Rhodobacterales bacterium
TGGTTCGAGAACTATTGTTTGTGGGCTCGTCCATGGTTCGAGCCCATGCACGACTGGTTCCAATCAAACGAGCCCATGGACGTATGTGTGGGGGAACGAGCCTATGGACGGCGCTTTGGATCCCCCCTTGGAACGAGCCCATGCATCAAAGTTTTGTGCCGTTCTTCTTTGCAAGCACTTGCCTATAACAATTTTTATTGTTAATATTCGACCATGCTCATGAACCGCCTCCCGTAGTATAGGTTTCCGATTGTAGTTTCTGCGGCACACTTGAGGGGGAGCCTGTGGGTCAGACGACCAACCATTTTGATTTGATTGTTATTGGCAGCGGGCCTTCAGGCAAGCGTGGGGCGATTCAGGCGGCCAAACTGGGCAAGACCGTGCTGGTGGTGGAAAAGAACTTCCGCATCGGCGGTGTGTCTGTGCACACGGGCACGATCCCCAGTAAGACCCTGCGCGAGACCGTGATCAACCTGACCGGCTGGCGAGAACGCGGGTTCTACGGCCCCAATTATCGAGTCAAGAAAAGCATTTCAGCGGACGACCTGAAAACCCGCCTGAACCTGACGCTGAACCATGAAATTGATGTGCTGGAACATCAGTTCACCCGTAACGCGGTCACGACCGTTCAGGGCCACGCCGCGTTCGTTGATGCCAAAACGGTGAAGGTGACAGACGAAGCAGGCGCGGAGCAGCGCTACACGGCAGACAAATTTTTACTCTGCGTCGGCACCAAACCCTACCGCCCTGACGATGTGCCGTTCGATGGCAAGCAGATCATCGACAGCGACGATATTCTCAGTCTTGAAACCCTGCCCCGCACCTTAACCGTGGTGGGGGCCGGTGTGATTGGGATGGAATACGCAACCATCTTCAGTGCGCTGGATATTCCGGTTACGGTGATTGATCCGCGAGAGCCCATATTGGATTTTCTGGATCATGACCTAACCGCCGAACTGGTTCATGACTTGAAAGAACGTAAGGTCATCTTTCATCTGGGCTGCACGGTCGAGAGCATTGCGAAGAATGACCTTGGTCAATGTGAGGTCCGGTTGGACTCTGGCCGTATGGTGCGCACTGAAATGGTGTTGTTTGCCGCCGGTCGGGTTGGGGCGACGGATAGCCTAGGTTTGGAGGCCTGTGGCCTGGACGTGGACAACCGGGGCCGTATTGTCGTCGATCCCAATTCGTTTCAAACCAAGGTCCCGCATATTTATGCCGTGGGCGATGTGATTGGGTTTCCGGCGCTGGCGTCAACCTCTATGGAGCAAGGGCGCCTGGCAGCCTGCAATGCGTTTAAGCACCATGTGACCCCGCCCCCGAAGTTCTTCCCGTACGGCATTTACGCCGTGCCCGAAATGTCGACGGTTGGTTTATCAGAACACGCCGTTCGCGAGAAAAAAATCCAGTATGAGTGTGGCATTGCCCGCTTTCGCGAAACCTCGCGCGGGCAGATCATGGGCCTCAAATCCGGCATGTTGAAGATGATCTTCTGCCTGGCTGACCGAAAGCTGCTGGGCGTACATATTATTGGTGAAGGCGCGACGGAACTGATTCACATCGGCCAAGCCGTGATGCACTTTGAAGGCACGATAGATTATTTTGTCGAGAGCAC
>CAYGSZ010000525.1:0-1605 GCA_964352705.1 uncultured Rhodobacterales bacterium
CCAAAGTTCTTGTTGCCTTACTGACCGGAATCGCGATTGACGAGGGGCATATTGCATCGGTTGATGACCCGCTAAGCTTTTATATCGACGAATGGCGCGATGATCCGCGAGGCAGAGCAACCATCCAGCAAACCTTGTGGATGACAGCCGGACTTGAACAATTGTTGACGTCCTATGAGGTCAGTCCGTTTGGCCGGGAAGGGCAATATGCTTTTGGCGATGATTTCATGGCTGAAGTTTTAGACTTAAAACTGAAAGACGCACCCGGCACCACATTTGAGTACAACAATGACGAAACCAATGTCCTTGGTCTGGCGATTGAACGTGCCACCGGCAAACGTTACGCCGATTATTTATCCGAGAAACTATGGCAGCCTCTGGGGCTGGCTGACGCTGCGCTATACGTGGACCATGAAGGTGGCACCTCATTTAAACACTGTTGCGCATTCTCGCGCCCCTACGATTGGGCCAAGATTGGTCTGTTGATTGCAAATAATGGCCAATGGAAAGGCTATCAAATTGTTTCAGCAGACTGGATAAATGCCATGACGACAGGGTCCCCGCTGAACAAAAATTACGGGTATTTGATGTGGCTTGGCAGCGATTACATCCGTCGTGGGAAATCGGCCCCGCCAGGCAGTGGTCTTCCCGTTGCACCGGAAGGCTATGCTGCAGATGATATGATTGTATTGCTTGGGCTGGGAGAGCAACGGGTATGGATTTCTCCGGCCAACAAATTGGTTATTGTGCGCGGAACGCGCACCTGGGCACCTTCATGGAACGAAACAAAGATTCCTAACATGATCTTGCGCGCGCTGTATTAGGTGATGATTGCAGTGCGCGGAACGTATCTGCTGAAATTATCTACTTAACGGTGAGGCGAGATAAAAGTTTCCAAAAAACTTTCGAAACACCATCTCACATTTTTTCTCTTAGAACCCGCTTCGGCACTATCTGTTAAGCCTATTAAGCCGTGACGACAGATTGTCATCACGGCTTTTCACGTCAGGCACGAACATCTGATTGATCTGCGCGACTATTGGTGTGAAATGAGTCTGTGCAGTTAAAGTATGGAAAATGCCACAGGGCGGCCACATTCAACACTGACGCGGTGTCGCCGGGCAATCGTGCAATTTATAGAGTGAGGTCGCGTCATTTAGACGACAGGATATCTTGCATAGCGGCGCACCGACCAAACCCCGAGGACCAAAACGAATACCGCTAAGCCCAGTGCCGGCCCCAGTGTTGATCGCGCCACCTTGTCGACCCCCCAATCACTGTAGTCAAAGATGGGAATCTGATCGAACTCTTGAGACGTCATGCGACTGCCTTTGACCACGCGGCTGGTGAAAAACCCACGCCAGTTTTCGTGGAAGTCCAAAACCTGCGTAACGAAGTCTGAAAACCGTTCCGTGCCCGTACCAGACACCCCATTTAAGGCGTTCTGAGCAACAATGGCCGGAGACACATATTGCAACAGATCAACAAGACCTTGCCGACGTGCGGCTTGAAGATCAAAGGCTTCAAGGAGGGGTTGTGTCGCCCGCTCTACGGCTGAGTCCGTGGCCATCACCTGTATGAAAAACTGATCAGCGTTGGCGTCTC
>CAYGSZ010000526.1:0-1604 GCA_964352705.1 uncultured Rhodobacterales bacterium
CTGTTTGCCGCCGGCACCATGGTCTCGGCCAGTGAGCTGACAAAGCCGCTGAAAAGACGCGGCGCATAGCGCCAGCCACCAGCCACCAGCCAATTATACCCGTAACCGTTCAGAGCAAAAAAAGAGGCATCGTCGAAACGATGCCCAAGTTTTGGAGAGATCTCTGTAACCTTATTCGGCGGCTTGTTTTGCCTTCTCTTCGGAGGCGTTTGCTGCGGATTTGAGCGGCACGCTGTCGATCACCCACCCTTTTGAGGATCGGCGCGCGGGGCTCGGTATGGCATAGGCGACCCGCTTGCGGGTGCGCTCCACTTCTTCGGTATCGATCCGCCAGCCTTTGTCTTGCCAGGCTTTCATTTTTTTGCGGTAGAGGGCGATAGGATGATCGTGCGGCATGAACACTTCGTGGATGTTGGTGGATGGCGAGATGACGGGTTCGACATCTTCCAAGACCTGTTTGTCCTGCCCGGCGACATACAGGTTGCGGCCCATCATGCGTTCGTCATGCTCTGGTGTGGCCAGGAAGTTGCGCAGGTTGACCAGATAGAACTGGGTTTCGTCTTCTTCAATGGGGGTTTCAAACAGGTATTGATGAATGTGCATCTCCGGTGTGGGATGAATATGGGTCCACACGCTTGAAATACCCACGTGGCCGGTGCCGGCATCGATAAAAGTCGCCTCTTCGCGGCCTGAGGCTTGGCGCATTTTGCCTTCGGCCAAGGGCGGCGCGTACATTTTATTCCAGAAGCCGGTCGACCATTCATCTTCGACCAGATTAAGCTCATGCACACGATAATCATCGTCATCGCCGCCAAAGCCATGGGTGTCATGAACAAATTCGTTGTGGGCGGGGTCGATGGAGTTTTCGATGGAGCGTTTATAATCAATGCTCCATTCAAACTTCTGAACGGTCGCCCGCCAGCCTTCGCTGCCGTATTCCTTGATGTCGAGAATTGGGGGGCGTTCGTCTTCTGGTAAATCGCCCAGGAAGGCAAAAATCAAACCGTATTTTTCTTGGACCGGGTAGCTGTCAATTTTTGTGCGGGCGGGGACTTTCCCGTCTTTGCCGAGTGATGGGATTTTTGTGCATTCCCCTGCGCCATTAAACTGCCAGCCGTGATAGGGGCACTCGACGCAATCCCCGCGCATCTTGCCACCCGCTAGAGAACCGCCGCGATGGGTGCAGACATTTGACAAGCAGTGTGCTTCGCCAGAGGAGTCCCGGAACAGAACGAAGTTCTGCCCTAGCATGCGCACTTTGGTTGGCGTGTCGGTCAGATCGGCGCTGCGGCCAGCGGCGTACCAAAAATTGATAAACATGCGTCCCTCTCCCTCGCATCGCGTTGAATCTCAGCGTCACCGCATGGCCACCGCATGGTCACCGTGATGGGTGATGTGAAGGGAGTGTGCCGGAGCCTAAACCGGCCTGCCCATGATCTGAGTCAATTTTGGTCGAGGCGGCTGCCGTATTTAGTCTGCCACCGTCAGGGCCACACGAAACCCGAGCAATTGGCTGTGATAGAGCGCCCAATCACCGGCTTGTGCGGCCGCGCGCACCCAATCCGTACCGGACACCCAAGAGCCGCCGCGCGGCACGCGGCGTT
>CAYGSZ010000527.1:0-1602 GCA_964352705.1 uncultured Rhodobacterales bacterium
TCGCGCACAAGGGTATAAATTTCTGCGGCGTTACCGCCAATAGAAGCGAGAATCGCCGGATAGGATTTCTGGGCATCGGCCTGCCAGACCACCCGCTGGGCGTCGGTCAGACGATGCAGACTCACCCCCAAACCCGGCAAATCGGCCTCGACCTGCGTGACCCATTCCCGCACCCGGTTGCGAGCGCTTTCTGAGTCCGGATAGGCGGTGCTGACCAGGTTTTTCTGCGCCGGCGTCAGGCTGTTCCAGAAGCGCGCATTCAAAAGAATAGAGCCCGGCTCAATGGCGTGTTCGGTCAGGGTGAAATGCGAGGCCTCGCGATACAGGCCGGTCATCCAGTAATAAATACTGACGGCCTCGCCGCCCTTGATCATGCCGGTCTGCAAGGCTTGCAGGGTGTCGTTGGCGCTCATGTAAACCGCATCCGCCTCAAGCCCTTCGAAATACACCGACGACGCTTTGGTGGTTTGCACGCGCATGGGAAAGGCTTTGACGGAGTCTGGCGTCAGGAACGGACGATCGCCGAAAATGTGATTGGAACCGGCTTCGGTCCAGCGCAGTAACACGATGCCCTTTTCCGCGAACATCTCGCGGAAGCGCGGCAGGGCGTATTCGTCCAACACAAAGTCTGATTCAGCGGTGGAGTTAAAGAGGAACGGCAGTTGCAGCACCGCCAGTTCCGGAATCATCGCCGCGCCCGAGCCGATGGGAGAGCTGACAAACTGCAGGCGATTGCGGCGGAGAGAATTGAGGCGTTCTTCCGAGCTGCCGGTTTCGCCGCGCACCAGGAGTTCCAAATCCAAGCCAAGGTCGGCGTTGGCGTCAAAAGCGGCTTGAACCTCCTGCCAATTCAAATCCCACGGCGTGTTAGGGGCCGAGTACGCGCCAATGATCATGGTCTGGCGATCTTGAGCATGTGCGTATGAGGCCATACCACTCAACAGGGCAAACAGAGCCAGCGTCAGGGAAGCAAAACGCGTGAAGATCATTGGGGCACATCCTCTAAATCAAATCCGGCGGCAAGGTTACTGAGCACGGAGACATCTTTTTCATCCTGAAGCGCCAACAAGCGCGTGTAGAGCTGTTCGGCCATGTCTGGGGGTAAAGGCTGTGACGCCGCTGCGGCACAGGTCATAAATTTTGCACGGTGTTGCCCGGCGGTCATGTCGGCGGTCATGTCGGCATTCAAGGGCGTTTCGGATGCGCGGTCCTCGTTAAACATAACCGGCTTGAACGACATTTCCGTCGTGCGCCAAACCTGGCCGAACGTATTGAGATAGGGCGTGGGATTGCCGTCAACTTCGAACACTTTAAAGTACCCATGCGGCCCGTCGAAAACATCGACCGGACCGGTGAGATAATGCCGCGCCATATCGAGCGCGGTCAGAACATTGCGGACGCTGAACCCAACTTCCAGACTCTGCGCCATGCTGGCTTCCGTGTGGGCCTGCCGGGTGCCGGACAACTGGCTGTAAACGAGGCCAAAGTACTCGGCTGTCGTCGGGCGATCAAAGCCTTCAAGCTTGGCCAGGGCCGCCGCCGCGCCCAGCGCGCCACAAACAGCAGTGCGAGAAAAATATGCGTCTTTGGTAGCGGCCAGCC
>CAYGSZ010000528.1:0-1587 GCA_964352705.1 uncultured Rhodobacterales bacterium
TAATTCCTTCATATTTCGTGGACTAACTCTACTCCTCAGCACAGCCCTTCTCTCTGTAAGTGTCGCAGCACAAGACCTGCGCACGTTCCGCCGTGGCGGTGCCGGGGATCCTGAAAGTCTCGACCCGCATAAAATTCTCAGTGCGTTCGAGTCCACAATCATGACCGACATGTTTTTACCACTGGCAACGACCGCCGCAAATGATGACGCCATTCCAGGGTCTGCCGAATCCTGGAGCATCAGTGATGACGGCCTGACCTACACCTTTAACATGCGCGACGGCTTAAAGTGGTCTGACGGCACACCCATAGATGCTTATGATTTTCTGTACACTTTTCATCGCCAACTTGATCCGGCGATGGCGTCTCGAACAGCTGAGTATTTTCGACCCATCGTCAACGCCGAGGCCATCAGCAAAGGCGAACTGCCAGTTGAACGTTTGGGTGTTGAAGCCCTTGATTCAGACACGCTGGTGATACGACTTGCCTATCCCGCGCCGTACTTCTTAGACGTTCTTGCCATTGATGCGCGCCCGGTGCCGAAGCATGTTGTCGAAAAATATGGCAATGAATGGACCCGCCCTGAAAACATGGTGATCAACGGCCCGTTCAAATTAGCAGAATGGTCCCCTGGCTCTCATGTGAAGCTTGTCAAAAACGAAAACTTTTACGATGCGGAAAACGTGTTGCTAGACGAAGTTTATCACGTGCCGTCAGAAGACTTAAACACCGGGTTCCGTAGATTTCAGTCTGGCGAATTGAATGCGTTGGTTTCTTTTCCACCAAACCAGCTCAGCTTTATTGAGGATAACATGCCGGAGACGCTGCGGGTCACCCCAGGTCTGACGACAGAATTTTATCTGTTCAATACAAAACGCCCGCCGTTTGATGATGTGCGCGTGCGGCGTGCGTTATCGATGGCCATAGACCGAGACACGCTGGTTAATCGCGTGCTCAGAACCGGTGAAATGCCTGCATACAGCTACATTCCGCCGACCGTGCGTTATTACCCAAACCGGCCAGAAGCGGACTTTGTCGCCTGGACGATGGAAGAACGACAGGAAGAGGCTAAACGCCTTCTGGCAGAGGCTGGCTTTACCTCTGACAATCCTTTGGTGGTGCCGGTGCGATACAATACGCAGGATCTGCAAGCGCGGCAGGCCGCAGCTATCGCCGCTATGTGGCGGCAAATCGGCGTCCAAACTGAACTCTTCAATACGGAGCGTAAAATCCTCGCCGCCGACCGTATGAACAACAATTTCGATGTCGCGCGTTATTTACATGTCGCTGGTAACTATGACGCGACTGCGTTCCTGCAGTTCATTCAATCTGACCTGAGTTCAAGAAATTTTACCCAGTATGACAGCAAAGTTTTCAATGAGTTGTTTGTGAAAGCTTGGCGGACCAATGACCCCGAAGAACGCGCCAGACTAACCTTTGATGCCGAGACTGAAGCTTTGGCCGACCAGCCTATGATTCCCCTCTATTTCTACTTCGGGCGGCGTTTGGTGCGACCGAATGTGGAAGGCTGGGTTGATAATGCCCGGGGGGTCTACCCGTCGCGCTGGCTGTCTTTTTCGGATTGAGT
>CAYGSZ010000529.1:0-1583 GCA_964352705.1 uncultured Rhodobacterales bacterium
GTGACGGCGCGCAAACGCGAAGAGTCTTTGCAAGAAGTGCCGTTGGCGATTTCTGTGTTTTCGGCCGACGATATTGATCGCTCAGGTTTTAAAGGTCTGGAAGAACTTTCCCTTCAGGTTGCCGGTCTGCAATACTCAGACCAGGGTGGCCAACGCCCTGGTCGGTTTAATCCCGCCATCAGGTTCCGTGGCATGAACGTCAACTCGAACATCCCGACCTTCCAGCTCGGCGCTTTGTTTGTTGACGGTATTTATGTGCTGGGATCGACGCACTCTATTCCTCTGGATGATTTAGAGCGCGTTGAAGTTATTAAAGGTCCGCAGGCCGCTTACTTCGGTCGGAATACCTTTGGTGGCGCGGTGAACTACATCACCAGAAACCCATCAACTGAAGAGTTCTCGGGTAAAATCCAAGCTTCCGGCGCTACCTATGATGAGTTTGACGTCTCTGGCAGCCTTGAGGGCCCCTTGGTCGAAGGTAAGCTTGCGGCTCGCGTAGGTGCGCGCCTCTACAGCCGTGGCGGCATGTGGACAGCATCTGATGGCGGTGAGCTTGGCGAGCAATCAACCAACTCCGTCAATGCGACACTCTATGCAACACCAAACGAAGCGCTTTCTATCCGCCTTCGCGCTTTTTATGGTCGTGATGATGATGGGGCTCCAGCAGGTGGTTTTATCGGCGGTGAAGAAAACGACACCTGTTCAGGCCAGACCATCACCACGAATGCTGGTGAAACAGCGAACCCTGTGAATTGGTTTTGTGGCGCTGTCCCGAGGCAGGGCGAGGCCATTTCTCGTCTTGGTAATTTCCAGATTATTGATGGGGTGACAACGCTTCGTCCGCAGATTCCTTTTGGAGCGATTGAAACCAATCCGAATTTCATCATTGATAACCTGATCAATGCACCGCAACCGGATATTTTTTCCGGCGTGCCGAGCATCAATAAAATTGGCTTGGTCCGAAACACCTATCGGTATAGCGCTGCGCTGGACTACGAGTTCCAAAACGGGATGAGTGCCGTCGTTCAGGGTGGATACAATAAAATGGAAGCCAACTGGATTCGCGAACAAGGCCTCACCGGGCTTGTGCGTAACTTCAGCAGCGACCCTCAAACGCAGGATGACATCTCTGTTGAGGCGCGTTTGACTTCTAACCAGGAAGACAGTTTGCGGTGGTTGGTTGGTTTGAACTACTACGAGCAAGATTTTGCGACATCGGGCACGGGTGGCAGTGCGGTTATCCCGTGCTGGGATGCTTTACCGGGTGTTCCTGCAGAAAGCGATAACTGCCGACCCATTCCAACGCTGGTGACGACAAATGGTCTCAACAACATCGACAGTGTTAAAACGTCTGCCGTTTTTGCCGCAGTCTCTTATGACGTGACGGACCAGTTCACCATCAACTTGGAAGGCCGTTACCAGCAAGACCGTCTCGATAAGGCGGGTGAAGATATTGATGCGAACACCTTCCTGCCGCGTGTTATCTTTCAATATCAACCCTTTGAAGAAACCAACCTCTACGCCAGTTACTCCAAAGGCGTTTTGCCCGGCGAATCAAATTCGTTTCTTATCAATGCGGATGC
>CAYGSZ010000530.1:0-1578 GCA_964352705.1 uncultured Rhodobacterales bacterium
AAACCTCCCCTCATAACTGAGAATTCAATACCATAGGTGGCTCAGTTATAGGGGGCAGGACAATCGTGCGGGACTGCCTAGGGTTTGATCTGTAACGAAGGCGAGCAGTGTCGTGTCCCAATTAAGAAATGTATTCATTTTCCTAATAACAAGACCCATAAGTTGCAACTGCCATAAACGATGCTTCCGACACGCAGAATAAGAAAGAAGCTAATCGCTGGATAGATCACCTTTACCCATCACGTATAGAAGTGGGCTTTTAGGAATGCGTCCATAATATGACCAACGACCTGTGGCCGAACGTGGCGACCATCTACTTCAAATGCGTTTGCACCCAGGGCTAAAGCGATTTCATAAGATGGAAAGTAGGTCACGTTGTCAAACTTACCTGCTACCTCTCCAGCTACTGCGCGTAACGTGGCCTTGCTCTGCACATTTGCCTCAAAGACATCCTTGCTGGACCAAGTGCGCCCCAAAGGCACCGGTGATACGGTTACAACGATCGGAGTTTCCCGCTTTTTGTGCTGCCTAACCATAGAAACAATTTCTGTGAGGTTCTCGAAATTCTCTGAAAAAGTACTGAGATGAAACTCAGTTTCGTCCGCGCCACCACCCCTTTGATAACCGGGTTCTTGGCAAGCGAACTTACCGTTGTTTTTCTTGCGCCAGACCTCTACCAACCCCAGCGTGATGAATACTGCGGAGGCATCCTGGAAACCTTTAGTAATTTGTTTAGTCGCCATTTCGGAAGCAATAGACAAGTCTTCCGGTGTTCGGGCAAAGACAGCGCGTCTATAGGGGTCTTGATATGCAGTCCCACCATTCCAAAATGGGTCTTTTATTTCCCAGATATCATCAGAACTTGGCTGCCAAGCTCCGATACACCTCTCGAACTCCTGTCTTATGGTGAAGGTATTATAGTAGTTCATATGAAGTTCATGCGGAAGTTGGTCAACAACGTATCGGGTATCATCGATGGTTACTTGGGCATAGTCTGGTAGACAATGCACCTGTCTATTTATAAGCGCTTTGCGGACCTCTCTGGCGAAGCAACTCCCAATGGTAAAAACTCGGTCGCTTTGATTGATTAGAGGATTTTTAGGGATTGTGAATGAGCCCTCATCAATCCACCTACGCCAATTGAAGTTGGGGACACTCGGAAAATCTATGTGTTTCACAGTGGCCTCATTGCAAGACTAGATCAAATATTGCCGATACTGAACTACCTAGCTTATTCACAGATAGCGTTCATTTGAATGCCGAATTTCAATAATTGAGTGACCCTGTCAACATAAATTAGGCAACAACCAACCAGCTATGCCAGATTCCATGCAAAATTTTAATTGGGACCGCGGCGTTAGAAGCAAACACTTCGATTTATCGAGCTGGATGGTGAAGACTGCGACACAATGTCAGCGCTGACAGTTTGCAGTCTCTGCGAAAGCAGAGAGTAGTGTCTGTCGACACCTGCTTAACCATAAAAAAGTAGATAGACACGCTGTGGTCGCTTACGTAGACCATTTTTCAAAGGATAGGATACATTAGTCAGGCTTTTATAATAACAGCTTGATTTGTTTC
>CAYGSZ010000531.1:0-1574 GCA_964352705.1 uncultured Rhodobacterales bacterium
TAGCACGTGACCTGGTGATGTCCTCGACCTTCGCCATGCTGATCAATCGCATCGGTCCAGTGCCGGGGTTCGATGGCGACTTTGCGCCCTTCACCGCACTGGCCAAAACCCATCTGGCGGAGTCCGGCCTGCAATGACCTTTCCCGTCAGCCAGTCGGTACTGGACGCCGACGCCTTGGCCGCAGAGCTCAAACGCCGCTACGGGTTGCGTGGTGAGGTGCGGTGTAAACTGCTCAGCCGTGGCATGAATGATATCTATCGTATTGAGCATGACGATGGGCCCCATGCGTTGAAAGTGGCCCGCACGGGCAAAAGCACGGATGACGAATTTGCCTACGAGCAGGACTACATTAATCATCTTGCGGGCCGTGGAATCGAAGTGCCCACCGCCATTCCGTTGGCAGATGGGTCTTTGTTTTTTTCAGTCCAAGCACCGGAGGGTAAACGCCAAATCGTCATGATGCGGTGGCTCGAAGGTCAGCCTTACGATCTGGACGTCAACGCGCAAGACGCCCATCGTCTCGGCGCGATGCTGGCGCAGCTGCATCTGGTCTGTGCGGATTTCACCACATCCCATACCAAGCATGTCTCTTCTGAACCCAAGTTGGTGCGACGACTGCCCTTCTTGCTGGAGCTGGTCCGAGCGCGCGACGGTGAGCGTGCCGCCGATTGCGCTTTCTTGGAGCAGACCGGGGCAACCGTTCTCGCGCGTATGGCCGCGCTTGATCCGGTCGCTGTTCCGTCCGGAGCCTGCCACGGCGATCTGCAATGTGCCAATGCCATGCGGCTGGCGAATGGATCTCTGGCGGTGTTTGATTTTTCAGATTGCGGCACGGACTTTCTGGCCAAAGACATCGCCGCTTTTTACTGGCGCAACGATTTTGACGGCCGCCCCGAGTCCATCAACCAGGCGTTTGTCGATGGCTACGACAGCACCAAGCCCTTATCGCCGGAGGAAAAAGCCGCCCAACCGCTGTTTCGCTTGATGCGCCATTTGCTGATCACCTCCAGCATGGCCGAATTCGTCAACCGCATCGGCCCGGTGCCCGGCTTCGACAAAAACATCGATCATTACCTGACGATGATTCGCCGCTTTGCAGATGAAGCGGGGGTTTGAGAGGGTTAATACCCTCTCTCAACGTCAACGACCGAAAGCATTTTTTCACCGGCCACATAGCGGCGGAGGTTCTCGCGCAGGATCACCCAGAACATATCGCGCCCCGCATCATTGAAACCCGAGATATGCGGCGTGATCAGCAAATTAGGGGCCTCCCACAGTACGTGATCGGCGGGCATGGGTTCCTGGTCCTGCACATCCAAACCGGCGCCGGCCAGGGTGTTGTTCTTGAGGGCGGCCACAAGGTCGGCGCTGACCACACTGCCGCCACGCCCGACGTTGAAGAACAACGCGGTGGGTTTCATGCGGGCCAACAGTGCGGCGTCAAACAGGTTTTCCGTGTCCGGGGTCAGGGGTAGGGCGTTGACCACTACGTCGGCCTGACTCAGCAACTCCGGCAGTTCATCAGACAATCCCACATAGTCCACGAAATCAGGGCCATTGCGGCTGGAGTTGC
>CAYGSZ010000532.1:0-1570 GCA_964352705.1 uncultured Rhodobacterales bacterium
GAGGTGACCTCGGTGAGAAAAATCACCACGGTAACGACCGCGAGCAGTAAGACCAGCGTGGGCAGTCCGCCCCAAGCGGCCATGCCATTGCCGATCCACAGGGACAAACCAGACTCGCCCGCCGCTGCGGCGAGACTGAGGCCGCCGCCGAACAACAACAGCACACCCCAGGGGAGCTTGCTGGCCCACTCCCAGTTGAGCACGCCGTCGGCACCGCCCTTCGTGGTCTTATGTCCGCTGGGCACCAGAAACAGCGCCAGCGCCACGGTCATGGCGATGCCCGCATCGCTGAGCGTGAGCCAGGGCAACAGGTCGCTCAATAAGGGGCGAAACACCCACAAAAACGCCGCTGTGCCGAACCCGATGGCGACCACCACCTCGCCGCGCGTGAGCGGACCGAGCGCGCCTTTCGCTTTGGCCAGAATGGCGTCTGCGCCTTCAACGTTGGTGTTTGGGATCGGGTAGAGGAAACGGGTGAGCATGAGCCAAGCCAGAACCAACAAAATAGTACTGAGCGGCAGGCCGACGGCCATCCATTCCGCAAAGCCAATCGTGACGCCATAGGTCTGATCAAAATAAGCGGCGAGCAGCGCGTTGGGGGGCGTGCCGATGAGGGTCGCCAATCCGCCGATGTTGGCGGCGTAGGCAATGGCCAACACCAGCGCGGTGTTAAAGCCGGGCAGCGACGCAGCTTCGTTGTCATCAGCGGCCTTGGCCGCATCCGCCTGAAGCAGCGCCAGTACGGAAATTGCGATGGGCAACATCATCATGGTGGTCGCCGTATTGCTGACCCACATGGACAACAAGGCCGTGGCCAACATAAAGCCGCCGATGAGGTTGCGCGCGCGGGTGCCGGTCAGTGACAACAATGACAGGGCGATGCGGGTGTGCAGCCCCCAGCGCTGCATGGCCAGGGCAATCATAAAACCGCCCATAAACAGAAAGATCAGCGGGTTGGCATAGGGCGCGGCGGCGGTGTCGATATCGACCACGCCCAACAGCGGAAACAAGGCGAGCGGTAACAAGCCCGTGGCATAAACGGGAATGGCTTCGGTGATCCACCACACCGCCATGAGGGCGGCGACGGCAGCGGCGCGCCAGCCTGCGGGACTCAATCCTTCGGGCGGTGGCAACAACAGAAAGAGAATGAAGGCGACCCCGCCCAGCACCAAGCCAACACGTTGCCGTGTTGGGCCTGAGGCCGGAAAGCGCGTATCAGAATGCTGCGACGTCATGTTACTGGAACATTTAGTCGCATCAACCTCTCGATACGTTACGCAGCAGCGCGAATGGCGGTGGCCATCACATCGTCATGCACATGGGTTTCGAACTGCTTGAAGTTGGTTTCAAACCGTTGGGCCACATCCTGGGCGGCGGTGTTGTAGGCCGTTTGATCCTGCCAGGTGGTGTTGGGCTGCAACACATCATCAGGCACGCCGGGGCACGAGGTTGGCACCAACAATCCAAAGTTTGGATCGGCTTTGAATTCAACGTTATCAAGCGTGCCATCCAACGCCGCATTGAGCATGGCGCGGGTGTATTTGATTTTCATGCGTTGACCAACGCCATA
>CAYGSZ010000533.1:0-1566 GCA_964352705.1 uncultured Rhodobacterales bacterium
GCACCCTGGCCCCGTGGGTACCGAACGTGTTGGATGATCGGGAGGGAGTCAACGCCCTTCGTCCCAGCACGGAGGACCCCTGGTATGTCGGGATACCTGGCATGAACGCATTGGCCAAGTCTCTGGCGGGTAAGTTGGCTGTTCAGTTTTCGACACGGGTCATGGCCCTAGAGCGCGTTGCCAACGGCTGGCGTTTACAAACGTCGTTCGACCCCAAAGGCGAAGTGTTTGACTATGTGATCTGCACGGTCCCCGCCCCGCAGGCGCGGGCGATGCTGAGCCGGAATTCTGAAACAGCACGCCAACTGGATGGCGTGGTTATGGTGCCGAGTTGGAGCCTCATGCTGAGCCTTGCCGCGCCTCTGACAGACCGCTTTGACGCCTGGAGATCAGAACAGGGTGAGATTGGCTGGGCCGCCTGCAATGCCAGCAAGCCTGGTCGCACAGGTGGGCGCCCTGGAGAACGCCCTGGAGAACATAGGCCGGACAGAACAAGCTGGGTCATCCACATGGCCTCGACCTGGAGTGAAACCCATATTGACTTGGACGAAGATGAGGTCAGCAAGAAAATTCTGGCCCTGATGGCCGACATTATTGGCCATCCCATCCCAGACATCGAATTCGCCACGGCGCACCGCTGGCGCTATGCCCATACCCGCACACCGCTGGGGAAACCGTTCGCGTGTTCTGAGGGGCAGACTCTTTTTGTAGGGGGCGATTGGGCGTTGGGCAGCTCGGTTGAGTACGCCTTTGAAAGTGGTCAGGCGATGGGGCAGGCCGTGGGGCAGGCGTTGGCAGGTCGGCGGCGCGCGTGACTTCGCACACGCCAGACCTCACCTCTTTCGGATCAACCCTGCGCGCTGTGGTTATTGGAGCCTCGGGCGGTATTGGCGGCGCACTGGTTGAGGCGCTTGAGGCCCATGCAGCGGTGAACCACGTGTATGGCCTGTCGCGCAAACGCGTTGAGGCGTCCTCGGACAAACTGTTGTGGATTGAGGCCGACCTGACGCACGAAGAGAGTTTGGCCAAAGCCGCAAAGGTCATCGCAGACGACGGCGGGCCGGTGCACATGGTGATAGTGGCCACAGGACTTTTGCATTTAGGTGATGACATTACGCCGGAAAAATCCTGGCGGGCGCTCTCTGCCCCGTCGATGGAAACGGTATTCAAGATCAACACCATTGGGCCGTCGCTGGCCGCGAAACATTTTCTGCCGCTGCTGGACAAGGACCGAAAGACGGCCTTTGCCGCTTTGTCGGCGCGGGTCGGCAGCATTGAAGATAATCGCTTGGGAGGATGGCACGCTTACCGGGCGTCGAAGGCGGCGCTGAACATGATGCTCAAAACGCTGTCGATTGAGTTGGCGTTTCGCAACTCCCTAGCTTTGTGCGTGGGGTTGCATCCGGGCACGGTGGACACGGCGCTGTCGGAGCCCTTTCAAAAGGGTGTGGCCGACGACAAGCTGTTCTCGCCCGCGCAATCTGCGGGGTATCTGTTGAATGTTCTGAACGGTTTAACCCCCGAGGACTCAGGGCATGTGTTTGCCTGGGATGGCTGCAGGATCCC
>CAYGSZ010000534.1:0-1563 GCA_964352705.1 uncultured Rhodobacterales bacterium
AAAGCGATTAACCGTCGCCCTCGGATTTAGTCCGAGGGTCCAGGGTTATAGGGTTGGTCTTTGCGTGTAGCTCTGGAGGCTCGCACTAAATGCGCGCAGGACAAGTCAGAGAGAGAAATTATAACGCGTAGATAAAACAGTACCGACACCCAAAAATGATTCTTGTCTCAATGAACAGCTTATAAATGACCCCCGCCGAACGCATTCGCGCGCCCTCCATCGCTGTTATCATTCCCGCGCACAATGCAGCGGCGACGCTCGATCGCACCTTACACAGCGTGGTCGAGAGCCTCGCCGTGGCGCGCGCAAAAATTCCAACGCTGATTTCGGAAATCGCGGTGGTGGATGATCACTCCACCGATGCCACCGCGGCGCTGATCAAACAGTGGGCGGCCAAGCACGACATTCTCAAGCCCGTGTTTTTGACTCAAAATCGCGGGGCCGGTTTTGCCCGCAACGAAGGGGTGCGTAAAACCACAGCGGCCCATCTGTTCTTTCTGGATGCGGATGACGTTTATTACCCCAATCACATTCACACCTGCCTTGCACATCTCATGGCGCGTGATGATCTGGGATATGTGTTCACCAAGTTGCACATTGATATGCCGATACATCAGGCGTGGCGTGACTCTCTGGATGAAAGTAACCCGATCAATTTCTGTGTGCGCCGGGTCTGGCACGACATGATCCTGGGTTTTCCCGAGGAAGAAGACTTCAAGCGCTATGGCTCAGAAGACTCCCTGTATCGCAAATGTCTGCGCCAGGCCGTCAGTCATGAAAAGATCAATGTCGAAACCTGCGAGCAGTTTTTGTCGCCCGGAAATTCACTGGACCGGCAAAGCAAAAAACTCAGCATGTCCATTGTCGAGTGGGAGGCGTCTGATGTTGACGACGGTTTTTTTCTCACCGACGATATGAAACGCGTGATCGAAACGCGCCTCAATCATGTGCGAAATTTGGTGGGTGAACAGTAATCCTTAAACCCGAAACATCACGCTTCGATACGCCAGATTTTTCCCCTGTTCCGTGTCACGCCCGCGCAAAAGCGCAATCGTTCAAATCCGCGAAAACGCGAAAAAACCGCAGAGTTCTGCGCCGTTTCAGGCATAAGCGCCGAGGGACTTGTTACATTTCGGCTAAGGCCTTGAATTGATAAGATAAAATCTCAAAACAGCCCCCGTGCATGGGCTCGTTCCGAGGTCACGTGGCCGGAAAAAAAGTTTGAGGTTTTTTTGTTCGCTTATTCCGTGTGTAATTCTGCCTCGTGCAGCATCAGCCGATCATTGACCGGCGCCCAGGTTTTTACACGGGATCCCACCCCATCCAGGCCCAACATGGGAAATAGAAAGATCGACGACGCCTGGTCGCGATAACGGGTGATCACCTGCCGAGTCAGGTCGGCGCGCACCTCGGCGTCGGCTGTGACCAAAGCCTCCTGATACAACGCCTCGGCCACCGGGTCGCAATACCAGGACGCTGCCCAGGTGCACGAATGTAAACGGAACGGTCGCAGGCCATCCATGGTCGGCCCTGTGGCAAAGTCGATGCTGAACATATGTCCGT
>CAYGSZ010000535.1:0-1560 GCA_964352705.1 uncultured Rhodobacterales bacterium
CCAATTTGAACCCGGTGCAGAACGTTATTCAGGCAGTGGCCAAATTTTGAAACGGCGATCACGGCCTTCATTTTCTTGGAGGAGTCGACCAAGGCCCAGTGCATATTAAACTGTCGCGCAAGATCACCGAACCCCTCGGAAAGTTCACTTTGCGATAACCTGTCCCCGGATACAGACCTGAACACCGTCCGCATAAAAAAGCGGCTTGTATCAGGATCCCCGTAGTGCGCGCTTTCAGTAATGAAAGCGTTATGGTCCGCAAGATAAGTCGACACAGCCGCGACAATACCTATGGTATCTGGGCATTCGATGGTGAGGATGAAACAGTCTGCACACTTTGTTGAGGACGGCACTAGTTAAACCCCGAATGCATTCAGCATCTTATCTACGGCCAGGGTCGGCGTCAGAGATCCGTCTTTCACGGCGGCCTGAAGGTCTGGCACCATTGTTTTAATATCCGCATGAGATTTAAGTTTTGAAATCAGCCGATCCTCAAGCATCGCCCACATCCATCTGACCTGTTGCTCTTGGCGTAGAATCGTCAGGCCGCCGCCGTCCAAAAGATTTTTATGACGCTGGGTAACTCTGCCCCAAAGGTCGCCAACGCCCAAGTTATGAAGGGCGCTAATGGTAACCACAGGTGGGATCCAGTCTTTGTCTTTCGGCGTGATGATGCGCAACGCATGCTGATACTCAGCCGCTGACGCCTTTGCCTTGGTTTCATTATCGCCATCGGCCTTGTTCAGGGCAATCATGTCAGCAATTTCCAAGACACCCTTTTTAATGCCTTGAAGCTCATCACCCGCACCGGCCACCAAAAGCACCATAAAGAAGTCGACCATCTCCGAGACGGCCACTTCGGATTGCCCCACGCCAACGGTTTCAACCAGAACCACATCAAACCCTGCCGCTTCACACAGTAAAATGGTTTCCCGCGTGGTGCGCGTCACACCGCCCAGGGTGCCGGACGTTGGAGAAGGACGAATGAACGCCTGGTCGTTGGTGGCCAATTTGGCCATTCGGGTTTTATCGCCCAGGATTGATCCACCAGTCCGGGCCGATGTAGGGTCAACCGCAAGCACCGCTACTTTGTGGCCCGCCGCCGTCAGGTTGGTGCCAAGTGTGTCTATGAACGTGCTCTTTCCCGCACCAGGGACACCGGAGATACCAACGCGCACAGACTTCCCAGTGTGCGGCGTGACCTTGAGTAGCAGGTCTTGGGCTTGATCCTGATGATCCGGTTTGCGGCTTTCGATCAGCGTGATGGCCTGAGCCAGTTTGGCTCGCTCGCCAGATAAAACACCTTCAACATAGTCTTCGACAGACAACTGTGGTCGCCCAGGGTTGGTCGTCACAGGAGGGGGCGTCATTGAATCACCCTACTCAGCGGCAGCGGGAGTATGGCCCAAGGACTGACCGAGTTTTTCCAGCAAACCAACAGCAGCTTCACTGATAATGGTGCCCGGCGGAAAGATTGCGGCAGCGCCAGCTTTGGTCAGCGCCTGATAATCCTGAGGCGGAATAACGCCGCCGGCAACGATCATAATATCTCCGCGCCCG
>CAYGSZ010000536.1:0-1530 GCA_964352705.1 uncultured Rhodobacterales bacterium
ATGCGTCTTTGGCGGTGGCTGAGTCTCCGTTCGGGATTTACGTGGATGACGTTTACGTTGGCCGCTTGAACGGCAACAACACACGCTTGGCTGACGTCGAGCGCATCGAAGTTCTGCGTGGCCCGCAAGGCACACTGTACGGTCGGAACACCCTGGCCGGTGCGTTGAAGTTCATCAGTAAGACCCCAGGCGATGAAATGTGGCTGGACGGCTCCGTCGGCTATGGCAATTACGATGCCTACGAAGCCTCCGTCAGCACAGGCGGGCCGCTGAGCGATACGATTTCTGGCTCGGTCGCGTTGCAGTTGAACGGCCGCGATGGCTTCGGCACCAATCTCGCCACCGGTGAAAACATCGGTGAAGAAGAGAACTGGGCCGGTCGCGTGAAATTGCGCTACACCGGCGGTGAGAACTTTGATGCCATTGCTCATGTCTCTTACGCAGACAGCCGTAACGATTCAAACGTGATGGTTAATGCAACAACACCTGGCATTCCGAACAACGCCCAATACACAACGAAAGACCTGGTTCCGACGTTTGGCGGACTCTACGACAACTTTGTGCCCAACCAGGACTACAGCGGCGGCGGACTGCTGAACATTACGGATCAGCCACGCGGCGATACCGAGCAGCTTATTGCCTCTTGGACCATGTCCTATGATTTTGACACTGCGACGTTGAAATCCATCACCGCATTTGTGAACACCAAAGACTATTTCACCACGGACTTCTCGGGTGCCGGCGTAATTGTAGGGGCCATTGAAACGGACTCGGATCAATGGACACAGGAACTACAACTGACGGGTACGGGCTTTGACGACAAGCTGAACTATATCGTGGGCGCTTTTTACCTGAATGAGCGGGCCACTCAGGATATCAACTGGTACTTCTTTGGCCCAACCTCACGCAGTGGCTATGACACAGGCACAGACTCCTATTCAGTGTTCGGTCAGGCTGATTATGCGATTACGGATCAACTGAGCATGACCGCTGGTCTGCGCTGGACCCGCGACGAAAAAGACTGGGACTTCAACATTGATTATTTCTTTGCCCCAGTCCCCTCTGAAAACATTGTCGATGCAATTGAAGAGAATTCCTGGACGCCTAAGGTCGGCCTGGATTATGCCGTCAATGACGACGTGATGCTGTTTGTTTCAGCCGCCAAGGGCTTCAAGGCGGGTGGCTTTAACGGCATCAACATCTTCGATACCAGCGTTGCGCAATCCAACTACGGGGCTGAAACCAACTGGACCTATGAAGCCGGTATTAAAAGCGAGTTGTTCGATAACCGCTTGCGCTTCAATGCCAACTACTTCCACAACCGCATCAGCGACCTGACCCTCAACGCCCAGGTTCTGGTGAATGGCAACCTGACGTTCCCCGTGCAGAACGCGGGCTCGGCCACCATTCAAGGGATCGAAATTGAAGCCAATGCCGCGTTGTTTGAAGGCTTCAATGCGTTCACAACCGTCACACTTCTGGACGGCAAGTTCCGTGATTTGGATCCAACATCAGCGCCGGCAAATTCGC
>CAYGSZ010000537.1:0-1530 GCA_964352705.1 uncultured Rhodobacterales bacterium
GCGAATTTGCCGGCGCTGATGTTGGATCCAAATCACGGAACTTGCCGTCCAGAAGCGTGACGGTTGTGAACGCATTGAAGCCTTCAAACAACGCGGCGTTGGCTTCAATTTCGATCCCTTGAATGGTGGCCGAGCCAGCATTCTGCACGGGGAACGTCAGGTTGCCGTTCACCAGCACCTGGGCGTTGAGCGTCAGGTCGCTGATCCGGTTGTGGAAGTAGTTGGCGTTGAAGCGTAAGCGGTTATCGAACAACTCGCTTTTAATACCGGCTTCATAGGTCCAGTTGGTTTCAGCCCCGTAGTTGGATTGCGCAACGCTGGTATCGAAGATGTTGATGCCGTTAAAGCCACCCGCCTTGAAGCCCTTGGCGGCTGAAACAAACAGCATCACGTCGTCATTGACGGCATAATCCAGGCCGACCTTAGGCGTCCAGGAATTCTCTTCAATTGCATCGACAATGTTTTCAGAGGGGACTGGGGCAAAGAAATAATCAATGTTGAAGTCCCAGTCTTTTTCGTCGCGGGTCCAGCGCAGACCAGCGGTCATGCTCAGTTGATCCGTAATCGCATAATCAGCCTGACCGAACACTGAATAGGAGTCTGTGCCTGTGTCATAGCCACTGCGTGAGGTTGGGCCAAAGAAGTACCAGTTGATATCCTGAGTGGCCCGCTCATTCAGGTAAAAAGCGCCCACGATATAGTTCAGCTTGTCGTCAAAGCCCGTACCCGTCAGTTGTAGTTCCTGTGTCCATTGATCCGAGTCCGTTTCAATGGCCCCTACAATTACGCCGGCACCCGAGAAGTCCGTGGTGAAATAGTCTTTGGTGTTCACAAATGCGGTGATGGATTTCAACGTCGCAGTGTCAAAATCATAGGACATGGTCCAAGAGGCAATAAGCTGCTCGGTATCGCCGCGTGGCTGATCCGTAATGTTCAGCAGTCCGCCGCCGCTGTAGTCCTGGTTGGGCACAAAGTTGTCGTAGAGTCCGCCAAACGTCGGAACCAGGTCTTTCGTTGTGTATTGGGCGTTGTTCGGAATGCCAGGTGTTGTTGCATTAACCATCACGTTTGAATCGTTACGGCTGTCTGCGTAAGAGACATGAGCAATGGCATCAAAGTTCTCACCGCCGGTGTAGCGCAATTTCACGCGACCGGCCCAGTTCTCTTCTTCACCGATGTTTTCACCGGTGGCGAGATTGGTGCCGTATCCATCGCGGCCGTTTAACTGCAACGCCACCGAGCCAGAAATCGTATCGCTCAGGGGTCCACCTGTGCTGACGGACGCTTCATAGGCATCGTAATTGCCATAACCGACGGAGCCGTCCAGCCACATTTCATCGCCAGGAGTCTTACTGATGAACTTCAAAGCACCCGCAAGAGTGTTACGACCGTACAGTGTGCCTTGGGGACCACGCAGGACTTCGATGCGCTCGACGTCAGCCAAGCGTGTGTTGTTACCATTCAAGCGACCCACATAAACGTCATCCACGTAAATCCCGAACGGAGACTCAGCCACCGCCAAAGACGCAT
>CAYGSZ010000538.1:0-1530 GCA_964352705.1 uncultured Rhodobacterales bacterium
TGCTGCTGGACGCCGACCCCCGCGAAAATATCGGCAACGCCAAACGCATCAACACGGTGATCAAAGCGGGACAAGTCTATGACCGTGCCGCATTGGACGGCCTGTTGCGGGATTTAAAGGCAGCGCACGCCCTGCCTGCGGACAGCGACGGAGATGGCGACGGCGACGGCGACGTTAAAGAGTAGCTGATCTCCGGTTCATCTTTTGGTTCCCTCTTGAAGATTGTCAGGCTAAATCATATCCGAGCGCGACCGGATAATTCCCATTTTGAAAATAAGGACAAAGACATGGTGAGACAGCTGCTGAAAACAACCGGGTTTCGCATGAGCGCACTGGCCCTTCTGACCGCCTTGCTTGGGTTTGCGGGCGCTTCGGTTCAGGCACAAACAGATGGCGGCGTCCTGGTGTTCGGCGGCACAGGCAAACTGGGCTCTGAAATCGTTCAAGATCTGGTGGCGGCCGGAAACACGGTGACCGTGATGTCGCGCCCAACCTCGAACCGCGAACGCCTGGATGGCCTTGAGGTGTCGTTCGTGGTGGGTGACATGCTCGATGATGCGGACATGAAGCGCATCTTTACAGAGGGCACCTATCGCGTGGTGATTGATGCCTCGGCCCAGGGCATGGGCGGCGATAACGCCTTTTATTATCAAGCCCAAGAGCTGATTTCAAAGTACGCCAAACAGACCGGCGTGGAGCAGATTATTTTTCATGGCGCGGTGGGCTCGGGCGACAGCGCGCGCTTAGTCAACATGGAAGAAGTGTTTGAATTTCAACGCACCGCCATCGCCGCCAAAACCATCGCCGAAGATGTGCTGACGGACAGTGGCGTACCCTATACGATTATCCGCCACCTGAGCCTGATGCCCGATGGCTCGGTTGAATCGGGCGAGGCGATGTTGAGCCGCGACCGCACTGCCGTGGGCCCGGTGACGCGGGATGGACTGGCGCGGTTGACCCTGGAGTGTGTCGATAACGCGGACTGCCTGAACACCATCTTTCATGCAGTCGATCTAGAATACGACCTGGGCGACGGCGCGGAGCGTTTTTACGACATGTACGAGCGGGTGATTAAGCCGGAGTTCTTTACACGGCCGGATAAGTAGGCTGGCGTAAACACGTGCTCAGTTTTTTGAGGTGCGTTGAGGTGTCAGTCCTCAGTCATAGAAGGTGGCTGATCTGGAACGCCCGCGCCAATGTTGATCCACTCCACGTTAGAGAGGCTTTTGTAACGCTTTGAGTGTTCGCCGTATTCGAGAGTGCGCATGAGCGCCGAGAAGGCCACCAGTCGCTTCGGTTTGCCCGGCGCAACACCCAGGGGTAGCGTTATGGCTTCGATCACCATTTCAGAGCCGCTGCTGGCGGCCAGCTCAATTTCCGTGCGTAGACCACAGGGGGTCGATATGACCTGGCGCGTATTATTATACAGCGCCTGACGGATCGCGTCTGGCTGGTCCGCGCCCATGGCCTCACCCGTTTTATCTTTGCCCCAGCGTTCAACCAAGCCGGTGCCCATGAGCCGCACGATCA
>CAYGSZ010000539.1:0-1527 GCA_964352705.1 uncultured Rhodobacterales bacterium
TGTTGATGTGAGCGAAAACTTAGAAGTTGTAGCTCGCCCGCACGCCAAAGCTGCGTGGCTTAGGTAATGACAAACGAATTTCACGTGCATTTGGGGCCGGACCCGTAATGAAGTTGAACACGTCTGTCCCCTGCAAGCCATGGATCATTTCGTCATGGTTAAACGCATTCACGACGAAGGCTTCTAAAGACATCGTGTCATTGCGAATACCAATGCGCGCATTCACGTTATCGATCTTGGCCGTTTGCGCCACGTTCGAGAAGTCAGTGTTCTTCGCACCGGTGTGGGTGTAGTCAACGCGAGTGAACCAATCAAATTCACTGGTCAGTTGGTCGGTATACTCACCTGAGAGTGCCCACGTATACTTTGGAACAGTTGGAAGTTCGTTTCCGACTGCATCAAAGCTGCCGTATGCGTTGTTACACTCAGAGCAGTTGAACGATTCGATCTCTGTGTCGTTTAGACCGAAAGCTCCAGTCAAGGTGAGGTTTTCAGTCGCTTGGAACTGACCTTCAAACTCGATGCCCTTGAGCTTGGCTGCACCGTTGTTGACGGTTAAGCCGATCAGATTGGCAACGCCATTGGCGACGACAGGGATGCTGTTTTGAGCCTGTCCATTCAACCAGTCCATATAATACAGGGCGATGGTTGTACGGGCACGACCGTCGAGCAGCGTGGATTTTAAACCAAGCTCGTAGTTATCGATCTGCTCTTCCTGATAGGCAATACCGGCATCCGGCACAACCGCCCGCAAGGCTGCAAGCGTTTCAGGTGTGGAAGTCACGAGACCGGCGTTGAAGCCACCCGGACGATACCCGCGTGAGAACAAGGCGTAGGCAGTCGAGTTTTCCGCGTATTTGTAATCGATAGAAACACGGGGTGAGAA
This sequence comes from uncultured Rhodobacterales bacterium, assembly GCA_964352705.1. Classification (GTDB taxonomy): domain Bacteria; phylum Pseudomonadota; class Alphaproteobacteria; order Rhodospirillales; family Rhodospirillaceae; genus WLXB01. The sequence continues at coordinate 887 of CAYGSZ010000539.1, forward strand.
GCTCTTGTAGGTTTCTTTGAGCTTCTGCGCGGCGACGCCGGTGGTGGGGAGGCCATTTGTGCCAATAATCGGCTGCTGGCTGATCTTATCCCACTGGTAACGGCCTTCTACGCTGAGCGTCAGATCATCGGCGATGTCATAATAAACAGCCCCAAACACGGAAGGCGTTTCAGCCCATTGCTTGGTGATGGCCGCCGTAAAGAACGGACCCAGAATCAGGTTGCCGTAAACCGTGCCACCCGGCGAATGCGCCCAAAGGTAGTTCACCCCCGCTGTCCACCGCAGACGCTCGTCCTGCGGAGATGTGATGCGCAATTCCTGGCTAAAGTCCCGCGAGCGGGCTTGGCTAAGCAGGAGCGTATTCCGCCATGGCAGGCGTGTTGGGGTCACGGCTTCCGAAACAAAGAACGGGTTCGCGATATCTCTAGCATCGCGGTAGTTCAAGTCGATCAGGTTGGAAGATTTGTCCCGATGATAAGCCGTCAACGAACTGAACGTGTAACCACCATTGGTGTCGTAATCGGCCCGAACATTGGCCTGGAACGCGTTACGACGATGGGCATAGCCCTCAACAAAGGTCGGATCGAACGTCAGCCAATTTGGGTTCGGGTTAAACAGCGTCTCACGCAACACAGAATTGA
>CAYGSZ010000540.1:0-1526 GCA_964352705.1 uncultured Rhodobacterales bacterium
CTGAAAATCCGTGAGCCTTGCAGGCTCTGAAAATCAGTGAAAAGATAGTGTTCTCTTTATGATGTGCGGAGAAACACTGACCTGTGACTCAGTTGGTACGCATTACTGATTACCGTCGGCAGCCTTCGGCCCTCCACTTTAACCGATCTGAGTTAACCCAACTGCTTGGGGTGTATTCAACCCGCGTATCCCGCGGCGAATGGCGGGATTACTCCATCGGTGCCGCCCCAGGGTTTGCGCGCTTTTGCATCTATCGCAGCAGCCATGAAGAGCCCCTGTTCACCATCACCAAGCTGGCCACCACCGGCAAAGCCAAAAGTGCCCAAGCCAAAAAGGGTCGCTACGTGGTGACCGACCGGCTCCGCACCTTGCGGCAGTCGCACAGTCTTTTGGACGCCCTGCAGGTTTTCGATACCAAAATGAAGCTTGTTTCAGTTAAAGCCTGAAGGTCATTTTATAAGGTATTGTTTTTAAAACAGACTTCAAAATATGCTGCTATGCAGCATAAGCATGACTGCCCTGCACAAACGTTCATTTATTTCGTAGGTCCGAAACATTATTTCGTCCGTATACCGCACTGAAGACCAACACATTTTGAGTTGGCATCGCGGTTAAGGAGAAAAGACAATGGATCGCTTATCGAAGTACCTGCACATCACCGTCATGATTTCGACTGTGCTGTTCACAGGGATCATCTTCGCGTCCAGCGCTGTCACGCTTCTCTAAATTCAGTGGATGTTTACTAAAACGCAAACCAACTAAAAAAGAGAGCGTCAGCATTGACGCGAAAAAGGCCTAACCGGCTTGCTCTTGATCTGCACAGCCCCTGATCCCGCTCAGACCTCTCCCTTCCCGGGTCTGCTGGTTCAGATTCCCCCACCGGCTGTATTAAGATCAGGAGCAAGTCCTTCGCCTGCCGTTTACCTGCCCTTCACCACAAGTGCCACGCGTTCAGGCGCGTTTGGTCGCCCCAAACAGGCACCAGGACGTGTAATTACCGTGCGCGGGCGGCGGCGCTTCGCCCAAGGCAACCTTGCGAAAGTGCACGGGATCAGCACCGCCCACATCGGGGATTGAGGTTGTAAAGCACTCCTCGCCCTCAAAGCCCGCGCTGGTCATCAGGTCAACGGACTCCTGCGCCCGGAAATCACGATAGTGGGGCTCGTTGTTATGCTCGTTGTCCCAGTCCAAATAGAAATTGTAATAGGCATCCACCTGCGATGCGGGCGGTAATTCCATATGCACCATCATGCCCCCGGGCTTGAGCAAACGGCGGCACTCGGCCAGCACGCGCTTGGTGGCGTCGACGGACAGTTCGTGGAAGAAGAAGCTGGACACAATCAGATCAAAACTCTCGTCCTCAAAATCCATCGTCTCAGCATTTTGCTGCGACCAATGGACGCTGATATCGCGCGCCGCCGCCCGGGCATGGGCATAGCGCAAACAGGGCGCAGCCACATCGACGCCATACAGTTCAGCATCGGGATAAATGTCGTGATAGGGGAACATGTTGTTGCCGATGGTGC
>CAYGSZ010000541.1:0-1523 GCA_964352705.1 uncultured Rhodobacterales bacterium
TGATAATTGATATGGCCGTGATCCTGCCGATACCCTTTGACGCGGGGTGAGGTTGCTGCAAATTCTGGGGATTCATACAAAAATATGGCGGGCGCTGTATCCCGCGTATACTCCATAATTTCGTAGCGTAAGGCCAAGGCGCGGGCAGGGTTCCATTCAACCAGCGCTTCTTCAATTTTAGGCTGGATCGATTCATCACAGTGCCACGGTGTAGAGCGCTTGCAGGAATGCATTAGCATTGGGCGCATCGCATCAAACGTGGGCCAGGCGGGCCAAATCAACGCATGCGCACCGGCACCACCATGGTTTGGGTCTCTCAAAACAGTCTGCAAAAAAGCCGCCGCCGGCAGTTGCCGGATTTCCATTGTGACCCCGATACGCGCCAAGTCTGAAGCCACCAACTGGAACACCAAGTCGCCCGATCCCAAGCCTGTCTGGGTCAGAAACTCAAACGTAAACCCATCCTCATATCCGGCTTCGGCGAGAAGAGACCGCGCTTTTTCTGGATCGTAAGGATAAGCCTTGAGGTCTGGATTATAGCCATAGGCCTGGTGAGACACGCCCTGGGTCGCTGGTGCTGTCAGATCACCAAACAAACTTGCGATAATCCCTTCTTTATTGACTGCATAATTCAGAGCCTGCCTGACCCGCGCGTCTGCTAACGGCCCACCGTGGACGGTTATAAACGTCACCGCAGCTACGGACGCATCGAGCCATTCCTCAAGAACGAAGCCTGCAGCTTCGACAGACAAGCGTTCATCCGGGCCAAGAGCGGTTGCAATATCGACACGCCCAGAGAGCAGTGCTTGCACACGACCTGAAATGCTCGGCAGCGCCACAATTTCTAAACGGTCCACTTGAGGTGCACGCCACGACTCGGGATAGGCCTCCATCGTGACAGTGGTGGCTCCCCAATCATCAACGATGAACGGCCCCGTCCCAACAGGATCATCCGCATATCCTTGGCGGCCCAGCGTGGCAAACCGTTCTGGGTCAACCATCACCATGACGCCCATATAATTGGGCAGATTCGGAACCGGAGTGCTGGTGACAATTTCTGCCGTTAGGCGGTCAATAACCCGCACATCTTTGAGAAAAGGAAGATCACCGCGCACACCATCTCGCATGGACGCATCACTGGTAAGCCACTGAACTGCAGTCTCGATTGAAGCGCTGGTGAGAGGTGTACCATTGGAAAAAGTAACGCCGTCACGCAGGGTGAAGCGCCATGTCATGTCATCGATGTTTTCCCAGGCGACAGCCAGCCAGGGCGAGAGTTGACCTTCGCGATCAAACTTCACCAGACCATCGTAGATTGCGCCCGTTGTAAAAATGGTCGGACGTGCCGTTGTCGCATAGGCATGCCCTAAGAAGGGCGGTAAGGCATGTACGGCAACGCGGAGGGTTTTTTCAGCGTGCACGGAGCTTGTGAAGCTCATCATTGCAACCGCCAATGCGGCGAGCGAGTGCTTAATCCACGAGTTCGATAACGTCATATCCAACAAACCCAAATACATCGCCAT
>CAYGSZ010000542.1:0-1514 GCA_964352705.1 uncultured Rhodobacterales bacterium
GTTATGGCCCTGATCATCATTTCCTTGGCACAACGCCTATGTGTCATGGAGCCGGATTTACAATGCTATATGCGAGCTTGTTCTTTGGCGGCACTGGCGAATTCATTCGGCAGTACGAGGTTGAGCATACGCTCGAAATCCTAAATCGCGGAAATGCGACTGGCGTTTTTCTTGTTCCGTCACAATTCCATAAAATTTTTAATCTCGACGATCATACCTTGGAAAAGTATCGGGGCACTAAACTAAGGTCGATCATTTCCAATGCTGCCCCTTTACAACAATCGTCAAAGGAACGGATTGTCGAGTACTTCGGATCGGACAAGCTGTTTGAATGCTATGGCTCTACCGAAGCTGGAATAGTTTCCAATCTCAGACCAGCAGATCAACTCAGAAAACAAAAATGCGTCGGTCACCCTTTCTTTTCAACGTCAGTAAAACTTTTAGATGAAGATAAGAACGAAGTGAAAGCTGGGGAAGTGGGAGAGCTTTTTGCCTCCGGCCCCTCGTTGTTTAATGGATACTGGAACAGACCGGAAGAGACCGCCGAGGCCTTCTACGGCGACTGGGTTACTGTTGGCGACATGGCTGTCAAAGACGATGAGGGATACATCTACATAGTAGATCGCAAGAAGGATATGGTGATTTCAGGCGGGGTGAATGTTTACCCAAGAGAGATTGAAGAAATTATTTCTGAACTCTCTGGTGTGACCGAAGCGGCAGTTGTTGGCGTTGAGGATGCACAGTGGGGTGAAAAGCTCGTCGCACATGTCGTTCTGCAGACCGGTGCAAATGTGACGGCTGACGAGGTAAAGCGACACTGCTCACAATCCTTAGCAGGGTTTAAAATTCCTAAAGAGGTCCTGTTTGAGAGTGAACTTCCGAGAAATCCCGCTGGTAAGGTGCTCAAACGTGAACTTAAGAAACGGACCAAGGCTTAATAGGAACGATTTAAGAAATATGTCTTAAGTATCCTTTGCTCACGGAGTGTCCACTATATCTCTGGAGAACTGAGCATCAAACTTGGCCAAGTATTTAAAAGAAATGTGACGGAGTCACCATGAACCCTACAGACTATAAAACCATCACCGTAACGCGTAGAGGCAGAGTTCTAATACTCAGCCTAAATCGTCCAGAGGCCCTTAACGCGGTTAATGGTGAGATGCACGAAGAACTGTCCCGCGTGTTCATAGATGCCCAGGATGATAAAGAGTCAGACGTCATCATGATCACAGGATCGGGCAAAGCCTTTTCAGCAGGTGGTGATATTGGTTGGCTCAAAAGCATGACGGCGAACAGTGCTGAGTTTGACGCCGTTCGTACCCATGGCAAACGAATTATTTTTTCGATGCTGGACTGCGAAAAACCAATCGTAGCTAAGATAAACGGGCCCGCAGTCGGTCTTGGTTGTACCATTGCCTTGTTTTCAGACATCATCTTCGCTGCAGAAGATGCCGTGATTTCTGACCCTCATGTCAGCGTTGGCCTTGTGGCAGGCGACGGCGGGGCCGTGATAT
>CAYGSZ010000543.1:0-1508 GCA_964352705.1 uncultured Rhodobacterales bacterium
GCAGAAATGGTGCTGAACCGCTCCGGTGGCAGCGACCCCGCCTCCCTGGACCCGCAAAAAGCGACGGGCAACACAGCGGTTCCCATTCTCAACGACCTGTTCGTCGGCCTGATGACGCCGGATGCCAACGGTCAAATGTCCTATGGGTTGGCAGAAAGTCATACGGTTTCCGAGGATGGCCTGGTCTGGGAATTCACCATGCGCGAGGGCCTGAAGTGGTCTGACGGCACCCCCCTGACCGCAGACGACATGGTGTGGACCATGCAGCGCCTGATGAATCCCGAAACCGCCTCTCGCTATGCGCAGTTTTTCTATTCCGTAAAGAACGGCCGCCCGGTCAATTCCGGTGACATGCCGCCAGAAAGCTTGGGCGTCAGCGCGCACGATGCCCGCACCGTTCGTATTGAACTCTCCGTGCCCAACCCCTTGTTGCCGCAAGCTCTGAACAGCTTTTCCGCGACACCCTCGCCACGCCATAAGGTAGAGGAGTTGGGCAATGACTGGACCAAGCCAGGTCAGTTTGTCAGTAACGGAGCCTATACCCTTGAAGAATGGATTCCAAACACGCGGCTGACGTTGAAGAAAAACCCAAACTTCTATGCCGCCGATGAGGTGCAAATCGAGACCGTCAACTTTTATCCAACCCAAAATCTGAACACTGTGTTTAATCGGTTCAGAGCGGGCGAGTTGGATGCCATCCTCAATTTCCCACCGGATCAGATGGACTGGATCAAAGAGAACATGGCGGATGAGCTGCGCATTTCACCCACCCTTGGCATCTACTACTTCCTCATCAACACGAAGAAAGCGCCCTTTGATGATATTCGCGTGCGCAAAGCCCTGGCCCTGGCCTTTGACCGGGAGACACTGATTGAGCGCCTGATTGATACCGGGGTTGTGCCAGCGTACAGTTTTGTCTCGCCAGTGGTTGATGGCTACGAAGTCTACCCCGCCTCTATTGCCGCCATGCCCATAGCCGAGCGCATGGCAGAAGCCAAACGCTTGATGACCGAGGCCGGATACAGCTCTGAGAACCCGCTGGCCTTCGAGTTGGCCTATGACACTCAGGAAGAAAACCGCAAAATCACATCCGCCATGAAAGCCATGTGGAGTAGCATTGGGGTGAATGCGGACCTCATGGACACAGAGTTTCGCAACCTCACTCGCAAAGCCCGCACGGGTGACTACGATGTCATGCGGTGGGCCTGGTTCTCACCGTTTAATGATGCATCGGGGTTCCTGAACCTATTGCGCTCGGACGACCCCAGCAATTTTATCGGTTACAACAACGCAGAGTTTGATGCCCTGATGAAAGAAGCAAACTCAATTTCCGATCAGGACAAACGCAATCAACTGATGAATAAAGCCGAAGCGATTTTGATGGAAGATTATGTCATTCTGCCGGTCTACCACTATGTCAGCCGACGTTTGGTAAAAACCTATGTTGACGGCTGGGTCGAGAATGCGGGCAACAACTATCTGTCGCGTTACATGGCGGTGAACCGCCC
>CAYGSZ010000544.1:0-1506 GCA_964352705.1 uncultured Rhodobacterales bacterium
TGAGCGAACCAGGGATAACGCCGGATGACATTTGAAGGGATCTTGGTCCCCATTTCTATAGTTGTATGTCTTTGGACCCTTTTGCCTTTGTGTCGTCATGACGCGTGGTGGATCCGATTATTCGATTTCCCGCGTGTTCAGATTGCGGTTATTTCCATCTGTCTACTCAGTCTTTATGCAGCATACGTCGGCTGGGAAAGTCTGTTGAATAAGCTGATTATTTTGGCACTTTTGGGGTGCACCATCTTTCAGTTGATGCGCATCGCGAGATACACGTCTGTTTTTCTAAAACAAGTAAAGACTTCACAGAGTCTCAGTGAGCTCAATCGTATAAGTATTTTGGTCGCAAATGTTCTGATGACAAACCGCGACTCTGATGCGTTGATCAATTTGATCCAGACCTGCAATCCTGATGTTGTGCTCACTTTGGAAACGGACGTGTGGTGGGAAAAGCAACTTGAAGAGCTTGAGTCAACTTACCTAAATACGGTGAAGCACCCTTTGGATAATCTTTATGGAATGCACCTGTATTCCAAACTCAAGCTTGAGGACTCTCAAGTTCTGTTTTTGGTGGAAGACGATGTCCCCTCTATACATACAAAATTGTATTTGCAGTCGGGTAAAGTGGTTGATCTCAAATGTCTCCATCCCGCACCGCCAAGTCCTACGGAAAACACGCGATCCTTAGAACGCGATGCGGAGCTTCTCATTGTTGCTAAGGACCTTGGTTCTAAGGATGATACATCAATTGTCATGGGTGACCTCAATGATGTGGCTTGGTCTGCGACGACCAGAATGTTTCAACGCATAAGCAAGCTGCTCGATCCCCGCATTGGTCGCGGTATGTTCAACACGTTTCATGCCGCTTACCCATTCTTAAGGTGGCCTCTGGATCATGTTTTCTGTTCCCGAGATTTTACCGTCGTTTCGCTTAAAAGGTTGGGGAACATTGGGTCGGATCATTTTCCCATACATGTGGTGTTATCCCATGAACCAGCCATGGAGTCTGAACATGAGTTTCTTAAGCACGAACCAAGTGACCATGCTGTTGCGAATGAAAAAATCGAGGAAGCCATGACAGCGTAGGATGAGTCAAAAACTCAATCTAAAAACGTCTGAACCAACGTTGCCTTGGCAATAATTTTCCCGTCGGACTCCCGCGTCAACGTGGCTTCTGCAAAAGCCTGGCGTTTGCCATGACCGGTAACGGTGGACTCCCCAATTAGGGCTTCGCCTTGTTTGGCACCCCTTAAAAATGAGGTCGACATTTGGGCGGTCGCAAAAAACCGTTTCCCGCCAGCGTACCAGGTTGCCAGTCCGGCAACATCATCCAGCATGGCAGACAAGTACCCACCTAAAACTGTACCTGCGGGATTCATCAGTCCTTCGTCTGGCACATAGCGCACACTGCCGACACCTGTGTCCGGGTCGAAGCCGATGGCGTCTCCGCCCAGCAGTTCACGCGCTTTGATCGGGGGCGGTTTTTCCATCACAGCTTTTCCATCA
>CAYGSZ010000545.1:0-1495 GCA_964352705.1 uncultured Rhodobacterales bacterium
CTGAGGCATGGCAATAGACACTTCTGACTCTCTAACTTAAGCTCGTGTTCTATCCAATGTGCTATCTCACAGAGGAATCTGAGTTAGTTTTGAAATAAGGGTTTGATGGTGGTGGGCGGTCGAGACCTTTCCAATATTAGCGATAGGTCTGTTCGCTATGAAGGACGAGAGATTCTATTTCTCTATTCTAGCGCCCATGACCGTTATCTAACTCACCGAACTTCCATAAAAGTATATGCAGCTGCTTACCAGAAGTGGGGTATCAGGCCGCATTTTCTTGACCTAGCTGCCGGAAACTTTGCAACTGAATTTTTGAAATACCTCAAGTCTTCCGCATTACTTGCGGTTCATTGTGAGCAGGGCTGGGGTTTAGATTGTGTCTTAGGAAATGGGGAAGACCCTTTCGTCACATTTGGTAAACCGGCCATATCTCATATACGTGACTACCCATTTTATCCCTGGCTTACTCGAAAGACGCTATATCCTCTTCCAAACCGATTGCTTCACTATACGGAAGCTTCGGCCAGTGATTTTTCTGTCAAGTACGGGGCTGTGGCAGACCGTCAAACGCACACTTTTGCTCCTCATATTTACTTAGACAGCAATCCGCGTATGGATGACATTTACAGACCCCATCGTGATCGTGATATTGACCTTCTTTACGTTGGATCGTACGCCGATCCAGCAAGATTCCGGAGTGAGTTCTTGTCTGTCTATAAGGGAAGAGAGCGATTGTTCGATGACCTTATTGAGCGGGCTTGCCACGATTTCCATGGCGTGTATTGGCAGCACGTCGAAGCTGTTGCCAGTTCTCATGGTCTCGCTCCTGATTTAACAGAGGCGATTTTTCGGGATTTATTGGTGAAGGGGAACCAGTTTATTCGCATGGAGCGCCGCCGTCTCTTGCTCGCAAAGTTGACACCTTACCCTATGCATTTGGTTTGGTCGGGTGATCCGCCAGACATAACGCTTCACCCTGATACTGTGTTTATACCTGGTAATACGTTCCCCGAAACACTAGCGTTGATGGGGCGTGCTAAAGTGATGGCGATGTGTTTGAATAATTTTCCATGTTCTGTAAGCGAGCGCTTTCTGAGTAGTATGCATCGGGGCGCAGTTGTTTTATGTCATGGCAATGTACTCATCGACACTCACTTCAAAGATGGGGAAGATTATTTGCGCTTCGACGATCAATTCGAAAACGTTCCAACTCAAATTGAAAAGTTACGAGATACCGGTAGCATAAAAACTATGGCGGACAATGCGCGTCGTCTTGTAATGCGAGAGTTCTCACCCGAAAAGCGAATTGAACAATTTTTATCTTCACTTGATACGTTTTTTCAAGGCGAGGCTTAGTTCGTCGTGTCCCAAAGTCGTATTAAAAAAGTTGTTGATGAGTTGGTAGCTGTGGAAGCAGCGGCTGATGTAAATGCACTCTCTTTTGGTGACCTCAAGTTATGGCCCTTAATGCGGCGTATGCACCACTTTACACGCG
>CAYGSZ010000546.1:0-1492 GCA_964352705.1 uncultured Rhodobacterales bacterium
CTGAAAGTGCTGGGCGCAACCCGGGCGGATGTGCTGAAAGCCTTTGTGTTTGAATACTGTCTGCTGGGCCTGGCCACCGGAACCATTGCCGCCGTGGTGGGCAGTTTATCGGCCTGGGCCGTGCTGGTTTTCGTGATGAAGATCGATTGGATCTTGTTCCCCGGGATCGTCGGCGGGGTGATTGTGGCCTGTATTGCCGTCACCTTGCTGGCCGGATTTGCCGGGGTATGGCGGGCTTTGAGCGTTAAAGCGGCCCCGCTCTTGCGCAACGATTAGGATCAAAAACACACGCGAATCGGTTTTCACTCGAAAAATCGTCATTTTGGCGACGATTGTTGCAAGAAAGTCATCCGATTCCCGTTGAAGCGGCACTAAAAACACCCAATATTAGAGGCATGTAGTTCAGCGCCTCTACGCAGTAGGCAGGCGCGATGAGCTGATTGTAACCGTTGTGAGGAGCACTATGGCTACCGGATTTGATCGCAGACCTTTAACTGGAGTGGCTGGCGTAGAGTCTGCCGCAATCCATGAAGGCCTACGCGCCTACATGTTAAGAGTATACAACTACATGGCCTCTGGCCTGTTGTTGTCTGGCATTGTTGCTTTTGCTGTTGCCAACTCTAGCCTCATCACCCTGTTTTATCAGGTCGAAGAAGGTCGTCTTGCTGGCTACACCGGCCTTGGCTTGGTTTCCATGTTCCTGCCGCTCGGTCTTATTCTGTTCATGAGCTTTGCCGGACAGAACCGTAGTGCCGGGACGATGCAAGTTCTGTACTGGCTGTTTGTCGGCACCATGGGCATTGGTCTCTCGACCATCCTGCTGACCTATACCGGTGTCAGTGTGGCGCGGACGTTTGTGATTACAGCGACCGCGTTTGCCGGGCTGAGCCTGTATGGCTACACCACCAAGAAAGACCTATCGGGCATGGGCACGTTCCTGCTGATGGGCCTGATTGGTTTGATTGTGGCGATGGTCGTCAACATGATTTGGCCAAGCGGCGTGATGGGCTTCATCATCCCGGTGGTGGGTGTGCTGATTTTTGCTGGCCTGACCGTGTATGACACACAGCGCATCAAAAGCACCTACTTCCAGGTTGAAGGCTCAGACAAAGAAGAGCATGCCGCCGTTATGGGCGCGGTTGCCCTTTACCTGAACTTCATCAACCTGTTCCAGTTCTTGCTGATGTTCCTTGGAAATCGCGAATAGTCTTAAGGACTGTTGAAATAAAAATGATGAGCCCGGGCTTCGGTCCGGGCTCTTTTTTTGTCTGGAGCCACATGTTTTGTCTGGAGCGCAGGGCCACTGTCAGTTCGCTGGCCGATCTTAGACCTGGAAACAGTCGGCAATAAGACGTTAGAGGCTTAAGGTTCAAAGGAGTAAAGGGCCACTTCTCAATGACCGAAACCGTCCGCTCTGTCGCACGCAGTTTGCATTTGCTGGCGACGCTCAATCGCAACAATGGGGCCAGCTTGAACTGGCTGGCCAAAACCA
>CAYGSZ010000547.1:0-1487 GCA_964352705.1 uncultured Rhodobacterales bacterium
AGCACTTTGCCGGGAATTTCCGCCAGTTCGCCAGGCTTTAGGGAGCCCAGTTGGAACGGCCCGTAGGCGGTCCGCATCAGGCGGCTGACCTTGAGACCGACATGTTCCATCACCCGCCGGACCTCACGATTTTTGCCCTCGTTGAGGGAGACCGTCAGCCACGAGTTGGTGCCGGGTTTGCGGTCCAGTTTGACCTGCACCGGGCCATAGTGAATGCCGTCAATCGTCACGCCCTGGGCCAGCGGTTCGAACATCCGCTCTTTCACCTCGCCATGCACGCGCGCCCGGTAGCGCCGGGTCCAGCCCCGCGATGGATGCTCCATCGAGCGCGCCAGGGTACCGTCGTTGGTCAGCAGCAGCAGACCTTCCGAATTGAGGTCGAGACGTCCGATAGAGATTACCCGGGGCAGATGCTCGGGCAGGGAGTCGAACACGGTTTCGCGGCCCCGCTCATCCTTGTGGCTGGTCACCAGGCCGGTCGGTTTGTGATAGCGCCACAAGCGCGGCGGATCGAGGGCGGGCAGCTTCTCGCCATCCACCCGCACCACATCGTCCGCCGTCACTTTAACGCCCGGCTGTTGCAGGGTTTCGCCATTGACCGTGACTCGGCCTTGTTCAATCAGCGCTTCCGCTTCCCGGCGCGAGCAGATGCCGGCGCGGGCGATCACTTTGGCAACACGATCTCCGGGTGTTTTGTCGTCTGTCTTCGAGGGTTTCGGAGCGTTCATGTGCAGGCCTGAATGAAAGACTCATACAGGCGTTTATCGCCCTCAGAGATATGAAATTCCGGATGCCACTGCACCCCGAGGCACCAGCGTTTGGTGGGGTCTTCGATGCCTTCAATCACCCCATCAGAGGCTACGGCATCAATTACCACAGAGTCCGGCACGGTTTTTACAGCCTGATGATGGGCGCTGTTCACCGCCAGGGTGTCGGCTTTCACGATATCATGCAGGCGCGAACCGACCGCGATCCGCACCTCATGTCCAGCCTCATCACGTGGGTTCGGCTGTTCGTGGGCCAGGGCGTTCTCAACTTCATCGGGGATGTGCTGAATCAGCGTGCCGCCCAGGGCCACGGCCAAGAGTTGCTGCCCGCCGCAGATACCAAATACCGGCCGATCTTGCTCCAGAAAGCGTTTGGTTAATCCCAGTTCGAAGTCCGTACGGTCGGCCTTCAGCACCACGGTATCGTGTTTGGTTTGTTCGCCGAACAGGGCAGGGTCCACATCGAAGGCCCCGCCGGACACAATTAAGCCGTCAATCACATCCGCATACTGATCCACCAGGCTCACATCTGCGGGCAATATGAGCGGCACGCCGCCCGCTGCTGTCACGGCAGAGCAATAGTTTACGCGCAGGGCATACCAGGGAAATTTGGAATAACCGCCCGGATCTTCGCGGTCTGCCGTGATGCCGATCAGTGGAGTTTTCATGCTCGGGCTTTACGCTGTCGCGGGTTGCCCGGTCAAGCCCCGGTCAAGCCCC
>CAYGSZ010000548.1:0-1487 GCA_964352705.1 uncultured Rhodobacterales bacterium
CGCGGCCACGAAATCAATATCATGCAAGCGCGGCAACAGCCCCACTTCATCGGCAACGGCGATATCCGGATGTGCGGACAACCAAGATTGCAGCAATGACTTCCCGGCGCGGGACGGCCCGGCGATGATCAGCGGCGTGGGTTGGTGATGACCCATCTGGTCTGGTGGCAACGGAAGCGGCGTGTCGAGCACATGCTGAACACGCGCCTCAAAAGCGGCCTCCGAGCGGGCATGATCATCGCTTGCAGCTTGCGCCCGCAGTCGGTTCCCTTCGTTAAAACACGTGAGAGACTGTGCGTGGTTGTGCTGCTGCGCAGAGAGGTTACCAAGCGCAAACCATGCCCTGATGAGATCGGGCGTCTCCAAAGTGTTTTCTGCAATCAGCGTTGCCAAACGCGTGATTCTTGGGGTTGCATCTTCATCAGACACGATGAGCGACACATTATGATGCGCGGTGATGTGATCGGGCGCGAAGTCTAACAGGTTTTGCAGCGCGTCCCGGGCGGCAGAGGTCTGCCCGCTTTCCCACAGGGCTTGTGAGCGCTTGAGATGAAAGTCCTGATCCGTCGGATGCTGTGCCAACACAGCGTCGCAAACGGCAGTGGCGTCCGTGAATGCGCGCCGCGCAAGCAGATGGCCGACCAGCGCCTCTGCCGCCGGACGATATCCGGCATCGTGGGCCAGCGCTTTGCGATAGGCGGCGGCGGCCTCTTCCGCCCAACCGGCCAGCACCAACACGCGCCCGGCGGTATTTAAGACGGTCGCATCAGACTGCGCGTGAGCAGCAATGATGCGGGCATGGGGCACGGCTTGGGAGAGACGGTTGAGATCAACAAGGACCGCCGCCAACAACGACAGGGTATCTAGATGTTCGGGCCGCAAGGCTGCGGCTTTCTCCAAATAGAGGAGTGCGTCTTGTGAGTGCCCTGCCTGATACTTTAACGCGCCGATGTTGTAGGTCGCTGCTGGATGATGGGGATCAAAGCCCAACACGTCTTGAAAATGCTGCATCGCTGCGGCGTAGTCGCGCTGATGCAGGGCTGCCATGCCTGCGTTAAACGCTGTTTCAAGAGAGACCGCCACGTTCATTGGCCCGAGGCAGGATCAGGTTTTGTCAAAATTCGGCGCGCGTTTTTCCGTGAACGCTGTGAAGCCCTCGCGGAAGTCCTCGCCCGAGAAGGACTTGATAAACAAATCCCGGGTGGCGGCAGTGTCATCGGTTTCGCCGTCCAGAATCATATGCACGATGCGTTTGGTGGACTCTGCTGAAAATTGTGACGTGGCGCAAATCTCATCAGCAAAAGCGTTGACCGTCGCTTCCAGAACGTCGGGTTCAATGAGGCGATCAATAAGATGCAGTCCGTGGGCTTCTTCTGCGGAAATAATACGGCCGGTGTAGAGGATATCCTTAGCCGAGGACGGCCCCACGGCTTCGACCAGCCGTTTGGTGTCGGCCAGACTATAGATCAACCCCAACTTGCCCGGCG
>CAYGSZ010000549.1:0-1481 GCA_964352705.1 uncultured Rhodobacterales bacterium
GTTTTTTTTCGAGCAATGGTCATCATCTTCTTCGCGCTGATCGCGAGCAAACAGACTCTATAACGGTTGCAGATGAGGACGATTTGGTAAACGCTCTCAAAAGAGAAATCGCCCAAGCGGACACGGTCCTGTTGTCAGATTATGGCAAAGGCGTTGTCACTAACTCGTTTGCCAAGCGTATTATTGCTTTGGCACGGTCTGAAGGTAAGCCCATTGTCGTTGACCCCAAGGGTAGAGATTATACGCGTTACAGCGGCGCAACCGTGATCACGCCCAATAAAGCCGAGTTATTTTTGGCTGCAGGTCAGTCCGTTGATACGGATGAAGAATTGATAAATGCGACAAAGGCTTTGATAAACTCATCCGGGGTTGATGCCATTCTCGTGACGCGATCTGCTGATGGCATGACTTTAGTGCAACGCGATGGACAGGTTGACCATCTTAACGCTGAAAGTCACGAGGTTGCCGATGTGACGGGTGCAGGAGATACCGTTGTTGCGACTTTAGGGGTCGCGCTTGCAGCCGGTGCCAACCTTTTAGACGGCGCTCGTCTGGCCAATGCCTCTGCAGGATTGGTTGTCATGCGTCGCGGCACCGCTGTTGTTCAAGCCAGTGAAATTGCTTCTGCATTGCGCAGGCGTGACTTAACCGCCGCCGAGGCGAAGATTACTGATACGGCAACGGCAGCAACTCATGCAGCTATGTGGCATGCAGAAGGGAAGTCCGTCGGATTTACCAATGGGTGTTTTGACCTTTTGCATCCTGGGCATGTGTCGTTATTGACCCAAGCCAAAAGCAAGTGTGAGAAGTTGATTGTTGGGTTGAACTCAGATGCATCAGTGGCGCGCCTTAAGGGGCCAAAGCGCCCGGTTCAAAGTGAAGCCGCACGAGCGACTGTTCTGGCTTCCATGGAAAATGTAGATTTGGTGGTTGTCTTTGGTGAAGACACGCCTTTGGAACTTATTAAATCAATTCGCCCCGATGTCTTGATCAAAGGGGCTGATTACGCCAAACAAGATATCGTCGGAGCTAAGGAAGTTGAGTCCTACGGCGGTCGCATTGTTCGTGCTGAGTTGGTTGACTCTGTCTCGACAACAGCGACAATCGCAGCCTTACAGGAGAGATAGATATGCGTCATGTTTCCACTTTGGTCCTACTTGCAACACTGCTGGCTGGTTGCACTGCAATGGGTGAGTTTTTCCCTGATTTCGAACCTGAAATGACCAGCGCGCCCCCATCTTCTGTCGCGGATACTCAGGTTTCTCCTGTTTCCTCCATGCGTCCTGAATCTTTGGTCGCCTGTCGTGGACATGTTCTCGTTCCTGCTATTGGAATGACTTTTGTGCCCTTTGGGGCTCAACCTCCAAGACAGGGTCAGTATCTTCGTGAAGACAGCCTCACAGCGCCCTATCGTGTGTTGCCCCCTGGTGCCGCAGCTACCATGGATAATGTACCATCCCGCCTCAACATAGATGTCGATC
>CAYGSZ010000550.1:0-1478 GCA_964352705.1 uncultured Rhodobacterales bacterium
ACATTCAGTCTATGAAGGAGTAATAAGATTTACCACTGAGTTCAGGGTTGAATGACCATATCTTCGAACCGCAGGCCATTGGTGCCCATTTGAATGTTTGCGACATGCGGGCGGCTGGCCGTGATTTGCATCGTATTGTTGAGCCAAATCGCCGGCGCCAGCTCTTTCATGCGGGCCATGATTTTTTGCAAAGCCGCCTTCCGCGCTTCTGGATCACTCTCGGCGCGGCTTTTGACGATTACCGTGGCCACGTCTTCATCGCAGAAGAACGGTTGCGGTCGTAAACACGAAAAATATTCCAGGGTGCGCCCGGCATCGCGGATCGGTTCACTATTCCAGAGAAGCGAAAAAGCGTCGTATGGCCCCCAGTCATTGCGCGCGAACCGTCGTAAAAACTCCGGCGCGGGAACGGCTCTGATAATCGCTGAGACACCGACTGCAGTGAGATCTTGGGCAACTTTTTGATATGCGATTTCACCTTCAGACCCATCCACTTGCAAAATAGCAATCGTCATGGGGAATCCATCGGGATATCCGGCATCTGCCAGCATACGACGCGCCAGGTTGGGGTCGTAAGGGAAAGGTTTCAGGTCAGGATTGAATCCGACGGTTCCATTCACCGCACCCTGACTCGCCGCTTCGACAAGACCACCGTAAATTTGTTCAGCGATGACGAACCGATCAACGGCGATGTTGAGAGCTTGTCGGACTTCAGATGAATTAAGGGGAGACTCCGTCCGCTCAACATTCGGCAAAGCAAGGGAGATAACTTGTGAGCGCGGGTGCACGTGTATATCAAACCCGGCCTTCTCAATTGCAGCGACTGAATCCGCATTAATGTTTTCGATGAGGTCGAATTCGCCTGACAGCAAGGCTTGCTCTCTGGCGACGGAATTTGGCACCGCCACTAAAGTCAGACTCTGAATATCTTTTGCGGAACGTATGGCCGTGTCAGAGGCGTTTAGAACGGCGGAGTTATTGCCGGCCCCCCACCTCACAAATTCAAAAGGGCCTGTTCCAATAGGCGCGCGCGCGTATGCGTCCACACCCAATTGCAACCAACTTTGGCCTTCAATGATCATAATAAGGCTAACCCGGCGCGGCAAAATGACGTCGGGCTCTAGGGTGTTGATTTCGACGACATGCTCAGACAGAGCGCGAACGCTCGCGATATTCTTAACCTCATTGGCGATTAAGTAGCGGGCTGCTTCAGAGCTCTGCAAATACTGGATCGTTGCGACGACATCTTGCGCATCAAATGGCGCACCGTTGTGGAAGCGCACATCCTGCCTCAGCGTGAATTGCCACTGAGTTGGTTGTGTCTGCTCCCAACTGAGCGCTAGGGAGGGCGTAACGTCCCCGGTTGTAGAAATCTGGGTCAGTCCATCGTAGAGGCTACCCCAAAAGTGCCCAGATGGCAGACCCACTGAAGCGTAAGGATTGCCGAGAGATGGCGGTAGATCGACGACCCCAACGCG
>CAYGSZ010000551.1:0-1460 GCA_964352705.1 uncultured Rhodobacterales bacterium
CTTGAGTGGATATCATGGTAACTATTTGGAAAAGGTTAAGGAATACAATAGTTTGAACATCAGGGCGCGCATCTCGCCTTTCAACATTGGCGTGGGTAAGGGGACCCTAATGAAACGCATTCTTATAACAGGTGGCGCAGGATTCATTGGTTCACACCTTTGTGAACGGTTGATGGCCGACGACCATGAAATTCTTTGCGTCGACAACTATTTTACCGGACGCCGTCAAAACGTTGCCCCATTACTCCGTCAACCAGGATTTGAGTTGATGCGGCATGACGTCACTTTTCCCCTCTATATTGAGACGGATGAGATTTACAATCTGGCGTGTCCAGCTTCTCCGGTTCATTATCAATTTGATCCCGTGCAAACCACAAAAACCAGCGTTCATGGCGCTATAAACTTACTGGGGCTTGCTAAGCGTACCCGGGCAAAAATCCTGCAGGCATCGACCAGTGAAGTATATGGCGATCCTGATGTTCACCCTCAAACAGAAGGCTACAACGGCAACGTCAATCCGATCGGACCGCGCGCTTGCTATGATGAAGGAAAGCGCTGTGCTGAGACCCTGTTTTTTGACTATCACCGTCAGCACGCCTTGCGCATCAAAGTTGGCAGAATTTTCAATACTTATGGGCCCCGAATGTTGCCCGATGATGGTCGCGTCGTCTCAAACTTCATTGTTCAAGCCCTCCAGGGACACGACATCACGATCTATGGAGATGGCAATCAGACCCGGTCATTTTGTTTTGTTGATGACTTAGTAGAAGCTCTCGTTAAATTAATGGGGTCACCGGATGATTTTACAGGCCCTGTAAATCTTGGAAATCCGGTCGAGGCGACAATTCTCGAGCTTGCCGAGTTGGTTATTCAACTCACCGGCTCGGGTTCAAAAATTATCCACAAACCCTTGCCACAAGATGATCCTGTGCGCCGACGGCCAGACATAACATTGGCTCAAAACGCGCTAGGATGGCAGCCGACTGTTGCTCTCGAAGCAGGTCTTGAGAAGACGGTTCACTACTTTAAAAACCTTTTGGCCGCTTAGGCTAGGGCGCGGGTATGACCACTGCAGCTGATCTTTCTAACCATCTCGCTCGGTTTAAGGGGCGGCGCGTGGTGTGTATTGGCGATGTCATGGTCGATCGGTTTATCTATGGTGAGGTTAAGCGTATTTCACCAGAGGCCCCTGTGCCTGTTGTGCGAATTACTGACGAATTTTCCCAGCTTGGTGGTGCGGGTAATGTCGCACGCAATGCTGTGGCTCTCGGCGCATCTGTGGCCTTTTTTTCTGTAATTGGATCTGATCGTGCGGGCCGAGAGGTGACAGACCTGCTGAGTGAAATGGATCTGATAGAGCCCTTTTTAAGGGTCAATTCTGATCGTCAAACAACCATAAAGAACCGTTTTTTTTCGAGCAATGGTCATCATCTTCTTCGCGCTGATCGCGAGCAAACAGA
>CAYGSZ010000552.1:0-1459 GCA_964352705.1 uncultured Rhodobacterales bacterium
GGATCGTGGAAGCCCATGGAGTGCATTTTGGTTTCGCCCTGACCGCCGGTTTTGGGCACCGCGCGGCTGAACAGGTCGCGGGTAACTTTTACGCCAGACGCCTTCACCTTACCAAATAAATCTGGCGCATCGTGGGCATGGGCAACAAACACGGCCGAGCCGATGCCAGTTTTCCATGTGGCCGCGCCGGGATCGGGCAACGGGGGTGTTAGGAATTGCAGCGCCGCCGCCATGCCGTAATAGTCGTGCTCGGCCTTGCACACGGCAAACCGAACCATGTCGCCGGGCTTGCCTGCCGCCAGTTGCCCCCCGATGGGCATGGTGGAGTCTTGTGTTTTCGTGAGGCCTAAGGTGTTGGTGAAGAAGTCGAGCGTGCGGTCTATGTCGCGCACAAAACAAGTGGTGCGGCGGATGAGAAACTGCTCGGGGTTGGGCCGATTGTAGCGAAAATACAGCTCGTAAAAGAAGCCCTCGGGATCGAACATCGCCGCGCTGGTGTATTGAATATCGCCGTCTCCACGCGGGTCTGGGAAACTGCCGTCTTCAGGCGCTGTATGCATTTTAGCGCCGGGAAAGGCCTCGACCTTTTTCACCAGGTCATCCATATCAGGCACATCGGCCACCAGCACAATACTGCCGATACCCAGACGATGGGTGGGCGGCCCAGGGTCTGGCAGCTTGGGGTCTAGCCATTCCAACAGACCAATTTTGCCAATGTCGGGGTCCGCCCCCTCCATCATGTAGAGCATGACACGATCGCCGGGTTTACCGCATGGGAGAATGCCGCCGGACAACGTCATCTCGGACTCATAGCAAACCTTCCAGCCCAAAATCTGTTCGTAAAAGTCTTTCATGCGTGCAGCGTCGCGCACAATAAGCGTGGTGCGCTTGAGGATGATATCGGACAGATGTTCGGTCATTTTATCTACCCCACTTCTTTGCGCGTGTTCAGTTCGTAAAAATAACCATCCGGATCGAAGAACGACATGGTGGTGAGTTGGATGGTTTTGCCATCCGCGCCGGTCACTTCATCATGATCCGGGGCACAATGAATGGCGTGGCCGTAGCTTTGTCCGGCATCACCCGCCGCGACCATGCGGCTGTGAATATCCATGACATCCTGCGCACCGGCCACAAACATTGCGGTCCCAATACCGATGCTGCGCGGATACGGGCCTGGGTCTTCTATGGGAGGATCAAGATATTGCATGAGACCGAGCATGCCGACCTCGGAGTCGTTGCCCTGCAAAATAACCACCCGCACGTTGTCGCCTGGCTCACCAGCGGGCAGCACTTCGCCGCCCACGGGCATTTCCTGATCGTACCAAACTGTCATGCCCATGATGTTGGTGTAGAACTCAACCGACTTTTGAATGTCACGCACAATTAAGGTCGTCCGCTTGATGCCAAAAGCATCGATGTTGGGCGCGTTGCGTTTGTGATTGACCTCGAAGAAAAA
>CAYGSZ010000553.1:0-1453 GCA_964352705.1 uncultured Rhodobacterales bacterium
GCGAGCGTTTCAATCTCAAGCCAGATTTTAAAGCGATTTTCAGGCTCCCAGATTTTGGCCATTTCGGGTCTTGTGTATCTAGGTATCATTTTAATTTCTTTCTTTTGCCTTCTTAATGCGTTGCTGCATTCCTTAAGTAGTAACCTACTTTTCGTCATTTACGCCTGTCAATAAAACAAAATAAATTCATTAAAACAAGAGGGGAATGCGTATCTGTGCATGTTTTACACTATCACACCTCGGACGCAAAGTGTTTGAATCTATAAAATTTACCTATCTACAACCCATTGAAATAATTAATGAATTTCAATTCCTTCAGTTCGTTTGTCGAAAATAAGGGGGTGGGGTATTTAGGTGCCTTTTGTTTTACATAAAACAAGCAATATAGCCTGAATTTTGGGGCAAGCGGGTGGGTGGGGCTTATGTTACGCGTGAGGCTGTTGGCTTTGCGCTTTTTTTCTTTTGCGTGCTGATGGCCTATTGATATCGTTTTGCGATGTCTCCCGCAAACCGTGCCGCGCGATGGCGGACAGAAAAGGATTATAACATATCTATATTATGTTAGGGGGAATTAGATATACTGTTCCTTGTGTTTTCAAAAGAATGGATTTCCATGCGTAAATTTCTAAACTCCTCCTTATTCATAGTCGTTTTGGCGGTGTGCCTTGTTTTAACCTTAGGCTATATCGATTTTATGAGCGGCTTTGAAATGTCGTTTTTTATCTTTTATATATTCCCCGTGGCGATGGCAGCATGGTATTTGGGGTTAGGCGCTGGCCTAGTGATTTCACTATTGTCAGTGGCAGTGTGGTTGATTGCGGATAAGGCCACGGGGCATGTCTATAGTGCCGAATGGATACAGCATTGGAATGCGGGCACGCGGCTGGTGTTTTTCGTCATCAGCACCTATTTAATTGCGACGTTAAAAAAACGATATGATATTGAGAAGAATGCCGCGCGCGTTGATGGCTTAACAGGGGCGTTAAATGGCCGTGCATTTCGGGAGCGGTTGGAATGGCAATTTGCCCTGTCATCACGAACAAAATCGCCGATGGCGTTGGCGGTGATTGATTTGGATAATTTTAAAATGATCAATGATACAATGGGACATGCGGCCGGTGACCAAGTCTTGCAAAATATTGCATCGGTGATATTAAAAAACTTGCGCAATACGGATAGTTTTGGCCGCATGGGCGGTGATGAATTTGCGCTGTTCTTTCCCGCCACCGATGAAAAGGGCGCGCGCGCGAAACTAAATGATTTATTGAAAGAATTGCAAAACGCCATGACCCAAAAAGGCTGGGCCGTCGGATTTAGCATCGGTGCGGTCGCAATTAACGCAGGCGACAAAGAAATACCAAACTACCAAGATGCCCTTAAATCTGCCGATGTATTAATGTACGACGTCAAAAAGGGCGGAAAGAATGCGGTGAAGATGGGGGTTTTGTAGGGG
>CAYGSZ010000554.1:0-1450 GCA_964352705.1 uncultured Rhodobacterales bacterium
TTCAGTTCCCATCTGCCAAGCAGCGAAAAAACACCCGCGTCGGGTTCATAATCGAACAACTGGCTGCGTCCTGACCGTCAAATTGTGGTCGCCTGTTGGTTTTTGCGCATTCAGATTCGGCCAATCGTTGCACGGCAGCCGGAGTTGTCCCTCGGCTATTATAACAAATCGCCACACGATCTGGGGTCGAAGGACCGATAGGTTGCGTTGATCCGGCTTCGCGGCGGCCATCCACAAAGGGCTCTGTGGCGCAGCCGGCGAGGCCGCCCATCATAAGAAAACCCGCAAGAATCAAGGCGCTTGCGCGGTTGGGGCTTGCTTCGGTCAGAAAGCGCACGTGCTTTCTGCGGGTAAAAAAGTGTATTCTCGGTTGCACCGTGATCTGATCCGTCGTAGGTCCGTTGTCTGCAAACGCAAGGGACGTTGTCCACCCAAGCATTCTTGGTTATCTTTGGCGCACAGAGCGCATATGTCGAGGGGAGTTTTCCATGACCGTCAGCCCTGACGACCTTTTGAAGTCCGGCGAGAAGTATCGTCTTGTTACACGAAGCGATTTTGATGGCCTTGTTTGTGCCGCCATTCTGAAGGAGTTGGATTTGATCGATGAGATCAAATTCGTCCATCCGAAGGATATGCAAGACGGCGTGATCGAGATCACCAACAAAGACATCACCACCAACTTGCCCTATGTGGAAGGCGTGAAAATTGCTTTCGATCACCACGAAAGCGAAACCATCCGCGTTGGCGAGCAAAACAATCACATCATCCTGCCCGATGCGCCGTCAGCGGCCCGCGTCGTTTATGATTGGTTTGACGGCAAAAAAAGCACCCCCCGCATCAGTGACGAGTTAATGATTGCTGTTGATAAGGGTGACTCTGCCGATTTCAACAAAGACGAAGTCATCAATCCGCAAGGTTGGAATTTGATGAACTTCCTGATGGATGCCCGCACCGGCCTCGGTCGCTTCCGCGAGTTCACCATCTCCAACTATCAACTGATGATGGAACTGATCGACAAATGCGTCGAAATGCCCATCGAAGACATTCTCAACCTGCCTGACGTTCAGGAGCGGGTTGATCTTTATGTTGAGCATGAAAGCAAGGCCAAGGAACAAATCGAGCGCTGCGCCACCGTTCATAAAAACGTTGTTGTGCTGGATCTGCGGGATGAAGAAACCATTTGGGCCGCAAACCGCTTCCTGATTTATGCTATGTACCCCGACACCAACATCTCGATCCACGTGATGTGGGGCCTGAAGAAGCAAAACACGGTGTTTGCAGTTGGCAAGTCCATCTTCGATCGTTCGTCCAAAACCAATGTTGGCGAGTTGATGCTGGCCCACGGCGGTGGCGGTCACCACGCTGCTGGCACCTGTCAGGTTCCCAATGATCAGTCCGAGTCCGTTCTGCGCGGCCTGATCGAGCGGATGAACGTCGACGGATAGTTTTC
>CAYGSZ010000555.1:0-1447 GCA_964352705.1 uncultured Rhodobacterales bacterium
TCTTCTGCTTCGATCTCATGATCGAGTTTTTCATGCTTCATTTTCAATGTTTCCAAACGAGCATCCGTACCCATAGACAAACTCCTAATCTATACTTATCCACAACACCTCATGCTAACGCCGCTGCACCAGTTAAAGCTAGAGGCTTGCTTAACTGGCTGACTTTATTCACTTTTTTATAAGTAATTTTATTATTCAGTTGCGTCATATTGATATCCGTCAGAGTTTGAATCTATCGTCTGTTCCGAAACCGCGCAATAATCGCCCGATTTCCGGGGGTTTGACGCAGTGACCGCAACACCCCCATCGTCTATAACGGACAAAACCAGGGCCCGCGACTCGGTGCGTGCGAAATGGCGGGAACAACGCTCAAAATCTCAACCCCAGGGCTGGGCATTTGTTACCTGTACAGGTGACAGGGAACTCAGTAAGCATGCCCCATGACGAACACCGATGACTCTCAAGAGAAGATCCAACGGAAGGTTGCGGGCTTAGAGCTTGAGCACCGGGATTTGGATGATGTCATCAGCAATCTTGAGAGCCAGGGAGAATTTGATCAACTCAAGTTGTCACGCCTGAAAAAGCGGAAACTTATGCTCAAAGATCAGATTGCATCTCTGCGTGATAATCTGTTCCCGGATATTATCGCCTAACGCAGATCAAGGCTAACCGCGCAGCACATGATCCACCTGCCCGATCGCTTGCAAAGCACTTTGCCCTGTCACGACCCGCACCGCTGCAACCGTAAAACTAAGGTGCATATCGATGCCTGAGACCGTGTAGGTCTTCTGATCTACCGCAGCCCGCACTTTATCGGCGGTTGTTGGTAAAGGCTGATCTTCTGGCTTGGTCGGCTTTGGGTCATGAGGTGTCACAGCGTCTGACTCAGTCAGCAGTACTCCAATGGTCGGGCCGCCAACAATACCAACGGGTGCGGCTGATAATCCTGAGTTACTGATTTCGGTGACCACATCTGCCAGAGCCGAATTCGCGGCCAGAACCCCTGAACTTTTGCGGATATCTTCATAAGTATTCACAACGATTAGCGCCAGTTGGCGGTGCATTCCATGTGGTGGCGGTTCGATCAACGCCTGTTCCAGAGCGGCGATATACTGCTCTCCGGTCAAAGGGGCCGAAAACGGTGGGGCAGCCTTGCCCCCTGGACCACCCTCATAACGCTTAACCTTGGCTTTCAGGTGATCCACTTCTGACACAAGGCCGCCAATCGTGGCCTGGACCTGGGTGGTCATCAGGTCGATGGGGATACCGAGGATGGTGATTTTATCGTTGAACGCATAGGCGGATTCCTCATAGGTCTCAGCCACCTTATTCGGCGCATGCTCGCCCCGACGCGGCTCATCATGGGGCTTTTCTTCCTGCCATTGAACCTGCGTCACATTCGCGGGCTTTGTAATTTCTGACATATCTGGACCTAGACCAACCTCAA
>CAYGSZ010000556.1:0-1447 GCA_964352705.1 uncultured Rhodobacterales bacterium
CGCGCGCACTGTGACGACGGCGTGTGCGCCGGCGGTTGACCAGCGCATCTGCTGCAGTTTGTTCATGCGCCGGTTCACCAAGGCATTCGCCAAGCCCTCCGAGGTCGATGTACCGACCGGCTGCCCGGCCCGCTGGCGCCGGGCGTAGTCGACCAGATAGGAGCTCTGGCCATTGATGTAGTCCCCGAGATTGCCGATGGCGGTGCGCAGTCGACGGGCTGGGGCTGCCGTTCGGCCGGACCGTGTCCGACCGGCATCGAAGGCGTGCAGCCGATGCTCAATCTGCGCAAGCGCATCGCGGGCCCTGTCCGTCTGGCCGTTCCAAAGCCGCCAGTGCAGGCTGTCGAGCAGACGCCCGATGGCTGGCCGGGCGCGGTACTCTCGTTCGGTGAGGACGCGCAGTCCTTTGGCCGTGGTCTTCGCGACCTGCACGCGCCGCGCCAGGTGCGGCCAGTCGAGAACGGGCCGCTCCTCGATGTTCGCCCTCAGAAGGTAGCGGCGCAGCATCTTGTCGCCGTCCGTAAAGGCGGTGACCGCCGTCGCATCGTGCCGGCCGAGCTGACGCAGAGCGTCGACAATCAGGTCCGCCGGCATCTCGATCGCCGCGATCGCCCCTCCGATCCGGTGGCTCCGCCCGTTGTCGGCAACACCGATGCCGATCAGCACCTCGTGATGGCGGGGTCCGCGGGTCGCGCAACTGCGCACGAAGGTGGTGTCGACCCCAAGGTCGATCGACTGAGCGGGCGCCTCGGCCCTGGCTTCCGCGGGCGGTCGAGCCGAGATCCGCTCCGCCTCGTCGAATATCCGCCGTCGCACGGTGTCCGCACATCCACCCGATGCCTGCGGGAACAACTCTTCGATCAGCCCGGCGGCCGCTCGGAAGCTCATCCAGGCACCGAGACGTGCTAACAGCAGCCGGTACTCTGCAGTCGAGCGTGCCGATCCGGCCAGCAATGGCGGCACTGGTTCCGCTCTCCCGGTGCGCATGAGGCGTGGGACACGGATCGTTAGCGTGCCCTGGAGGCTCTGGACCCTGCGACGCCGATAGTCCTTCAGCCGAAGGGTCGGATCGAGACGGTGCAGCCGGTTGGCCTTCGCCCGCAGGCCTGCCTCCTGGAGCGCCACGACAGCGTGCTGAATGTCACCGAGCATCCGCTGCGTGGTACCGTGGTCCAGACCAATGTCCTCTACGCTTGCCGGAGCACCAATCTTACCGAGCCGCGCGACCGCGATGCGCCGTGAGGCCGGGCCCTGGCCCGTCTCAACCAATTCCAGCTTCCAACCCATCCATTGCTCCCGCCGCCGTCGATCCCTCGATCTGTCACGCCCAACCGTCTGCAACGAAGGACCTGTCAGGAGCAACCCCCACGTTCCAATCAGTCCCGTGAGTGCCGGGACTGTTCCAAACGTGGGGGTCGGACGGTCTTGTGGTTTCTCACGATCGGTC
>CAYGSZ010000557.1:0-1434 GCA_964352705.1 uncultured Rhodobacterales bacterium
AATTCCTGCACAATCCCGTTCAATACCAGTCGCCCACGCCGTGTTGTTCGAAGTCTGTCTGAGGATAAGTCGATAAGCCTCTCAGATTCCATCATCTTCAGGCTCTCTTCAGAGATTACTTTAAAGCGTGGCAGACCCGTAACACGTTCCAAATGACCTAAATCCAGACCTTCGTCCAGCCGCAAGCCCATTAACACCATTTCTATGGCCCGGTCTTCTTGTCCGATCTTTGTCTCGCTCTGGGTCCCGTGACCCTCCGAAGCGACCCGTTTCAGCCAGTGTGCCGGGGCTTTCAGGCGCTGAGTCGCGTAGAGTCTGGCGTCCACCTGAACCCGGCCATGAGCGCCCGGGCCAATCCCCGCGTAAGGCCCGCCTTGCCAGATATGAACGTTGTGCCGGCAGGCGTCCCCCGCCTTGGCGTGGTTAGACACTTCATAGGCGGGCAGTCCTGCCGCTGAGAGCAGGTCTTGGGTCAGGTCAAACAGGTCTGAGCCGCCGTCTTCGTCTGGCAGAGTGAAGACGCCCCGCTCGTAGTCTTTCTTAAACGGGGTCTGCTCTTCAATGGTCAGCTGATAGCACGACAAATGCCCGCCCCCTGCCGCTGTAAGCAACTCCAGAGCTTCTGACAGCTCTGTTTGCCACTGCTCCGGGGTTTGCTCGGGCCGGGCATAAATCAGGTCGAAAGACAGACGCTCAAAAATCGATCCAGCTAGGGTTACGGCGGCTTTTGCCTCCTCGGCCGAGTGTTTGCGTCCCAGAAAGGCGAGTTGCGCGTCATTCAGGCTTTGAACCCCAAGCGACAGGCGGTTCACTCCGGCGTCCCGAAAGGCCGCAAAACGCGCCGCATCAACAGTGCCCGGATTGGCTTCCAGCGTGACTTCCAGGTCGGGCTCAGAAGGCCATGAGGCTTTAGCTGCCTCTATGATGGCCTGTGTGGTTCCCGCATCCATCAATGAAGGCGTGCCGCCGCCGAAGAAAATGGACTCCAACCTGAAATCAGAGGTACGCGCAGCTTCGTAAGCCAGTTCTGTTAAAAGGGCTTCACGCCATTCGCCGTGATCTACTTTGTCTACAACGTGGCTGTTAAAGTCGCAGTAGGGGCATTTAGAAACGCAAAACGGCCAATGGACATAAAGCGCGATGCCTGGCTTTGCCGTCTCGGCTAAGAAGGTAACGGTGGCTGTCATGCGAAACAGGCGACCACCAGCTTGGCAAAGGCGTCTGCGCGATGGCTCATCTGATGCTTTTTGTTCGGGTCCATCTCAGCAAAGGTGATGCTGTGGCCTTCTGGGATAAAAATCGGGTCATAACCGAACCCCAAATCGCCACGTTGTGGAAAGGTCAACGTACCGTGAACTGTGCCTTCAAAGGTCTCAAAATGGCCATCCGGCCACGCCAGGGTCAGGGCACAGACAAAGTGGGCTGAGCGGTCAG
>CAYGSZ010000558.1:0-1431 GCA_964352705.1 uncultured Rhodobacterales bacterium
ATGCCTGGGTGGCGTCCAACGCGGTTCTGGTGCCGCTTCAGGTCGAGTTCCTGGCCCTGGAAGGGATCAGCCAATTGGTCCGCACCATCGAGCGGGTCAAGCAGTCCTTCAATCCCGATCTGGAGATTCAGGGCATTGTTCTGACCATGGTCGACAAGCGCAACAACCTCTCTGAGATGGTTGAGTCCGATGTGCGCGGCTTCTTCGGCGATAAGGTCTATTCCACCGTTATTCCCAGAAACGTGCGGATTTCCGAGGCCCCGTCTCATGGTAAGCCGGTGCTGTTGTACGATTTTCAGTCTAAGGGGGCCCAGGCTTACCTCAAGCTGGCTGGCGAAGTGCTCAAGCGTGAACAGGCTCATGCTACCGTGCCGCAGGTGGCCGCATGAGCGCCAATAAACCCCGCCAGAGTTTGGGTCGCGGCTTAGACGCCCTGTTTGGTGACACCGCCGCCGAGGCCCCGGTCAATATGGAGCCAACAGCAAAAGCGTCTCCACCTCCATCAGAGACAACCACAGCATCACCGGCCCCAGCTTCGGCCATGCCGTCCAAAGGCCCAGCAAAAGGCCTGATGGAACTGCCGGTCGAACATATGGCCCCATCGCGCTTTCAGCCCCGCCGGGTGTTTGATGACAAGCAGATCGATGAGCTTGCGTCCTCCATCAAAGACAAAGGTGTGTTGCAGCCGCTGCTCGTGCGCGCCGCCCCCGATGGCACCTATGAGATCATCGCTGGCGAGCGTCGCTGGCGCGCGGCGCAGCGGGCAAAAGTCTATCAAGTCCCTGTAATCATTAAAGAATTTACGGATCTTGAGGTCCTGGAAGTGGCTTTGGTCGAGAACCTGCAACGTGCAGATCTCACCCCCTTGGAAGAAGCCGAGGGCTACCAGCGGCTGTTCGATGAGTTCGGCCACACCCAGGAAGCCCTGGCGGAAGCTCTGGGCAAAAGCCGTGCCCACATCGCCAATATGGTTCGCCTCCTGAGCTTGCCCGAAGGCGTGAAACAGCTTTTGGATGAGGGTAAACTCTCCATGGGTCATGCCCGAGCCTTGATCGGGGCCGAGGGTGCGTCGGCCCTGGCCAGGGAGATTGTTGCCAAGGGCCTGTCTGTGCGCCAGGTTGAAAAGCTGGTCAAAAAGCACGGCAAATCAGGCCGTCCGCGCAAAGCCACCTTGGCCCAGGCGGCGCAGCCGAAAGATGCGGACACCCGCGCCTTGGAAGTGCGCCTTGAAGAATCCCTCGGCTTGAAGGTCGAAATCAGCTTCGATGGCAAAGGCGGCGTTTTGGCCTTGTCCTATTCAGACCTCGAACAACTGGACGATCTGGTCGGTCGACTGACGCATCAGCGACCGTCACGTAATATGACCGTTGATCGTGATCCAAATGTCCTGGATATCGAAGAGGTCTTGGCCAAACGCAGTGGTCAGTTCAA
>CAYGSZ010000559.1:0-1418 GCA_964352705.1 uncultured Rhodobacterales bacterium
TTTGAGACATAAATAAAATCCATCACGATCAGCGCAATGTTGCGATACTGAGAGTCTTACGTCATTAAGGCGCTGGATTCAAAAGGGGATTTTATGAACGGAGACGACGAGGCAGCGCCTAAACCGCGCCAGAGAACCCCCTGGTTCTCAGATCTCGTCTTTCGGCGCGTCTTCAAAAACGCTGGATTTTTGCTCAGCGGCAAAACCGCCACCGGCCTGCTCGGTCTGGCCTATCTGGGGCTGGCGGCGCGGGGCCTCGGCATCGAGCAATTCGGCCTGCTGGTGCTGGTGCAAACCTATGTCCAGGTGATCACCGGGCTGAGCACCTTTCATTCCTGGCAGGCGGTGATTCGCTATGGCGCAATCAGCACGGAAACCGACGATACGCCCGGCTTCCAGACGCTGATTTCCTTCACCACCCTTTTGGATGTGGCCGGGGTTGTGCTGGGCGCAACTGTGGCCTGGTTCGCAGCCCCTGTGGTGGGGCCGTATCTGGGCTGGAGCGCCGAGATCATCGCCTATGCCCAGCCTTATAGTCTGCTGATCCTGTTCACCATCGTCGCCACGCCCACGGGCCTGCTGCGGCTGTATGACCGCTTCGATATCCTCGCCTGGCAGGTCATCATCACGCCGACTTTACGCCTGATCGGGGTCGCGATTGCGGTGCTGTTGAGTGCGCCCCTGTGGGCCTATCTGCTGGCGTGGTTTGTCGCCGGTGTGATCGGCGGGTTGACCCTGGTTGTGCTCGGCTGGCGCGAAGGTGTGAGGCAAGGCCGTCTGAGCAACATGCGTTGGTCGGTGCGGGGCGTCACCACCACCCACCCCGGCATCTGGGGGTTTTGCCTGGCGTCCAATTTTCACTCGTCGTTGCAGATGGTCACTGGCCATATGAGCACGTTGCTGGTTGGCGCGGTTGCCGCCCCCGCTGCTGCTGGTCTGTTCAAGGTCGCCCGGGAAGTGGCGACGGCCCTGACCAAACCCGCCGAGCTGCTGACCCAGTCGATCTATCCTGAATTTGCCCGCCTCGGCTCTACGGGAAAATGGACCGATTTTGGCGGACTTATTCGCCGGGCTGCCACCCTCGCCAGCGGGGTCGGGCTTGGCATCCTGGTGATTATAGCCCTGCTCGGCGATCACCTTTTGGCGCTCGTCTTTGGGCCAGACTTTGCCGCTGCTTACGGTGTGCTCGTGCTGCTGGTGGCCGCGGCGACCATCACCATTGCCGGGTTCAGTTTTGATCCTGCGCTGTATGCCATGGGTCGGCCCAGTGTGCCGCTCAGGGTCAATGCAGTGGTGGTCTTTTGTGTCTACGTGCCGCTGCTGATTATCCTGACTCAGACACTCGGCCCCATCGGCGCGGGTGTGGCGATGCTGGTGTCTTCAACGTTGATTGTCAGCACTGTCGGCCTGTGGACGAG
>CAYGSZ010000560.1:0-1415 GCA_964352705.1 uncultured Rhodobacterales bacterium
TAAATAACGCCAATACCTTCAAAACTAATCGTGCAGCTGCTCTGCGCGAATGGCGTCAATTAGTCACTTGATCATTCAATGTATTGAATTCTCGTTGGCTTGCCTAAGTTAATCTGACAACGCCTTTTTGGCTGGCTTATGTAATGCTTTGATCTGTGAGCTTAGGTTTTCAAGAATTTTGCGGCGTTCTTTGTCATTTTGCGCTTTCTCTAATGCATGGCGTAGCGTTAGTACGGTATCCGCATAAAGATTGTGCCAGTCGGCCACGGTATCCGCAGGTTCTATGAGTGGGGGCCGCTTGGCGAGTGTCTTAGCTCCATTGTTTTTGCTGAGGCGAACCGTCTCGCCTATGACAGGCATTCTGATTGGAAAATCTTCTCCGTAGGTGGCACGGACCGTACTCGCAAAGCCAAGACGAGCTTCTTCTTCCCCATGCACCAGGAAGAGATCATTGTGAATGGGCAACCTGTCTCCAAGCCATGTCAAAAGGTTGTCTCGATCTGCGTGACCAGAATAATCGTCAATCAGTTCAATGCGGGCGCGGACCGCGATTTCATCACCATGTATGCGCACCATCTTGCGGCCCTCATGAAGGAGGTGCCCCATGGTGCCTGGCGCTTGATAGCCCACCAATAGAACGGTGGTATCTCTGCGATGTAAATTATTCTTGAGATGGTGGCGGATACGCCCTGCATCTGCCATGCCACTGCCCGCCATAATGATGGCACCTCCAGTCAGGCGAGCAAGGCTCTTGCTTTCTTCTACATCGCGTACAAACTTGACGTTAGGTCTGCGAAAAGGATGAGTGCCCGAATCACCTGCCAAGCCCTTTAAGTGCTGATCGAACACTTCCGTGGCACGGGTTGCTAAGGGTGAGTCCACATATAAAGGTACGGTCGGCAATGCCCCCGAATCAAACAAGGCATCCAGATCGACAAGTAATTCTTGAGTCCTCTCAACCGCGAAACAAGGGATGAGCACTAGACCACCCTTTTCCAATCCATCCCCGATGATTTTACCTAATAGGCCACGTCGCTCTTCTGCCGATACGTCATCTCTTACGCGGTCGCCGTACGTTGTCTCCATAACAAGAACATCAATGTCTTTTGGAGCGTCCGGATCATCATGGAGGACCTTACCTCCTGGTCCAATGTCGCCCGAAAACAGCAGCGATAAAGGTGAGTCTTCGCCTGGCAGATCAATCGACAGCTCGATACTGGCCGACCCTAGAATATGCCCCGCGTCCCAATAACGGGCGCGCATCCCATCCGCCACGTCAAACCAAACGCCATAATCTGTGGGCATGAGCTGACTGAGTGTCGCCTCGGCATCCTTGCGGGTATAGATCGGGTGAACCTCGGCTTTACCGCGTCTTCTATTACGCCAATTGAGGCGTTCCACTTCCATCTCTTGAA
>CAYGSZ010000561.1:0-1412 GCA_964352705.1 uncultured Rhodobacterales bacterium
GGGTCGTAGGTGTTTTTCACCTGAACCAAACGGTCGTAATTACCCCCATAGTTTTCATTCACCTGGCCTTGGCTCTCATCAATCAGGGAGTTGACGTAGAAGCCGCGTGTGAACGGCTCAATGTCGTCCCAATAGGCCCGGTTCCACGCGATGTTCTGTTCATCCACGTCGGAATTATCCACGGCCCATTTGCTGCTGGAATCGATATTGTACGAGGCATCGCGATGCGCCCAAACCGTCTCATCATTGCCAACGCGGGCTGGCGCGCCATCCATCGGCAGCAAGCCAACACTGAACCGGCGGCTGGCCAACGGCTCCAGGCGGTCCACCAGGGTGGTGATCAGGTCCTCATTGATTTCTCGCAAGAATCCGCCTTTGGCATAGTGGCGATTGCCGGGGGCGTTGAAGCCATCATCGGCGGCCTGCTGTATTTTCATGTACTCAATGGGGAAGACGCGACCCTGAACGGAGGCATCAAAGTCCCTCAAGGGCTTCAGCATTTTGTCCACCTCGGACATCGGGCCAAAGTAGTTGCCGCCAATGTTGACGCCGCCCGTGCCATCTTCGCTCATAGACAGGCCACCGAGCAAGAACAGGTCTTCATGGGCGTTGCTGCTGAAATCGAAATATAGCTTCAGCGCATCTTTTGCGCGTGCCATCGGATAACTGAAACCGAAGTTGATCACCGTCGGGTTCATCTGATGCAGGCGGAAAATAAACTTGGTCACAATGCCGAAGTTGCCGCCGCCGCCGCGCACGCCCCAATACAAATCTGGATTTTCTTTGGCGTTGGCGGTTAGCACTTTGCCGTCTGCGGTCACAAGTTCGACGCCGAGGACGTTATCAATCGCCAACCCGAACCGCCGCTGCAAACGTCCCATGCCGCCGCCCAAGGTTAATCCGCCGACGCCGGTGTGCGACACAACGCCTGCCGTTGTCGCCAATCCCAGCGGCAGGGCTTTGCGGTCCAAATCGCCGAGCAAAGCGCCCCCTTGTACATGGGCGGTTTTTTCTTTGACGTTGATCTCCACGTCATTCATCTGCGTGAGGTCGATGACCAACCCGCCATCGCAGACCCCTTTGCCGGACATGCTATGACCGCCACAGCGCACGGCCGTCAGCACGTTATTAGTCCGGGCAAATTTTACAGCCGAAATAACGTCGTCCACATTCATGCAATGGGCAATCAGCGCTGGGCGACGGTCCCAGAAGCGGTTCCATACCTGTCGGGCAATGTCATAGCCAACGCTATCCGGGCGTAAGACGACGCCGTTAAAGCTCTCGGCGAAGGCGCGAATATCGGCTTTGTCTAGTGTTGTGCTGTCCCCCCCGATGGTGATCGCGGGCACGTCTTCGGCCCAGGCGGCTTTAAGGGAAAGGCTGCTCAGTGCTGCTGCGGCCAAAGCGGATTT
>CAYGSZ010000562.1:0-1410 GCA_964352705.1 uncultured Rhodobacterales bacterium
GACCCTGGGCCGCTCGGTTTGTTAACTTCCCTTGATCAAATTCAGAACGTCGAGCGTTTAACCGCGATTTTAAATGAAGCAGATGGCTCAGCAGGTATTTTAGATAACTCTGGTAGCCGGTTTAGAGAATCAACCTCACACATCAACCTGCTGATGAATAATCTGGATGCCCGCAATATGTTTTATGTGCAGGGTCGGCCCGGATTGCGCCTGGGAAATGACCGGGTACCAACAGCCACGGCAGATATTGTTTTGGATGAACGGGCCTTCCGGGCCTCTATTGATGCGCGTCTTGATTACGTCGAACAACTGGCCAAATACAAAGGCAACTCTGTCGCCGTAGCGTCTGCCAAGCCCGTGACCTTTGAGCGTATCGCGTTGTGGCTGGATAACCTCGGCCAGCGTGGCGTTGCGGTCGCGCCGGTCTCCCAAGTTCTGATTCAATAGTCGCTCAAGCGTGACCAAAACTGTGCGCGGATATCGGCAAGGGGTTGGCGTCGTTCTGTTGAACGCCGAGAACCGCGTGTTTGTGGCGCAACGCATTGATACCCAAGAACCCGCCTGGCAAATGCCCCAAGGCGGACTTGATGCAGGTGAAGACCCTTACGCGGCTGCCCTTAGGGAATTGGAAGAAGAAACCGGCACCAACAAAGCCACGCTGATTGCAGAATCCGAAGACTGGCTGCGCTATGACCTGCCCGAAGACCTTCAAACCAAAATGTGGAAGGGCAAGTACCGTGGCCAGGAGCAGAAGTGGTATCTGATGCGCTTCACAGGCACCGATGCCGACATCAACATCGCAACCGAACAGCCAGAATTTTCAGACTGGAAATGGGCGGAGTTTACCACCCTGCCCGATCTGATTGTGGGCTTTAAGAAAGACCTGTACCGGCAGATCGTCGCCGCTTTCTCGCAAACTGTCGCGCAGCAAGATTAAGCGATGCTGCGACCTATCCTGGGTCTAAACGCACGGCCACGCGCCGCAATTCCCCACCACAGCACCTTTGACAGCAGCTTGGTCAGCAAACTGTGTGGCGACAAGCCCGCCGCTTGGGACATCATATGTCCGGCGCGGCGCACATGTTTGTGCTGATAAAAAGCCAAGGCGCGCGACGTATACGCAGCACTTGCCGCAGCGCCGTTGTACGGCCCGTCGAGGCTGTTGCCGGCATGATAGGCGGAGGCCAGTTCATCGTCTGAGGTTTCACGGAACCGGGTGACAACCACTTTCAAACGCTGCCAGGTCGAGAGGTTTTCTTGCGCTTGATACCGCTCCAAGTGGGTGGCGAACAACTTGTAGTGGCGGAACTCGTCGGCGGCGATGTGCTTGCAAATCGCCCGCAACACAGGCTCCTCAATCGCATCCCGCATGGCCGAGTAAAACGAGCTGGTGCCGGTTTCCACAACACA
>CAYGSZ010000563.1:0-1396 GCA_964352705.1 uncultured Rhodobacterales bacterium
TGAGTGCAGCACAGAGACATCAAAGCTAAGTGCGAAAAAGCGAGGCCAAACCGTGGACGCGAATAAGCGCGAACGCATAAATATCAAACTGCTTTGGACGAAGGTCGGAACGTCGTTCCTGCCGTTTGCGGATTCCGCAACCAAAGACGTGCCGCTGTCGCGCTTGTTGCGTTTGTCTTTATTTCAAGTGTCTGTCGGTATGGCCATGGCGTTAACCGTCGGCACGCTCAACCGGGTCATGATTGTCGAGCTGAATGTGTCCGCAGCCTTGGTTGCTGTGATGGTTGCGTTGCCGCTGGTGTTTGCGCCATTCCGGGCGCTGATCGGTTTTAAGTCCGATCATCATAAGTCTTTCCTCGGATGGCGACGTGTCCCCTACATTTGGTTTGGCACCCTGGTTCAGTTTGGCGGCTTGGCCATTATGCCGTTCGCGCTGATGGTGCTGTCTGGTGATAACAATGCACCGGTTGCTGTCGGTCAGGTCGGGGCCGCACTTGCGTTCCTCATGGTTGGGGCTGGCATTCAAACAACGCAAACCGCAGGCTTTGCTTTATCGACGGATTTGGTTCCTGAAGAAGACCGGCCACGTGTTGTGGCTTTGATGTTGGTCATGGCGTTGGTCGGCATGTTTATCAGTGGCATTGTGTTTTTTCTGCTGCTGATCGATTTCAGCCCGCTGCGTTTAATTCAGGTTGTCCAGGGGGCCGCTCTGCTCACCATGGTCCTCAATCTGATTGCCCTGTGGAAACAAGAACCGCGTAACCCGCAGTACGATCTCAAGGCCAAAGAACAGGACCCGGATTTCAAAGAGGAACTGCGGACCTTTTTGCAGATTCCAAACGCCAAACGTTTCTTGGTGGCCATTGGCTTGGGGTCGATGGCCTACAGCATGCAGGATGTTCTGCTCGAACCCTATGGCGGCGAAATTCTCAATCTCTCAATTGCACAAACCTCACTGTTGACGGCTATTCTTGGGTTTAGTTCCTTGGCTGCCTTTGGGTTATCAGCCCGGGCGTTGCTGCGTGGCTTTGATCCCTATCGGCTTGCGGCCTATGGACTCATCGTTGGTGTGCCGGGATTTACGGCGATCATTTTTGCCGCGCCGCTGGAGTCAGGATGGTTGTTCCGTGCGGGCGTTGGTCTGATTGGTTTTGGGATCGGGTTGTTCTCAGTCGCGACTTTGACGGCGGCTATGGGCCTCGATAAGAAAAAACGAAACGGCTTGGCCCTCGGTGTTTGGGGGTCTGTTCAGGCCACGGCAGCGGGCCTGGCCATCGCCATTGGCGGCGTCATGCGTGATATATTGGACGGATTAGCGCAAAATCAGGTCTTAGGACCCGTTTTATCGACTCCAACCAACACGTATGGAGTTGTGTATCACATTGAAATTCTATTA
>CAYGSZ010000564.1:0-1382 GCA_964352705.1 uncultured Rhodobacterales bacterium
CCGGACATCACCTTTGAAGGCCCCCGACACGACATTACGCTGGGCGGACAGACACTGGAGTTGCATTACTTCGGGCGGAACCATGGTGAATGTTTGGTGGTGATGCGCATACCGTCCATCAACGCGATTTTCCTGGTTGATCTGGTTACGCCTTATGGTGTGAGCGGCGGCTCGGGGCTGGTCAACGATTTTTACCCGATGGATTGGATCCGGTCGTTGAAACAAATTGAAGCCATGGACTTCGATTACATGATCGGCGGGCATGGCCCGCCCAAAGCGCCGCCCTGGGCGATCACAGAACGCCGGGAATATCTGGAAGCACTGATGGCTGCTGTGAAAGCCGAGATGGACAAAGGCACACTGACCGCAGAGTTTTATCAGGCGATCTCGCTACCGAAGTTTCAGCACCTGCGCAATTACGACCGACTGATGCCCCTCAATGCGGAGCGGTTCCGCACGTATTACATTTTGGGCTGGTAGGGGATGAGAACCATGAATGTTATCAAATCCACGGCCTGTTCATTACTTGTTGCTGCAACCGTTTCTGCCTGCGCGACCGCGCCGACCCCCTCCTCTTCTCCGCCCGGTCCGCCAACGCCCTTTGGCACGTTTAGCGCTGTGACGACGGACCTGGGGGATGGGCTCTATACCATCAGCACCGGGGGCTACCGGACCGTCGCCCTGGTGGGCGATGACGGCGTGCTGGTCGGTGATCCGGTGAGCACGCCAGCAGCAAAACAAATTTTGGCCGAGATCCGCAAAATCACGGACAAACCGATCCTGTACGTTGTGTATTCTCACAACCATTGGGATCACGCGCTAGGCGGTCAGGTTTTCAAGGATGAGGGCGCAGAGATTTGGAGCCACGAAGCCTGCCTGCCGCATTTCTATCGCAACCCGCATCCCGAGTTGGTGGTGCCAGACCGGTCTTACGAACAGAAACAAGTGCTGGACGTGGGCAACGCTAAAGCTGAGTTGCTGTATCACGGCCCTAACCATTCCGACTGCAGCACGCACTTGTATTTTCCGAAACAGAAGATCGTGCATATTGTGGATACGGTGCAGCCTTATGCGGTGTCTGGCGCGGGCGGTCGGATGAACGATTCCTATCCGCAGCAGTTTGTGGCTTCCATGCAAAAACTGGAAGATGAAGTGCCGTTTGAGTACATGATCCCCGGCCATGGCGAACCCATCGCCCCGCGCGATGCGGTAACCACGCGTCGTGAATATCAACAGGCTTTGCTGGATGCCGTAAAGGCGGAAATGGATAAAGGCACGCCCTTTGAAGACATTCCAGGCGCGGTGTCTCTGCCCCAATACAAAGACTGGCAGGGCTATGAGCAATTCCTGGCCGCCAATGCAGAGCGCATGCTGATTTATTA
>CAYGSZ010000565.1:0-1379 GCA_964352705.1 uncultured Rhodobacterales bacterium
CGATGGGGCGCACTGACCCATCATTGGTATAATAGGGACTGGCAAATGTCAGGGTTGTGGTTGCGCCAGCATCGGCCCGGAGAATGACATTAATGATGCGCTGGGTTGTGCTCTGCACTTCACTGGAGGAGCCGCGCAGGATTTCAATGCGCTCCACTTGGCTGGCCGCGATGCGTTGCAGCTCGGAGGCCCCACCACTGTCTTTGCCAGTGATTTGCTGACCATTGATCAGAATGGCGTCTTCGTTACCGCGCAGGCCTCGGCGTTCCTCGGTGGCGACAGACTCCGTGATCGACGCGCCTGGAATACGCTGCAGCATATCCTGCAGCGTTAAAGGGTCATACTGAACAAAGTAGGCGGCAGGATAGACCGTCTTCGAGCCATCCTCAGACACCTGCGGCTGCGTGTCTACCTGAGCGGCGGTTTGCGCCAGCGTAACGGACAGCGGAACGGCTGTAAAAGCGAGAGAAAGAGCCAGGGAAAGTGCAACAGGAAGGCGACTGTAGAAGGGCATGAACAAAACTTTACGTTGAAGGTCTTCAGGACATACATCAGCCTGACCCATTTCGCAAAGATATCTCGACTAACGTACACTAGGTTAAATACAGGCCTAAAAAAATATCCGCACAAAAAACAACGGCCGGGGAAAACCCCGGCCGTTGCCAAACTTGTTATGTGAGCGAGACCTTAGAAGTTGTAGCTCGCCCGCACACCAAAGGTGCGTGGGATCGGCAATGAGACACGAATTTCGCGCGCATTCGGTGCCGGCCCGGTAATGAAGTTGAACACGTCAGTCCCTTGCAGACCGTGGATAAACTCATCGTTGTTAAACGCATTTAAGACGAAAGCTTCCAGGGACATGGCTTCATTACGAATACCAACGCGAAGGTTTACTTTGTCAATTGCAGCTGTCTGCGCAACGTTCGAAAAGTCGGTATTCTTTGCGCCCGTGTGGGTGTAGTCAGCACGACTGTACCAATCGTATTTACTGGTCAGTTCATCCGTATACTCGGCTGAGAGTGCCCACGTGTACTTTGGAACAGTTGGAAGTTCGTTTCCGACTGCATCAAAGCTGCCGTATGCGTTGTTACACTCAGAGCAGTTGAACGATTCGATCTCTGTGTCGTTTAGACCGAAAGCTCCAGTCAAGGTGAGGTTTTCAGTCGCTTGGAACTGACCTTCAAACTCGATGCCCTTGAGCTTGGCTGCACCGTTGTTGACGGTTAAGCCGATCAGATTGGCAACGCCATTGGCGACGACAGGGATGCTGTTTTGAGCCTGTCCATTCAACCAGTCCATATAGTACAGGGCGATGGTTGTGCGAGCGCGGCCATCCAGCAGCGTTGATTTCAAACCAAGCTCGTAGTTATCGATCTGCT
>CAYGSZ010000566.1:0-1366 GCA_964352705.1 uncultured Rhodobacterales bacterium
TGATGTGTATGTCACGAGTGCCTACCCCTTCATTGACTCCTCAACGGGCGGCACCCTGAACGGTGAAATCGCTGCGCTGGAAAAGCTTGGAGAGATGACAGACGAGAACACAGTGATCATCCCTGGCCACGGCGCGATTTCTGACCGAGCGGGAGCTATGAAAACACTGGCCATGCTGAAAGGTATGAAGGCTATTACAGCAGAAGCCATCTCGAACGGCCAGACTCTAGAACAGTTTTTAGATTCAAACCCAACCAAAGATTATGACGCCGACTTTTCCATGCGGGCAGATCAGGGGCGTGTGTTTGCAACACGTTTGTATCAAGAACTGAGTGCCAAATAAAATTTGAGGACAAAATAAAAATGTCAGTCACAATTTACCATAACCCACGCTGTTCCAAATCACGCCAAACCCTGGCGCTGATTGAAGAGAAAGGCATTACGCCAACGGTTGTTGAGTATTTACAGACTCCCCTCAGTCAGAAAACTCTAAAAGATGTTGTTGGTCTGTTGGGCGCAAGCCCCAAGGACGTTGTGCGCAAAAAGGAAGCGAAAGAAGCTGGATTGGATATCGGCGCTATGAGCGATGCCGCCGTCATTAAAGCCATGGCGGACACACCAGCGATTATCGAACGGCCTATTGTGGTCGCAGGCAACAAGGCTGTGTTGGGACGCCCACCGGAAAACGTTCTGGATATTCTGTAACGCGATCTTTAGCCCAGCACTCAAGAGATATGGCGCTTTCAGCACAGTCGAAAATCATCGGAGCAGCGGCGGCTGTTGGCAGCATCGCTGTTGTTGCCTGGCTGTTTCTCAGTCAGTGGACAGCCGAAGAAGCGGCCAACGCACAGCATTTCAATCAAGCGATGCTGGAGATCAGGGCTGCGATTGAATACTCCAATGACCGCAAGGGCCTGATTGACCCAAGTGATGCGGTTTATCTGATTGATCGCTACCAGTATGCCGCTGATCAGGCAGACAGGGTGAAAGACGCGACCCTGGAAAAATTGCATCCCAAACTCTTGAAAGTCTGGCACGACACATTTTTACCCAGCACCAAGCTATATCTGCGCGCGTTGAAAGATCAGGATCGCGACCTCGCCCGCACTGCCAGCCTGTTGCAAGATGACTGGATCAGATGGCTAAGGATGAATGGCCAGAACTTAGATGTGCCTCCACCACCGCCGGCAGAAAAAATGAACCAATAACGATGACCAAACAAAAATGATCGAGCCTTAATGACCGAGCGCATCCCAAAAACAAGCCTGACTCATCCCCTGCCCTTGGCCGAAGTGCAAGTTCCAGGCGGGACCGGACGCATTCTTTTCACCATGTGTCCCGGCAAGATTCAGCCTCACGCAGACAC
>CAYGSZ010000567.1:0-1347 GCA_964352705.1 uncultured Rhodobacterales bacterium
GCATCGGGCAGGTTCTGACCAACCGTGACGTTGTCGGGGTCTGAATCTAAGGTCTCAAGGTTTTCATCAACCGTGACCGTTGACCTTGGTACCTGGCCATCCGGATCGTATGTTTCTTCTTCCGTGACAACACGGTCGAAATCCATCTCGGCCCGTACTTCAGCCCTTACTTTGCCTGGACCTAACGAGCTTTCGACCATAGCAACAATGGCGCCGGACAGACGATTTTCGAGTTTGATCCGGGCTTCGTCTTGCTGCACGGCAACCATTTCATCGTCGTCGCCAAAGGTGCGGGACAGCAGGGTGCCACGTTCATCAACAATAGAGATATTGGACGGCTTCAGTTTTGGGATCGCAGACGCAATCATGTGCTGCACCGCGTTAACCTGATTGGCAGCGAGGCGGCCTGCTGACATTTTAATGTAGACAGAGGCACTTGGGTCTTGCACTTCGCGGGTAAACATCTCCCGTTGCGGCATCACCAGATGCACGCGGGCAGACTGCACCCCCTCAATGGATCGAATGGTGCGGGCCAATTCGCCTTCCAAGGCACGGACCAAGTTGACGTTTTGCATGAAGTTGGTGGCGCCAAGGGCATCCATGTCGTCGAACAACTCATAACCGACTGATCCGCCGGTGGGGAGGGCCTGCTCGGCCATCTGCAGACGGACCTGTGTGACCTGGTCGCCGGGCACCATAATTTCAGCGCCATTTTCCTCGACCTGAAACTTGATCCCTGAGAGTTCTAACTGGCGCGTAATTTCGCGCGAGTCTGTCGCGCTAAGATTGCCATAGAGCAATTCCATAGGTTGCGTCGAAAAGCGCGTCGCAAAGAAGATAATGAATGCGATTAACCCGACGGCGACGCCTGCCATGGCGGCCAATCGGGCAGGCCCAAGGTTTTTGAGCTGCTGCGTAAACGGATTCACGTTTGGTCCCTTTCCCAAATGGCCTAAAGTCTCTTGTCGTCCCAGACTTTTCTGATCTTTCAGGCCAAAAAGCTTTTGTTGCCTCTAGGTTTGGACGTTAAGAGGGCTGAGTGAAGAAGACGTTAACACCCGGCAAGATTTGCCGGGTTGTTGCATGTCGCAGTTGATGGCGTATGAGACTCTATGAAAAACCGACCAGAATCAGTGTCAGCAGAGGCCGTGGTGCTTGATCTCAGTGCTGTCATCGCGACGGTGACGCTGGATGAGCCTCGTGTGTTGCTGGTTAAAGGCCGTAATGCCGCCAGTGACCGCGCCAGCGCTCGCACAACCGAGAACGCCACAGAGAATGCCAACGAAAATGCCAGCGACTCCAGCACCCGGCCGAGGTTGCCTTTCGGCCCCTTTGACCCGACTTCTG
>CAYGSZ010000568.1:0-1342 GCA_964352705.1 uncultured Rhodobacterales bacterium
CCCGTTTGGAACCTACGGATAGGCACTTTTCGCGCTCAAGTTTAAGCGTTTCTTAAAGGCTATCAGGCAAATTTTGCCTACCAAGGGCCATCTGCCGAAGATATTCGCAAAGGACGACATCAAGGATGTCTATTCCGCCAAAACACACCGACTCGGATCCAAACATCAAAAAAACTGACCAGAGTCCCAAAACCATTGCGATTGCCTTAGAGGAGCAAAGCGACTCGGCACCTAAAATTATTGCTACAGGACGTGGCTTTATTGCTGAGCAGATTCTTGATGTCGCTTTTGCCAACGATGTGAAGGTCAGGGAAGATTCTGACCTCGCCCAGATTTTGTCGGCCATCGATGTGGACAGCCCCATCCCAACAAATGCATTTACAGCTGTTGCTGAGGTTCTGGCTTATTTGTATGCGGCCAACGGCCAATCAGAGCCTGAAGGATTGGGGGAGTGGCATGACTGATATGCAACCGCCGTCCTTAAGCGAAACGCGATCAGAACTTCATAAGATCGAGTCTTTGATCGCCACGGCAAATCGCCTGGTCTCGGACGGCAGACTCATCGATTTGAGCGCTTTGCAAACACGGACTCAAACAGCTTGCAACGCAGTGGTCTCCCTCACAGCAAAAGAAAGCCGTTCCCTTTTGCCAGACTTAGAGAAGGTCATCGCTGACCTTGATATTTTAACAGCGAAATTGAAGGAACAGTATGGCGATTTGCCGAACCTTCAGAATGAGACCGCACCACGCACCGCCGCATCTGCTTACAGTCGTAACGAATCAACAGGTCAATAAACTATGGGAACAATGTCATACGTTCAGGCTGTTTTAGCCCTGATCTTAGTCCTTGGATTGATTATGGGGATGGCCTGGCTACTGCGACGCTATGGCTTGGGTGAAGGAGGGCGAAACCCGATGGGCCGGAAAAGACGGTTGGCGACTGTGGAATCAACATCCGTTGATGCGCGGCACAGATTGGTGTTGGTGCGTCGTGACAACACAGAGCACCTGCTCATGATCGGGCCTGGCGACAGTCTTGTTATTGAGCAAGGCATTCCGGTATCGGCCGAAACAGGCCTGAACACAACAACGGTGACCTCCTCATGAGTTTGCTCTCAACACCTCGGCTTTCCGCCTTAAGTCTGGTCAAACTTTTCATAGGGTTATCAAGCCTAACGGTCGTGCTTTTTGGCGCTACGGCAGCAAACGCACAGAGTTTGAGTTTAGATTTTGGGTCTGACTCAGCCTCCACCACTGGACAAATCGTCCAACTCCTACTGCTGTTCACAGTTCTCTCTGTGGCTCCAGCGATTCTCATGATGGTGACAGCCTTTACGCGTGT
>CAYGSZ010000569.1:0-1337 GCA_964352705.1 uncultured Rhodobacterales bacterium
TCACAATCGACAATTAAGGGAATCTCGGTCACCTGGCGCATGGCGCGCACAGTGTCCTCTAGCTCGCCGTAGCCGATCAGGCCCACGTCGGGCACGCCATAGCGGACACAGGCATTGCCATAGCCGGTCATATAGCCGACCTCAAACCCAGCCTGCTCAATCAGCCTGAGGTCCAAGGGCGTTCCGGCGCCCGGGGCAACAATCATTCCAGGGGCGGCCATGAGGTCGCGCAGTTTCTTCCGTTGAGGCAGGCTCATGCTGTGTCTCCTGTTGGGGTCACGAAGAGGCTTCGGTGACGAGGTGTTCCATACACGCTCTCAGTTTTGGCGGGATAGGGGTAGGTTTATTTTCTGGCCGCGCGACAAACACATGCACAAAATGCCCGTTGGCGGCGCAGTCTTCATCATCTTCGATAAACAAGCCGACTTCGTAGCGCACCGACGAATTGCCGAGTTTGCCAACGCGCAAGCCTGCGTCGATTACCTGTGGAAACTGAATGGGTTTGTGAAAAGCGCAGTGGGTCTCAATGGC
Source organism: uncultured Rhodobacterales bacterium (assembly GCA_964352705.1). GTDB lineage: Bacteria > Pseudomonadota > Alphaproteobacteria > Rhodospirillales > Rhodospirillaceae > WLXB01. The sequence continues at coordinate 532 of CAYGSZ010000569.1, forward strand.
CAAGCCAACGATGTCGCCGTTCTGATAATCTAAGCCGCCTTCGCGAATCAGGTATTCGTTAATCACAGTATCGAAGAAGGAGTAATACACCACGTTGTTCACATGCTGATAGACGTCGTTGTCTTTCCAGCGCGTGGGAATCTTCAAGAAATGTTTGTAGCTGGAACGGGCTTCGCCGCGTTGAGTCATCGTCTGTGATCCTGCAAGTGGGGAGATGCCTGCATCGTATAACCGGCGCATCTCCCACGAGCAAGGTCGTGTTTCTAAAGGATCGGATTACATCTCCGCCAAAACATCCGCCACTTCGTCGGGATTGGTCATCATCGCGTTACGGTGCCACGGCATGGCGCGATAATCCCACTCAGGATCATCTTTGGCGGGGCCCACCATATTCATTGAAGTTGGACTGTAAATTTGTGCCACGCAATGCAGATAGGTGCGTGGGAGACCCTCCCAGCCGCCGTTCTTAAGCTCTAAGGAATCTGACCACTGACGTGCAGGATGCCGTGTAATTCTGCGTTTCAACCAGGCGATGTTTTCTTCGTCGTCGGCGGGCACAACCATCTCCATCGGATAATCTTCAAAAAAATCCATCTGATACCCGTCGATGAATTTTTCCTGGCGTTTGATCCAATAGTCGGGAAGGGAGCCGTCTTCTTTGCGGCTGACGCCACTGATGCGATCGCCATAGGGCACCAAAGCATCCAGAAACACAAGACGTTTGATCCGGTCTCTCATCCGATCAGCAACCCCAGTTATGGTTAGGCCCGCGAAAGAATGCCCGACAAGAATCACGTCCTGCAATT
>CAYGSZ010000570.1:0-1337 GCA_964352705.1 uncultured Rhodobacterales bacterium
AGGTCAAATTTACCACCGAATACCCCTATGACACCTGAGGACGCTTCCTGTGGCAAGCCCTTTGAGCGTAACATCTTGTAACGTCTTAAAAGATCACTCGGTTTTTACAGGGGCACAGCGCCATGATGCGACTCCACCTAATACTGGCCTTTCTCGCGCTGGCCTTCGCTCTGCCAGCCGCTGCTGAAACCAAAACGGCTGCACCGGGTGAAGCCTTCACCGACTGCACGAACTGCCCGGAGATGATGACCCTGCCCAGCGGCACAGCGACCCTGGGCTCAGAGCCCTGGAGCGCCAATCGCAAAGGCGGTGATGGTCCGATTCGCGAGGTGACCATCGCCTACACCCTGGCCGTCGCCAAACATGAAGTCACGCGGGCGCAATATCGCGCCTTTGTCGACGCCACCGGATACGCAACCACCTATGAAGAGGGGCGCGTCGGCTGCAACACCTGGACCCACGATCGCATTCTCGGCTTTGTGCGCGATCACACCTGGGAGGCACCCGGTTACGATCAGCGCGAAGATCATCCCGTGGTCTGCGTCAACTGGGCCGACGCCACCGCCTATGCGGCGTGGCTGGCTAACACCACCGGCAAACCCTATCGCCTGTTGTCGTCCACCGAGTTTGAATACGCCACCCGCGCTGGCACACGCGGGCCGTGGTTCTGGGGCACCGCTAACGCCGACGCCTGCACCTATGCCAATGTGGCCGACTCAACCTTTCGGCGTTTGTACGATTACGCGCCGGTGTTTGCCTGTGATGATCAGTTCGAGCGCACCTCACCGGTTGGCGCGTTCGAGCCCAACCCCTGGGGTCTGCACGACATGCTCGGCAACGCCTGGGAATGGACCGACGATTGTGTGCATGACGATATGAGCCAAGCCCCGACCGATGGCCGCGCCTGGTTGGGCGAAAACAACGGCACCTGCGAACGCCGCGTGCCGCGTGGCGGCTCTTGGGTGTCCGGCACCGATTGGGTCCGTGCCGCAGCGCAAGCCGGAGACTGGGCGATGTATCACAGCCAACTGCTTGGGTTTCGCGTGGCCCTGACGGTTGAAAACTAGCGATTAAAACTAACGGCTAAAAACCAGGCGCTTTTTTTGGTAGTAAATCGTGGAGCTTAAGCGCGGCGTTTACGCGGCTTGGTCAGTTCACCAGCCGTGACCATGGTACCTGCGGTAAACAGGCAGGCCAGAGTGACGATGGGCACCGGGTCATGCAAACTGGCCAACAGCACCGCCCCACACATAAACACGCCACCGATGCAGCAAATGCAAATGATCAGCAGGGTCACGTTTTCGAGCATCTTGAACATCAGCAAACTCCCGCCGTTT
>CAYGSZ010000571.1:0-1337 GCA_964352705.1 uncultured Rhodobacterales bacterium
CGGCGAAAAGAAATTGAGATTGCCGGTCACCCGGTCATCAAAGCGCGCGCCGATATTGATCATCACATCGCAGTCGTGCATCGCCAGATTGGCTTCATAGGTGCCATGCATGCCGAGCATGCCCAGCCAGTTTGGGCCGGACGCCGGATAGGCCCCGAGACCCATCAAAGTTGAGGTGATCGGAAAATCGGTTTCCTTGACCAACGCGGTCAGCGTTTTGGACGCCTCCGGCCCCGCATTGATGACGCCACCGCCGGTGTAAAACAGAGGACGCTCGGCCCTCACCATCAGATCAACCGCCGCCTCGATAGACGCCGGATCAGGCGTGAAGGCCGGACGGTAGGTTTTGTGCTGCTCGCGATTCAGGCCGCGCGGCGCGCTGCTGTAGGCACCGTCAGCCATAACCACATCTTTGGGCAGATCAACCACCACCGGGCCAGGGCGGCCAGAGCGCGCCACATAAAAGGCCTCGTGAATCACGGTTGCCAGCTTGTTCGGATCTTTGACCAGATAGTTATGCTTGGTGCAGGGCCGCGTGATGCCAACCGTGTCGGCCTCCTGAAAGGCATCATTGCCAATCAGATGGGTCGGCACCTGACCGGTCAGGCAGACCACCGGAATGGAATCCATCAGCGCATCGGTCAGACCTGTCACCGCGTTGGTCGCCCCCGGACCAGAGGTCACCAGCACCACGCCCACTTTGCCGGTCGAACGGGCATAGCCCTCGGCGGCATGGACAGCACCCTGCTCGTGGCGCACCAAAATATGCCTGATCTTTTTCTGCTTAAAAATCTCATCGTAGATGGGCAGCACGGCGCCACCGGGATAGCCGAACACGACTTCCACACCCTGCTCTTCGAGGGCTTTAAGAATGATGGCTGCGCCCTTCATTTGGCGTCCCATCTGGCGTCCTTCGAGTGAATCCCGTGGCATCGTAATCCGTTCCCTAGCTTTCGAGGCGCTTAGCCTCACTTTTGAGTCGCGTCGCCTAACCTGCGAACCACGCCGATATCCCAAAAAAAACACAAACCGCCCCGGTGAGGAGGCGGCACTAAGAAGTTTCCTATCAAGCGGATTTGCTCAGGTCAACACCAGGGCGCGAATTTTTGGAAAGATTTTATCAAATAATCTTTCTGAATATTGCGTATCAACCGTTTCAGACGCAGTAAACTGAGTGCGAAACCAGGTTGTCTGACGTTTGGCGTAGTTTCGGGTGTGCTGCTGGGCACGGGTCACGGCCTCTTCGCGGCTGATTTCGCCGCTCAGAAACGCCGCCAATTCCGGCACACCCAGCGCTTTCATGGCCGGCAAGGACGGATCGAGTGCGCGCTTTTGCA
>CAYGSZ010000572.1:0-1337 GCA_964352705.1 uncultured Rhodobacterales bacterium
TGGCGCCCGTGGATGGAGATGGGCGATATACAGGGACACACGATGTCGAGTGGCATTGGTGCGACATGCAATAATCTCGACGAAATGCCAGAGGAGTGGCTGCGCCTGACGCGCCTTCATCACCCGGATATTCTGGACGACCCTGAGGGCGTCTTAAGGGGCGAAACCAAAAGCTGATGAAAAAGTACGTCCTACTCGCGGTAGGTTTGCTTCTTGCTGTTCCGGGCATCGCGCTCATTGCATCTGATGAATGGGTTTATATCGACCGGTTTCTTAATCAGCCGGAAAACGCTGGCGAGTGGCCGGATTCTTTTTATACGCCGACGTACGACGTTCAGCGTGAGCCCGCAGACTTTTTTCCTTCCGTTACGCCAAATCTGCCACCTGAAACTGAGCGCGCTTTAGAAGACGTGTCGGCCTGGGCCGGCGTCAGAAACACTGAAGCGTTGGTGGTGGTGCACCAAGGCCGTGTTCTGCTTGAGCGGTACTGGAACGGTATTGGTGAAAATACGCCTTACAGCGGGCGGGGAATGACCAAGTCGTTGATCGGCATACTATTCGGCTTTGCGGTCGGGGACGGTGATGTTTCCCTTGATGAGCCGGTGAGCACATACGTGCCGGAATGGCGAAATGATGCACGCTCTGGCATTCTCGTGCGCCACCTCCTGGAAAACACAAGCGGTTTGGAAAACCCGCCCTTTGGTCCGAGCCCGCTCAACAAACAAACACGGCTGGCATGGGGGCCAGATATTGCGGGCACAGCCGTGTCGTTTCAATTGGCCAATGAACCCGGAACGATTTTCAATATATCCAATGCTAACTCGATTTTACTGGCCCTTGTTTTGGAGCGCGCGACGGGCGTGCCGCCCCATGAGTATTTTGATCAACGCCTGTGGAAGCCATTGGGTGCGACGTTCAGTAGTTTTTATGCTGAACATGCTGGGGGCCGGGCCCACATGGAGTGTTGTTTCCGTGCCACCCCCAGAGACTGGGCGCGCTTGGGGTTTATGCTGGCACACGACGGCGCATTCCGGGGACAGCAGATTCTCCCGGCTGGCTGGGTCAACGAAATGACAGCGGCGGGACAACACTATCCGCCGTATGGTTTGCATATCTGGACCGGTAACAATGGCGCAGGCATCCGTGAAGTTTACGAAGGCACAGGCATCGGTCACTATCAATCGGAACCGTTTCTCGTCAACGATATGTTTTTTATGGAAGGCGGAAGCAATCGCGTGATGTGGGTTAGCCCCTCGCTCGATCTGGTGATCCTGCGGTTAGGCCTGACTACCGACCAGTGGGATCATTCCTATATCCCGAACACAATTATCCGCAGC
>CAYGSZ010000573.1:0-1336 GCA_964352705.1 uncultured Rhodobacterales bacterium
TGAAACAGAATGCCTGGTCATGGCTGGACAGTCAGACGCAGGTTCTGGAAACCGCCAATCTAAATATCTGGTCCTATGCCGAGACCAGCCTGGAAGAAACCAAGTCGTCCAAAGAGTTGCAGACGCTGTTGGTGGACCATGGCTTCTCGGTGGAATCCGGCGTGGCGGGCATGGAGACTGCGTTTGTGGCCACCTATGGATCGGGCAAACCGGTGATTGGCATTCTGGCGGAATTTGATGCCCTGCCTGGGGTCTCGCAAGCCGCCTCGCCGACCCCGACGGTTGGCCCCAACCCGGAGGCCGGACATGCCTGCGGTCATTCCGTGTTTGGGGTTGGCTCCACCGGTGCGGCCATGGCGATTAAGGAATTGATCGCGTCTGGCGCCTTTGAGGGCACCATTAAACTGTACGGCACACCGGCTGAAGAAACCGGCATCGGCAAGGTATACATGCTGCGCGACGGCTACTTTAAAGACGACGATGTGATTTTGAACTGGCACCCGACCGACCGGAACCGGGCGTCCTACGGCAACACCAAAGCGATTGTAAACGTGAAGTTCCGCTTTAAAGGCTCTGCCGCCCATGCCTCGGCCATGCCCTGGTCGGGCCGCTCGGCGCTGGATGGCGTGGAGTTGATGAGTGTGGGCGTGAACTACATGCGCGAGCACATCAAGCCCGACGCGCGGATTCATTACGTCATTACCAAAGGCGGCGGTCAGCCCAACGTGGTGCCACCCGAGGCCGAGGTTTGGTATTACATTCGCGCCGATAAATTTACCGACGTGGTGAGTTACTTCGAGTGGGTCAAAGAGATTGCCGAGGCTGCGGCCAGGATGAGCCGCACGGAATTGGAAGCCGTTGAGGTGCAGTCCGAGATTCATGAAATGATTACGGTGCAGGCGCTGGCGGAACAAACCCACAAAAATCTGACCACCATCGGCGCGCCGAAATGGGACGCACAGGAACTGGCCTTCGCGCGGACCACCCAGTTGGAATTTCAAGACCCGTTTGGCCGGGCCATTGGTGACGACGACACCCCGGCGCTGGCCACAGATATTGCGCCCCTGCCCGATGAACCAACCCCGGCGCGGGCTTCAACAGATGTGGGCGATATCTCGTGGTTCGTGCCCATTGGCGGCTTGGGCGTGGCCTCTTACGGCCAGGGCCTGCCGACACATTCCTGGCCTGTGGTGGCCTCGACCGGCACCAGCATCGGCACCAAGGCCCTGGTGACGGCGGCTAAAACCATGACCGCAACAGCCATCGATCTTTACACCGATCCGGAGCTGATGGCGCGTGTAAAAGCCGACTGGCGCAAAAGCCGGGGCGATGCGCC
>CAYGSZ010000574.1:0-1335 GCA_964352705.1 uncultured Rhodobacterales bacterium
GCAGACTGACGCTTGATCCAGCGCGCCACAGGGGCCGCGCGACGCCCTGCCGCAATGACCACATCTGGCCAGGGACCGCTCAAATCGGCCCGGCTGGCGTCTGTCACCCCCGCCAAAGTCGCCCGGCGAATGATGTTGGGCAGTCGTGCAAAAGCGGTATAGCGAATCGGCTTCTCAATAACTGTCCACCCCAGGGCCTTTGCAACGCCCAAAACCTGGACATTGTTGCCCGGCCGGTCGTCTGTCAGAGCCCAAAGGACGGGAGAAGTCTGCGAAGATGAGGTCATAAGATGGGCAAGGAAGAACGATCCGTCCGTAGGCGTTGAGAGATGCGACACAACTCAGTAAACAAGGGGAAGCTTAACTCGTAAAGACAGCAGAAAGACTTTCATAAAAATGACGTTTACAAGCGCCCCAACCCGCACGCCACGCCAACAGGCGGCCGCCCGGACCATCGCCAATATCCTGCTCGAAACCAAAGCGGTCAACTTTCGGCCTGAAGAGCCATACACGCTTACAGCTGGATGGGCGAGCCCGGTTTATATTGATTGCCGCTGGCTGATTTCGTTTCCACGAGCACGCCGGACCATCACTCTGCTGGCCCGCGAAGAGATTGAGCAAACCATAGGGTTTGAAAGCCTGGATAGCGTCGCCGGTGGTGAGACCGCTGGGATTCCCTATGCCGCATGGCTTGCAGATGCTCTGATGCTACCCATGCAGTATGTCCGTAAAAAGCCCAAGGGCTTCGGCCGCATGGCGCAGATTGAGGGTAGCCTGGAAGAAGGCTCGAAAGTACTGCTGGTGGAAGATCTGGCAACCGATGGCGGCAGCAAGCTGGCCTTCGTGAAGGCCATTCGTGACGCTGGGGCAACGTGCAATCACACCTTCGTCGTGTTCTTCTACGGGGCCTTCCCAGGGGCGCTGGACAGTCTGCAAAAAGAAGAGGTGTCACTGTTGTATCTGTGTACCTGGGCAGACGTGCTCGAAGCGGCTGAAGCTGGAAACTATTTTGATGCTAAAAAGATTCAGGGTGTAAGAGACTTTCTTGCCGATCCCATTGGCTGGTCTGAAGCCCATGGCGGGCGCGGCGCAGATTAAAGGCCAGACGCAGGATGGCCCGGTATAGTGTCGTTATCCGACGCGCGACCAAGAGAGACGCCAGCCGCATACTCGAGTTGGTCAATCAATGGTATGCAGAAGACGGAGAAAAACCGATAGAGCGGCTCTCCTCCCGCATCATGAAAGCGTGTTTCGGTCGGACAAAAGTCGATCATCTTCTGGTCGCCGTGGATGACGACGGCGTTGTCGGCTACGCCTATGTTCACCCCATGTACG
>CAYGSZ010000575.1:0-1323 GCA_964352705.1 uncultured Rhodobacterales bacterium
TGGTGGCAGGGCTGAGATTAGGCTGCCAGCTTATGAAGCTCCATAGCGTGTGGTGTGGAATCTGAGACCAACTTTTGTCCTGTCAGTTCTAACCGCTTCATATTCAACTGACTGACATCGGCATACCCAGAAACAGCTTTTGTGACACCAATCTGCAATGGCTCACCAAAGCGCGTGGTCAGAAGCCCAGCTCTTTTGAGGATACGTTCGAACCGAATATCTGATACGGCAACAATGCGCTCAATGCTGCGCCGCGAGGCAAACTTGAAGAGTTCTTCGAGGAGTGTGTTGGTAACGGTGCGAATGGTTCCAAGAGAGTCATTCCCGACCACCCGCTTTGACACGGCGAACCGGCTAATCTCCCAGGTATTCTCAGCTTCCGGTGCGGGCGCGCCATGCAACAACTCAGGAAAAACATTCTTGAGCATGTAAGGACCGGTTGTTGGCAGTAAACGCCATGAGCCCATGACTTCGCCCTCTTCCTCACAAACGATGTACACTGGATCCAGGTCATCAAAGTCATCACGTTCCTTACCAGCGACGCAACCAACATCCCAATTTAACCGTTCTTTGAATACCTCGTGACGCAGGCGGAACATTCCTTCCAACGCCGTTGTTGATGTAGACCGTTGATCTGGCATTTCTATTATTGAAGCCTGCATTGTATGTGACCTTGCCCGTATCAGAAGTAGTGGATTGTATCGGATCACAACTAGGGCAGCCGATAACCTGTCAGAACTGACAGGTACCAACCATTAAAGGGTCGTGCAGACTTGTCTCTCAACTAACGGGTGTGAAACAGCAACCAGCCCAGAGTCTCTGCGCCGTTTTGCGCCGTTAGGTTAGGTCGGAATTGTGCCGCTTAAGAGCGCAATCCGAAGAGTTCCGAATCGGAACTCAGAGGTTCAAAGACTGTAACTTGCGAGGCTGCTCTATGACGCACGTCCCCTTATACTGGCCACCAGACCGCCCAGAATTTGGCACTCCGGCGATTCAAAAGCGCTCGGTAGCCGAAAAGCCGATGGGCTTCGTGGTTGATAACCGAGCAACCGGTTCCAACACAGCGTTGGAAGATATTATTTCGCTCGCCATTGCTCTTGACTATTTCGGTGGGGCTGAGAGCAGCGGAAATGATCAAGCGCCGTTTGCGCGGTTGCGAAAATCTTCTTCTGCAGGACACAGATCGACTCACCCCTGGCGAACAGCAGTGGACTCTGCCGTGGCAAACGGACGTATCAACGTCTTGGGAGACCGAGGTCTCGACGTCTTGGCAGACCGATCTATCGACGGCGACTCAAGCACACCATCACGCTGACCGCCTCT
>CAYGSZ010000576.1:0-1318 GCA_964352705.1 uncultured Rhodobacterales bacterium
GTTGTGCGGCTGATCTCTGTGGTGTCGTCCATGGAAGCGGCGTTGCCGGCCATAGCGCCGGTTTTGGGCGCGTGGTTAGTGATTTCTTTTGGATGGTCCTCGACGTTTTGGTTGATGGCGATGATTGCCGTGCTCACCGTTTTGGCGCTGCAAGGTCTCACCTTACCCGCACCACCGCCCCGCGATGCGGATCGCCCCACGGCGGTTTTGCGCTATTGGCGTTTGATGAAGTCGCGCCGGTTTATGAGCTATCAGGTCAGCCATGCCATGGGGTTCACCGGCTTGATTGTCTTTATTATGGCGTCGCCCTATTTGATCGTGACCTATCTGGGCGAGAGCACGACGGCGTTTGTTACCATGCAGGTGTCTCTGATTGTGTGCTTTGTCATCGTTGCCAATCTGGCGGGCAAGCTGACCGACCGGTTTGGCATTGATCGTATTATCACTGTCGGCGCGCTGTTGCAGTTTATCAGCGGTGCGTTGTTTCTTGGGTTGGCTGTGGTTTTCCCCGAGCGGTTTAGCTCGGTCAGTTTCACCCTGACCATGTTGCCTATGGCCATTGGCCTCGGGTTTCGCGGTGGTCCGGGCTTTGCCCGCGCCATGGCCTTTTCCGGAGCGTCCACCGGGTCTGCTGGGGGGTTGATGATGTTCACGGCCATGGGCATGTCGGCTTTAGGCACACAGCTGGTCGCGCCCTATTTGGTCAGCGGTCCTTTGGCTTTGGCCATTGCCGTGATCCTGTTTTGCACATTGTCTTTGGTCTTGCTGCCGATCGCCATGAGGCCTGACCCAGACGATAATGCGAAGCCTGCAACCGAAACGGTGACGGCGGACCAATAGTCCTCTATATAGAGCGCGCATTTCCTGGAGAGTGTGCATTCTATGACGCCGGATAAAACCAACGCTTATGACGTCATCGTGGTCGGTGGCGGTCACGCAGGCACGGAAGCCGCTGCGGCTGCCGCGCGCGTCGGTGCGCGCACGTTGCTGCTCACCCATAAGGTTGAGACGGTCGGCGAGATGTCTTGCAATCCGGCGATTGGCGGCTTGGCCAAAGGTCATCTGGTGCGGGAAATTGATGCGCTCGATGGCATCATGGGCAAGGCTATTGATGCGGGCGGTATTCAGTTCCGCATGCTCAATTTGTCCAAAGGCCCTGCTGTGCGCGGTCCGCGCGCCCAGGCTGATCGCAAACTTTATCGTCAAGCGGTTCAGGCGCTGCTGGCAGAACAGGAGAACCTCACCATCAGCGCGGGCGCGGCGGAGGACCTTGAGATTGATCCGCAAACCAAACACATCACCGCTGTTATCACCGGCG
>CAYGSZ010000577.1:0-1288 GCA_964352705.1 uncultured Rhodobacterales bacterium
GGCTCGATTTGTGATCAGTCGCCTTGCCCCTCTTTCGCCAAGCGGTTCATCAAACGCTTCAAAAATGGAAGATTGTTTTGGTGAAGGTGCTCGGCCAGAGACTCCCGCGTTATGGCAATGTTTTTCGCTTTCATTTCAGCAACGGTTGCATCCATCTGTTCATCTTTTTTTCCGCGGAATTCTTCTAATGGCACTAAGAATTTATTGTCTCGTGGATTGAAGCCTCTGTCGATGAACGCGATGTAACGATAGAACGCTACGCCAACGGTGTTATGCACAATCCATGGCGCGTGCTCCTCAAATGCGGACAGACCCGGCCATTCGGCGAGGTGGACATCGTCAGGGTAATAATTCACACAGGACATAAGATAGCTAATAAAGCTGAGCGTTTCGGGTTGACGCTGAATATCCTCAATAACATAGGTGCCGTGGTCTTTCAGAGCAGGGTAAAGGTAGCTGAAAGATTTCATAATGCTGTATGGCGTGTGCAATCCATCATCGATGACTACGTCGAAATCGCCACCGGTTTTATCGACGAAATCAAGAAGAAATTTTTCGTCCATCTGATCACCAATGTGAATATCAATACGGTCTTCAGAGAACGCGCGGCATTTTTCGTCGATATCTATTCCGTAAATCGTAGCGTTAGGAAAAAATTCAGCCCAGGTCTTGACGGATCGAGAAGACTGCACGCCAACTTCAACGACTTTTAGAGCGCTTTCTCTAACGTGTTGAAGGTGACGCCAATAGTGCTGAAGATAGTCGTGGTGTCTTTTTGTTGGGCCGTGCCGTTCAGCAATCACCTCAAGATCATTGCTTGGATAGGGCTGTCTTGGCGTAGGGTTGCGAACACTCATGCCTGCAGTTTCTATAACGGCCTCCGCACGCAGCGATATTGCGTCAACCCATTTGCCCTGGTCCTCTAAAGCCTGAGCCTCAGACAAACTGTGCTCAATATTGACCTTTTTCATAAAGACGCCTCTCCATTAAGTGCTTAGTTATCAAGGTTTAGAATTGAGCTTTTCACAGTTCTTGTAAGAGGCAAACTCTTGCCAACGACACCTCATTAAGGTCTCAAGCAGCAATGACAATCTGCATAGTCGTTTGTCTGTCATAGAAAATAACTGAGAGGGTGGGATTCGAACCCACGGTGCGCTCGTCGGCCTAGAGGTATCCCATTTCCTTGAGTCGCGCCCCGAGTTTCGAGGGAGCTTCGTCGAACTTCGGATTAACCTCGAAGTCGTCGCCGTAGTCGGCGTAGGCGGCGTCCAGATAGTCGCTCTCAACA
>CAYGSZ010000578.1:0-1282 GCA_964352705.1 uncultured Rhodobacterales bacterium
TGGCGATGCTGGTGTCTTCAACGTTGATTGTCAGCACTGTCGGCCTGTGGACGAGGGCGGAACTGCATAAGCGAACCTGATAATCGACAGGGTGTGACGCGCCAGCGCGGTCCGCCGTAAAAAAAGCGGCGAACGCGTGGGGGCGTTCGCCGCTAGAGCACCGGAGATCGTGGGGTGGGAGGGAGGAGAGAGAGCCCCGGTGGCATTGTCTGACCCTACTGATTCCGGGGATTGTTTAACGAAAGCTGAATCGTTTTACGGGTGGTTCAACTCTTCATGTTTTCTCCCGAAAAGTGAGCCAGAGTCCTTGCGGCTGGGAGAGACAAAACCCATTTGAGAGATCAAGAATCGCATTTTAAGGCGACTCGATGTAAGGTTTTTCGACTGAATTCAGAGTCTGGTTCAACCAAAAGGATTTACAAAAATGGCTAAATCACCCGCCAAAGCTCCAGCATCTCTAAAAGTAGCGACAAAGCCGTCTGCAAAAGCGAAAGCGAAAGCGGCGACCGCCAAACCAAAACTTAAGGCACCAGCAAAGCTGAAATCAAAACCTAAGGTGGCTTTAAAATCTATATCGGCAGCGCCACAGCCGAGTGATCAGTCGCCGACCGCACGGGCGAGAAAGACAGTTACAGAAGCTGCCGAAAAAGCCCGGACAGCAGCAGCACCCGAATTGGAGCGGCTCAAGAAGGCTTCTGCAAAGGTTGAGGGTCGTTTGAAGGCAGTGTCCTCGGCGGTCGCGGCAAAGCTAGAAGCATTTGAAAAGTTGGCTGAGCAGCAATTGGGTTCTGAAAAGAACAAGGCCCGGCTTGATAAGATTGAAAAAGACGTTGGCAGGCTGGTTTCGTCAGCAGATCAACAGTTTGGCAAAGTGCGTGGTGCTCTTGATGACGAGCTTCAAGACCTCAAGTCACTCCTTAACAGATCAGCTGAAAAAGTCATTCCAGCAGCCAGGGCGCGGATACGATCACTCATGGCTGACGATGATAAGACCGCTGGTGACTCATGGGAGTTCTATACGGACAAGGCTAAAAAGTGGCGTTGGCGTCTTAAGGACGGCGCGGGCAAGCCTTTGGGCGCGTCCAATAAAGCTTTTACAAGTCGCACAGAGTGTATCGACAATGCACGCCATCTTGGTTACCGGGGCGGTTAATGTTGAGAGCCTGTTCTCCGGCACAAAAAAACCCGGCCTTAACAGCCGGGTTTTTCATGAACTGCGCAGGAGCCGTTAAGCGGCTTCTTTAATGCTGAGGGGGAGGGGCATTTGCGCGTTCATTTCGTC
>CAYGSZ010000579.1:0-1272 GCA_964352705.1 uncultured Rhodobacterales bacterium
CAGCTTTATTTTTTATCTAAAGCCGGTATCTAAATTCTGTCCGTCACTCTCACAGCTCTGTCGGGGTGAAACGTTTTCTGCGGCAACAGGTATTGCTTCCAATACGATTGGAATGCAGGCATGGTGCGCCGCATGAATTCAGATATCCCCGCGACCATCCATATTGTCGGCCCAGCCGATGCTCATCTCCTCGAAAAAATCGCCGAGGAGGTGTTCGACGAGCAGGTCACGCCTGACCTTCTGGCCGATTATCTGGCCGAGCAAAACCATGTTCTGTGCGTTGCCATACTTGACGGCGTGGTCATTGGCCAAGCCCGTGGCATCATCCACAAGCATCCCGATAACACACCGGAACTTTACATCGATAATGTGGGGGTGTGCCCGCGCTTTCAACGCAAGGGTGTTGGGCTGGATATGGTCACCGAACTGATCGCTATTGGCCGCGCCCGGAACTGTGCAGATGTCTGGGTGGCCACCGAGGCCGACAATGCGCCCGCACGCGCGTTCTATAAAAACTTCGACCTCACCATGGAACCCATGGTCATGTTCGACGGCGAGCTTTAGCGAGCAGATTTAGGCTCAGCTTTAGGCACTTCGCTCTATAACGTGCGCCACCCTAAACCACAGATTGCTAGACCCACGATAAATCTCAACCGTGTCAGCGACACTTCGGTGTAGGGGTAACACCACACCGCTGTTACAAATGTCGTTCTGGATTTCACACGCAGTCGTGTGAGCGACGGATGATCAGCGAGAACGCGCTTTGGTTAAATCTCTATTCCAGTCTGAAGAATGCCTTGGCTTTTTTGAGCATTGGAAATCCCTGTGCGCCGATGGTCAAATTGTTCCCGCGCAAACGGATTTTCTAGATAATCCACACCCGAGTTACGCGCCGTTTGTTCACATTTCAGAAATACGCGAAGATGGCGCTATGATCGTCCGGCTTATGGGCACGGGCTTGGTAGAACGTTGGGGCAAAGATAAAACCGGTGAAGCCATGGGCGAAGGCCAGCCAAAATCGATCCGCGATGTGATGTATCACAATACTCGTCAGGTTATATCGACGCCTTGTGGTCTGCGGTCGGAAATTGAATTGGCCGCCAGCAGTGGCTCAGAAATGATCATCGAAGCCATCACGCTGCCCTTGGTTGTTGCGCCGGGACGACCCGGGCGGTTGGTCGCTTTTTCGGCACTGATGCGAAACCTCCAATATGGGGAATACTCAAAGCGCTATAAAAGCCTCTCCAATGTCCAGTGGATCAACATCGGCGC
>CAYGSZ010000580.1:0-1268 GCA_964352705.1 uncultured Rhodobacterales bacterium
AACCCTCATCAATCCCCTCATATAAATTGTTAGGATTTTTCATTTAAGTAGTTAAAAAACATTAAAAAAGGATCAGACTAAGCATATTTCTATTCAAGGAGATATGTGATGAATTCAAATTTAGAGCCCAACTTGTGGGATATTCAAGGCGTGATGTCAGAGATATTTGGCGATGAATTGCACAAGAAGAGGCAATTATCGTTGTCGTATGCCGCGATAGGCTTTGTTAAAAAGTGAATCTTTGTTCTTGCATGATATGGGTCGTGGTATGGCCAGTGCCCGTCAGGTGAATAAAAAGCACGCAACCAAACAAATCGACGGTTTACTCAGTAATCCAGGCTTTGATATTTGGGAGTTGTCCTCCTTGTGGGTACCTTATGTGGTGGGCAGTCAAAAAGATTTGCTGGTGGCTTTAGATTGGAGCAGTTTTGATGGAGATGCTCAACATCAATTAAGCTTGAATGTATTGAGAGCCAAGGAAGCAGCACGCCTTTGTTATGGAAAACAGTGGAGAAAAGACAATTAAAATATAATCGAGGTCGTTATGAAGACCAGTTGTTAAGTCGTTTGAAAGGAGTTCTACCCCATGACGTCCAAGTGACTTTAGTAGCCGACCGTGGCTTTGCTGCCCACAATTTTTTTGCATTTCTGGAGAATGAATTGAAATTCAATTATGTCATCAGGATTAAATCAAATACGTTGATAACTGACAGCAAGAGTCAGTGTAAGAAGGCTTCACAGTGGTTAGAGCCTGCAAAGATAACTCGTATCAAACAAGCCAGCATCACCCGAGAACAGTTTGCAGTAGCTCAAGTGGTTTGCGTTAAAGACAAAGGTATGAAAGCTGCCTGGTACTTAGCAAGCAACCTGGCAGATAAAGCTGGCCGAGCTTTGGTGACTTTGTACAGCGAGCGTTGGAAGATTGAGCCTTATTTTAGAGATGTGAAAGACAAGCGGTTTGGTTATGGATTGCAACACACCCATATCAAATCAGCTGACAGAAGAGACCGATTATTTTTATTGGTGGCTATCTGCTATAGACTGATTATTATACTTGGTCAGGCTGGAGAACAGGTCAAACTGGATTATCTACTTAAGGTCAACACGGTTAAAACTAGAACACATTCCTTATTTACCCAAGGTAAATTCTACTACGAATTCTTCATGCAAATGAAATCACAGCTACAAAAAGATTTACTGCTCGAGTTTGAGAGTTTGCTCAGAAAGAAAAATATCTGGTGCTCTGTGTTAGACCAGTAAAATGAGGG
>CAYGSZ010000581.1:0-1258 GCA_964352705.1 uncultured Rhodobacterales bacterium
CGATCGATGCGCGCGAGGTGCGCAATCTTCCTGAACTGTTTTTTGACCAAGCCAAGCGGTTTGGGAACGACCCCTTTGTTTGGGGAAAACGCGATGGCGTTTATACACCTCTGACGTGGCAAGAAACCGCTGATAACGTTATCGCGCTGGCCAATGGCCTTATAACGGCTATGGGCGTTAAGTCCGGTGAGCGCGTTATGATTGTTGGTGAAAACCGGCCTGAATGGCTGATTGCGGATGTTGCCATTAAATCAATCGGTGCCATTTCAGTCCCGACTTACACCACCAACACGTCGGTCAATCATCTCCACATCATCAACGATTCAGGGGCGCGGGTCGCGATTGTGTCGACGCCTGCGCTTGCCGCCCCTTTGATCGCGGCGGCCGCAGGCGCAGATCACAAGCTCAGGGTCATCGTCATTGATGATGCGGACTCTGTGATTCATTCAGAGATTGAGACCAAAGCCTGGGCTGACATTCTGGACGCCGGACGCGGCAAAGGTATTCCGGCCCATGTGGCTAAAGCCGAACGCGGGGATATGTGCAGTATTATTTACACGTCCGGCACCGGTGGGCTTCCTAAAGGGGTGATGCTGACTCACGGAGGAATTCTCTGCAATTGTGACGGCGCAACGCTGATCCTGGAAGACCTTGGATTGGGACAAGAAGTTTTTCTGTCGTTCCTGCCCCTCTCCCACGCCTACGAACATGTCGGAGGCATTTACTTTCCCATCTGTTTGGGCGCGCAGATTTATTACGCCGATCGCGTAGACGCCTTGATCAACTATATGGCGGAAGTCCGCCCGACCATCATGACGGCGGTTCCCCGATTGTACGAGACCATGCGCAATCGCATCAATCTGGGTCTGAAAACACAAAGTAATTTTCGCAAAAAGCTATTTGCCAAGACCGTTGAGCTGGGCAGCAAGCGGTATGAAGACCCAAGCAGTCTGACACTTTGGGATAAGCTGCTCGACGTTGTGTGCGAAAGTTTGGTGCGCAACAAAGTGCGTCAACGGTTCGGGGGGCGCCTCAAAGCTTTAGTCTCAGGTGGCGCACCCTTGAACTATGAAGTCGGCTTGTTTTTCACAGCCCTGGGCATCCGCATTTTGCAAGGGTTTGGCCAAACGGAATCCTCGCCCGTGGCGACCGCAAACCCACCGGGTAAAATTAAACTCCATGCCGTGGGTCCTCCTTTACGCGGCGTCGAGATCAAGATTGCCGACGACGGCGAAATCCTCATCAAAGGCGAACTGGT
>CAYGSZ010000582.1:0-1250 GCA_964352705.1 uncultured Rhodobacterales bacterium
TGAGAAAAAAGAACGGAATCAGCAGGCACAGAAAAACACCAAAGGTGTTGAACAGTCCGAGGAAGACATTAATGCGGGTGCGTTGCTTGTAATCATTGTTCAGCTCCGCGCCCCAGGCCTGATGGGGGATAAACACCATGGTCCATGACACATACACAAACACCACAGCCACTTGCAGGCCCAGCGTTGTCATGTCGCCCGAGGGCACAAACAGATTCCACACCGCCAGCATCAGCAGCGGTGCGCCCGCCAGTATCCAGGGCCGCCGTCGCCCCAAACGGGATTTGGTGCGGTCCGAAAGGAACCCGATCAGCGGGTCTGAAATGGCATCCACCAAGCGTGCAAAAATCAGCGCGGCCCCAACGGCTGCCACATCAAAACCCAAGTCTTGGGCATAGAAGCTGGGCAGAAACAGAACCAAGGGGACGAACGCCACCGTCACAGGAGTCAGCGGCGAGGCAAACGCCGCCAGTCGCCACAGGCTCTGTTTTTCCATGAGGTTTAACTCAGCTTATCAAAGGTGATGTGCATGGTTTTAAGACCCCGCAGAATAAAACTTGGGGCATGTTCTGGCATTGGATAAGCGGGGTCCAACGCGATGTTATCTAGGCGTGTTAACAGCGCGGTCATCGCAATCTCCAATTCCTTACGGGCCAGCATCTGTCCAATGCAGCGATGAATGCCATGGCTAAAGGCCAGATGACGGTTGGCGTTCTTCCGCGTCACATCTAACGTCGCCGCGCCTGGAAACTTTTTGTCGTCGCGGTTGGCCGCGCCGTATGCCACGTAGATTTTTGCGCCTTTGGGAATGTTGTAGGCGCCCAATTTGGTGTCTTGTGTTGCCGTTCTGAAAAGACCTTGCACCGGGCTTTCCAAACGCAAAGATTCCTCGACAAAGTTTGGCACCAGGGAAAGATCATCGCGCAGCAATTTCTGTTGCTCAGGATTTTCAATCAGCAGCAATATCGACTTGGCCAGATGATTGCGTGTGGTTTCGTTTCCTGCCACCAACAATTGTTGAATCACCGCCAGTAGTTCTTCGGTGCTTAAAGGTTTGCCATCCTCATGGGTGGCCGCTACAAGCTCTGATAAAATATCCGTCTCCGGGTTCGCTTTTTTCTCGGCAATGCGATCCACAAAATAATGCTGATAGTCAATGATCAGCCGGGTGCATTCCAGCTTGCGTTCAGGTGTTAGCATAATGCCCAGGGTTTCAATAATCGCGTCGGTCCAGATTTTAAACTTGCCGA
>CAYGSZ010000583.1:0-1250 GCA_964352705.1 uncultured Rhodobacterales bacterium
ACGGCGGGGTGCGACAGGATGAACTTCAAGTAGAACTGTCCCCAGCTTGAGGCGAACTCGGCCGCCCATGCGGGGATGTCTTTGCCTTGTGTCTGTTCAAACAGACTTCCCCGGCCGAAGGGCACGTTGATCAGGGTTGCGACGCCAAGTTCGGCGGCGATTGGCAGCAGGCGGTTTTCCGCGCTGCGTTCCTCGATGTTGTACTGAAACTGGCAGAAATCGACGGATTGATCCTCCATCACCGGCACCAGGGCCTCTTGGGCCTCAGGCCGCCAATGGGTGATGCCGATATAGCGGTAGCGGCCATCTTGCCGCCATTCGCGCATGGTGCCGAGTTTCCGGTCGGTGTCGACCAGATTATGAACCTGGATCAGGTCGATGCGCTCACTGTGCAGCAAACCAAACGAGGCGTTTAGCTCGTCCAGACCGTCCTGTTCGCCTTCCACCCGGACCTTGGTGGCCAGAAAGGCAGCATCGCGCATGCCCAGGTCTTTCACCAGATCGCCCACAATGGCTTCTGAGCCGCGATAGGACGGCGCGGTATCAATCAGCGATCCGCCGTGATCCAGAAGGGTTTGGATCACCGCCTTGCGTTGTGCCATCGCCTCCGTATCGCTGCGGTCTACAATGAAGGAACTGGAGGTGCCCAGGCCGATCACCGGCAGGGCTTCTCCGGTCGAGGGAATCGGGCGGGTCATCATCTTATCGGCTGCCTGTGCCAGCTTGGGCAGGGCAGGCAGCGCCGTTGCAGCAACGGTGAGGGCGCCAAAGGCCCGGCGCGTGAGAGATGTTTTTGGCATCGTGCGAAATCCTGATCTGTGAGCTGATGTTCAGACTCTGTACGTGGTTCAGTCAGGCGTCAATCTCAAGCGTATGAAGCTTGTTTTAGGGCCATTAATCGAATTCAACTGTCTCATCGCCCTCAGCATGTTCGGCAACGCGATCGAGAAAGCCGGGCTCTGCTTTCAGGGCGGCGTCCACCACGTCCGGCGCGTAGGCGATGATTTTGAGCAGGGCCGTTGCCGCCCGATCGGGGCCGCGTCGCCCGCTTTCCCAGTTCGCCAGGGTGCGCGGGCTCAGGCCAAAACGCGTGGCAAATTCCCGCTGGCTGCCGCCGACAGCCTGCCTGACCTGCTTCACCTGAAGAGGATGGTAGCAGTAAAGCATCTTATCAGCCCGGCGGATGGCCGAGGTGATGAACGAAAGCTGCGGGTCTGGTGTTTTAGAAGATTTTCTAGAGGACGTGGGGC
>CAYGSZ010000584.1:0-1247 GCA_964352705.1 uncultured Rhodobacterales bacterium
GCCAATACCAATGTGCGCCAGATTAACCAGGAAATACGGATTGGTGATCTTGAGTCCGATGGCTTCCGTTGGGCCGTTGGTGGATTGTACTGGGATGAAAATTACGATCACGTTGACCGTAATCTCATTACCGTTGTCGTCGGCCCTGCTGGCGTCTCTTCCGCTGCTTTGAACACGCGGTTGG
This sequence comes from uncultured Rhodobacterales bacterium, assembly GCA_964352705.1. Lineage (GTDB taxonomy): Bacteria > Pseudomonadota > Alphaproteobacteria > Rhodospirillales > Rhodospirillaceae > WLXB01. The sequence continues at coordinate 185 of CAYGSZ010000584.1, forward strand.
CGATGCCGTCTCCGGCGCGTCCGACGGGTCGTGATACCGAACACTGGTCTGTCTATGGCATTTTCGAATATGACATTTCAGACAAGCTTGTCGGCTCTGTCGAAGCAAGATACTCGGAAGAGTCTTTTGACTACGAATGGGCATCTGGCGGTGCGGCTGTATCTGTCTTCGGTCCGCCAGCAGATGCAGGCGCGTTCGCGAGTTTTGCTGCGTCGTCGTCCGACGACTTTTTTGCACCAAAATTCACCCTTGAATATCAAGCGACCGATGATGCTCTGTTTTATGCGTCTATCTCTAAAGGCGTGAAGCCGGGTGGCTTCTCGACTGTGGCAGCACCGCTCATTGAAAATGCCCGCTACACAGCTGAGACACTTTGGAACTATGAAGTGGGTACTAAAACATCATGGGCCGATGGCCGTCTGGTCGCGAACGGATCAGTGTTCTTAATGAAGTACACCGACAAGCAGTTCCAACAACAAATTCCGGACGACACATCACCAAACGGCCTCACAGGCAGAACAGCAAACGCTGCTGACTCCGAGGTGCGCGGTTTTGAAGTCGATTTGGCGGCTGCTCCAGCGGAAGGGGTCTCCTTGAACCTGGGCTATACCTTCCTGGATACGGAATACACGGACTTCTCGCAGTTCAGTAACACACCGCTTGCCATCGCTGGTGCTCGAAATTGTACACCGACGACACTTAATGGCGTACCTGGCTGTACCATTGACTCAACAGGTAACCGCATTGAACGGGCTCCAAAACATGCCTTGAACCTGTCAGCGGGTTACACCACACCGATCACGAACGATTTAGACCTGTTCGGTGTGATCGATGCCCAGTATCAAAGCAATCGCGGTAACGACACAGCAGAAGCACATTTCTATCCGTCCTACTGGAATGTTGATGCACGTTTTGGTGTCGAAAATGAGATCTGGAGTGTTTACGCCTACGGCACGAACATTCTTGGCGATGATACGGTGCGCGGCGGGACCGGGTTCGGTGATTTCACTGCATTCGGCAACATCGGCTACGCCTTAAACGCACCACCCAAAACACAACTCGG
>CAYGSZ010000585.1:0-1238 GCA_964352705.1 uncultured Rhodobacterales bacterium
AGAATGTTCACGGTCAGGCTGTCACCAATATCCAGGCCCAGGCCTTCGGCCACGCGGGAATCTATCGACAGGAGGTTTTCGCCCTCATGGTTTTCAGCCCACCATTCGCCTTTGACCAGCTTCGCGTTCTCAGGCTTCACGTCGGCGGTTGAAATGCCGCGCTCGCCGCGCACGGCCCAGCGGGCTTCCGGGTCGATCTGGGCCTCGTCGGTCGGTACGCCATCAATCATGGCAATCCGGCCCCGGATCATTGAGGCCAGGGTCACCTTGTCGACGCCGTCTTGGGCTTCAACTGTGGCTCTAAACTGCTCGGTCTGACTGGGCTGAATATCGATGAAAAACATGCTCGGCGCTTGCTCGGGCAATTCACCGTTGATCTGTTCGTTCAGGTTGGATTCCAGCAGCGCAATGCACACCAGCACCGAGAGCCCGAGACCCAATGACAACACGACGGAGGTTGTCGGGTTGCCGGGCCGGTACAGGTTGGCCATCGCCAGACGCAATGTTGGGCGACCTGCGGTGATGCCGCCGCGCTTACTCGACATTTTGGCGGCCAGGCTCATCACGCCGCCCGCCGCAAACCGAAACAGCACCAGCGAAATTCCAGCCCCGACGACGAAGAAAAACGCAAAGCTTGGCCGGTCGGCTGTGAACACCGTAAAGGCCCCAAGGGCCAGACTCAAAACGATCAGGCCCGCCATATAACGCTTGCGCGGCCAGCGCCGAATGTCACTCAGGAATTGACGGAACAACGCCACTGCCGGAATTTCCCGCGCCTTCGCCAACGGCCATAACGCAAACACGGCGGCAGACAGCACACCAAAAATGGCCGCCTTAATCAGCGGTTCACTGTAAATGCCGAAACGCGCATCCACCGGCAGCATGCCGCCGATGGCATTGGCGGCGAGGAACGGCACGCCCGCGCCAATCACCAGACCCAACGCTATGCCGACAACCGACAGCACGGTCAGTTGAATGGCGTAGATGCTGAAAATCAAACCGCCCGGCGCGCCCAGACATTTCAACGTGGCAATGGTGGTCAGGCGGCCATCCAGATAAGCCCGCGCCGCGTTGGCCACGCCAATGCCGCCGGTCAACAAAGCGGTCAGGCCAACCAGGGTGAGAAACAGTGTGACGTTATCCAGGAACACTTCAAGGCTCCGGGCGGCTTGGTTCAAGCCCCGCACCCGCCAGCCGGCATCGGGGAAATCCACCTTCAGAGATTCGCGAAGATCGTC
>CAYGSZ010000586.1:0-1237 GCA_964352705.1 uncultured Rhodobacterales bacterium
TTTTCAGGTCTGGCCGGGATTGACCCGACCAAGGGCATGACCCAATTGCGCGAGTTGGAAACAGCGGTGACGGAGTATGGGTTCGTTGGTGCGCATTGGTATCCCCATTGGTTTGCCATGGCCCCGGATGCCGCCCAGATTTATCCCACCTACGCCAAGTGCTGTGAGCTTGAGATCCCGATCATGCTGCAAGTGGGCCAGAATTTGATTTACTCGAAAGATCGCCGTTTGCCGTCAGTCGGTCGGCCCATCACGCTGGATCAAGTGGCGATCGATTTTCCAGAGCTTAAAATCATCGGCATCCATCTCGGCACGCCCTGGGCCGAGGAAATGGTCGCCATGTGCTGGAAGCACGAGAATGTTTACATGGCCGGCGATGCCTATGCGCCGAAGTACTGGCCACCCGCCGTGGTGCATTACGCCAACACCTATGGGCAGGATAAGTTTTTGTTCGGCACCGACTTCCCGGTGGTTGATCCCCGCCGGGCCATTCAGGAGGTCGAGGACCATGGGTTTCGGGATATTCCGAAAAAGAAAATCCTCCGCGATAATGCCATCCGCGTTTTCAACCTCCCGGATAAACCGGCGATAGGCGGTTAAAGGCTGAAAAGGCCCGACCTTGTCCTTGCCTTGTCCCGGCTCATGAGGCGATGATAAAGCCTGTCATAATCTTGTTATTCACCACCGGGCAAGCCCATGATTCCAATTAAACAAGCGGATACGGTCACCCAGGCGCTTGATATTCTCAGCCAGCGTAACCCGCCTGCTGAAGTAGCTGCGGCTGTCGAGCGTCTCAAACGGGTTGTGGCGACCCATGCCGGGGATGAGGACGCCTTTGTCCCCGTGGATTTTACAGAGAGCGATCTCAACGAAGCCATGCGGGTCTTTGAGGCGGCGGCGCGCAAGGAAATTTCTGGCTATGTCGAAGCAACCAGGGCCGCTAATCAGACCTTCCGGACAAACATGAATCACGCGAATGATCAGAAAGAACGGGTTAAATGCCGCACCACTTTAATCGTTCATCAGGTTGTCGCGGTCGTCAAAAATCTAGGCTAAGCCGCGCAGCCGCTTTTTCTCGTAAAAGTAGTATAAGCCCCTTCTCTGCGTCAGGGGTTGATTTGTAGCCCCAACGCCCCCTAAAAATGTTTCGGGTCAACGCAATAAAGTGGCCCAGGTAACTTGGGCACGCTGAACACCCGTTCGCGCGTCTCAATAACTGACGGTGAAACTGTCGAAA
>CAYGSZ010000587.1:0-1235 GCA_964352705.1 uncultured Rhodobacterales bacterium
CGCCAAGCCAATACACAAAACCCAAGATGTGCAGAATAAGAAAGAGATCGTAAGCGAATTCGGTCATGGATTCCCCCCGGAAGACAGGCCCACCTTTTTTTGATGCACGTACCAGCGCATCGGTTTTAAAAGGTCGATGATGTTAGAGGTTATACGCTACACCAAAGCCGGGGGCGATTCCAATTAACGAACAAACTCGGCGGCTGGCCGGTCTAAACTCGCCGCCGGATTGGCTGCGATCTCAGGCGCTTTCTCTGCCAGCAGGGTGCGCCATTTCTCTGGCATCATATCGAAGCTGGAGACTTTGCGGCCAAAGGTGCGCGACGTTAGGTTGCCGGGTCTGGACCCCATCTTCATCCAACTCTGCCAGCCTGTGACCTCTGCGAAAGACACCGTCGCCGAGGCCATTGTAATCTCTGGATCGACCAACTCACTCAGGCTGCCATGATAATGAGACATATCGTTAACCTCGAAGGGCTCCTCGCGTTCAGGACGATAAACGCGAGCCCGAATGACTTCCGACATAAACACGTCGTCCCCGACAATGACCGGCGGGTGGATACTTGCCTCTGATTCGAGCTTGGCACCGCCAAGCTCTTTAGGGGTCACCCGAGAGTCGTCGGCCCGATAATGGATGTTTGTCGGCCCGACCGGACGAAAACTCACCGGCAGTACCTCACCCGTATAAGGGTTTGTCCACGCGCTCAAAGGCGCGCGACCATCGACATCTAGAATGATTACCATTTCCAGCATCGTCATATCGAACCCGCCGTCAGCCGTTGGCTGGACGCGCTGAATAGTACCAACAAGGTTGGTATAAAGTGGCGTTAGGGTTGTGCCCACTTGACCGTATTTCACGCCCTGCAACCACCAAAAAACAAGGCCTGCATCAGTACGGAACCGCAATTTACGATGCATACTCACCGGGTCGAATGATGTGTCCGCGCCTGTTGAAGCGCTGCTGTTTTTGGGCATTGCTGAAGACAAACCTAAACCACCGAGGGCCACCGACGCCCCCAGTATGTCCCGACGCGAGATGACAGATAATTGATCTAGAGTCATTTCATACTCCCCTCTGGTATCCCAAATACGCGAACCCTGCTTTATCCTAAGCGGAAAACTATCAGTATCAATTCACAATTGTTCAGAGTTTCTGGGTTCTCTGGAATACCTCTAAAGGTATGGTGTCCCCGGCGAGATTCGAACTCACGGCCCCCAGATTAGGAATCTGGTGC
>CAYGSZ010000588.1:0-1221 GCA_964352705.1 uncultured Rhodobacterales bacterium
GCGGCGAGACTTCGGCGTAGAGCATTGAAATCGGCGCATAGTGGTTCGTGGCCGCCAAGTCAAAAAAGAAGGTCGGCTGAAAATTGTAAAAGCCATGATCGACCCAGCCCTGAAACGGCAGGCCATGCAACATCAAACCACCGGGCTTGGTGCGCTCATGAATGGTCTTGAAGACCTGGTAGACATTAAAGACGTGTTCTGCTGTGCCAAAATTACAGACAACGTCGAACTGATTTTCGATCGGCACTGGCTCATTGAGGTCAAACTTATGGGCACGGTCATCAACGCCATGCAAGTCAATCGCCGTGTAGGAATGCGGCCCCAAAAACGTTTTCCAAAAAACGTCAGCGATTTTAAACAGCAGGTGCTCTGGCTTGTCTTTAGACAGTTCCATTAGGCGTTCGATCAGAGCGTTTGACTCTTCGGGAGAGTCCGCAAATTTCTTGGCATCCTGGGCCAAGGTATCGAGCGGAACGTCACCGTACCAATTGGACTGGCCGAGTTCGAGAAGGGATGGCGTGCTGGGAAATAATTTTTCATCCGCCAAACGCCGGACGAGCGCATATTCGATATGAGTGATCGCCATAAAAAACCTTGTTGTATTCTAAGGCGCTACTTAGGAGTTTTTTTACGGTAGGGCAATTAAGATAAATCTAGAGGACTGCTAGTCTTTGCCGATCCGCGGTTCTGATCCATGGGGACCAAAAGCTTTGTCCAATGTCCGTGTGGAATCTTCCGCCAGGATGATCGTCTCGGACAAGTAGTTCATTATCTTAATATTATTGTTGAGCACATGCTGCGCCTCTGGGCGGCTGTCATCTGATATTTTTAAGCTGCGGGTAATGATGTCTTTGCGGATCGCATGCAGAATATCCTCTAAACGGAATCCTTCTTTATTTTCGTCTGATATTAAGAACTTGGTCATTACGCCCCCTAAAGATAATTGGACTAACCTAAACCATTATTGGGCCTGAGACGACTGCTGCCCGTCAAGTGCTGAAGCTATGGAATAGCAGGAAAGCGCGTATACAACTAAAATGTGACACTTTAGAAAGCCCTCAATGTGATTGAAAGTTGAGATTTCATGGACGATTTGGACGCCCTTGAGGCCCAGAGCATTTTTATTTTGCGTGAGGCCTATAACAAGTTCGACCCCCTGGCCCTGCTCTGGTCTTTGGGAAAAGATTCGTGCGTGATGATCTGGCTGGCCAAAAAGGCCTT
>CAYGSZ010000589.1:0-1218 GCA_964352705.1 uncultured Rhodobacterales bacterium
GCACCGCTTTGCGCATTTTAGCGCCCGGCACCATCGACATGCTGATCGGCACCGACGCGCCCACACGGCTGCGTACCAAAGCAGACGGCGGCACGGCCTTGTATGGCGAAGCGGAAGGTCTGGTGGTGTCCGATGCCCTGGTGCGCCTGGAGCCGCGTGGGACCATGCCGGTGGCTCTGTTTGCCGTCGGCAGTCGAGACGAAGGGTATTTCTCAGAGGATCAAGGAACAGAGTTGCTGGGCTTCCTCTCCGAAGTCGTACGCTACTCTGTGGCACGCTGGTGGCCCACCCAGGACTGATCAACTTTGCCGTCGCCAAAGATGTGACGGACGCCATTGAGGATTGGGGCCGTTGGCTGAACAGCGAGCGGCGGGCCAGCGCCCACACCACCGACGCCTATCGCCGGGACCTGGCCGCGTTCTTTTTGTTTTTGCGCGATCATCTGGGCGGAGAGCCGGCCCTGAAAGATTTACAGAGCCTGACCACAGCAGACTTCCGTAGCTACCTGGCCCGACGTTCCGCCGAGGGTCTGGCGCGGACGTCTATTGCGCGGGCGATGAGCACCCTGCGCAATTTCTTCCGCTTTCTGGATCGCAGCGGCAAGGTGCATAACCCGGCGATTGATGCGGTGCGTACGCCCAAAACGCCGAGCAGTATTCCCAAAGCTCTGACGCCAGAGGATGCCCTGGCGGCGGTGAAAACAGCAGCCGAGCTACAGGACGAGCCGTGGCTGGCCAAGCGCGACATGGCGATCATGCTGCTGCTGTATGGCTGCGGTCTGCGCATCGGTGAAGCGCTCGGGCTCAATGGCGGCGACTTGGACGGTGCAACGTCAACCCAGGGCACTTTGCGGGTGCTCGGCAAAGGCAACAAGGAGCGCATCGTGCCGGTACTGGCCATTGTCGCCCAGGCCGTTGCGGCCTATCGGGAGAGCTGCCCTCATGCGATTACCGCGAAGGACGCTCTGTTTGTCGGAAGTCGGGGCGCACGCCTGAACGCCGGGGTGGTGCAACGCCAAGTGCGTAAAGTGCGCGCGCTGCTGGGCCTCAGTGACAGTGCAACGCCTCATGCCTTTCGTCATAGCTTCGCGACTCATTTGCTGGCCAAAGGGGGGGACTTGCGCACCATTCAAGAGCTGCTGGGTCATGCCTCGCTCTCAACCACACAACGTTACACGGCAGTGGACGAAGAGAAACTGCGCACCGTGTATGACGATGC
>CAYGSZ010000590.1:0-1205 GCA_964352705.1 uncultured Rhodobacterales bacterium
TGAAAAAGGAGCATCGGGAGTGGAACATAGTCTTTAGGCCTTGTGCAAAAGTTAAGAATAATTCTTAATCGCACAACTAGCAGGCCTCAAAAATATTGTAAATGATTATTATTCGCAAATACGGAGGCACCTGTTTTGAGGTCAGAGCCACTTAACTACGCCATTGGCGTATATCCGCAAAACTGTGAATTTTTATATTCATTTTATTTAATAATAACAGTGTATTAAATAACTTAATTAAAGTGTTTTATACGGTATATTGCGGCCGTGCATGGGCTCGTTCCAAAGCTAAGGGGTCAAAAAAAAGCTGTTGCCCCTTGCCCTTCCGCTCTGCGGTCACGTGCTCCAGGATTGCGCAGAGCTTGCACTTGTGCCGCTATGATCTCACTGAACTGCTTTCCACTTTATCAAGGACCTTCCAACTATGCGCCTTCCCCTTCTGGCCGCCACTGCAGCCGCTTTCCTCGCTGCTTCTTTTATAGCCCCGGTCAGCGCCAAGACCGTACTCATCACCGGCTCCAATTCCGGCATCGGCCTTGAGTTTGCCAAGCAATATGCCGCGCGAGGCTGGGATGTGGTTGCCACCCACCGCCGCGATGCGGCCCCAGAAAGCCTGCTCGCTTTGAAATCTGAGTATCCTGATCTGGTGCGGATCGAGACCATGGACGTCGTCAATCACGCCCAGATCGATGCCCTGGCCGCCAAACTGAAGGACACCCCCATTGATGTTCTGATCAACAATGCCGGGATCACCGGAGATTTTAGAGACCCCGCCGCGCCGCAGTCTTTTAGCAGCCTAGCCTATGATCAATGGGAAGACTTCATGCGCATCAACGCGCTCGGTCCCCTCAAAGTCAGCGAAGCCTTCGCGCCGCATGTCAAAGCCAGCGAGGACAAGAAAATCCTCGCCATCAGCTCTCTGGCCGGGTCTTTCGGCTATCAGGGACCAAATATCCCAGGCGGCTACTGGTACAAATCGTCCAAGGCAACGCTCAACATGTATATGAAGAACATAGCCAACGATTTGAAATCTGAGGGCGTCATTGTGGCCCTGCTTTCTCCCGGTACTGTAAAGGTTGAGAAGCTCGGCGATGCGAACTTCCCAGGCTTGATTGAGCCGGAAGACAGCATTGGCGGCATGATCTCGGTCATCGATGGCCTGACCATCGCGGATTCCGGGGCTTACTACCGTTATGACGGAACAG
>CAYGSZ010000591.1:0-1204 GCA_964352705.1 uncultured Rhodobacterales bacterium
GTTGAAAACTCATTGTTGATTTCTTCAAGTTCGAAGACCTCATCGTAAGGCACATTCGCTTCAGCCAAGAGCACGTTCATATGACCTGGCATGCGTCCGGCGACTGGGTGGATTGCGTACTTTACGACAACGCCTTCGGCCTTCAATTTATCGGCCATTTCCCTTAGGGAATGCTGGGCCTGGGCCACCGCCATCCCATAGCCCGGCACAATGATGACCTTGGACGCATTGCCCATGATAAAGGCGGCATCTTCCCCGGCCCCAGACTTCACAGGACGGTCCGATGCTCCTCCGGCTGGCCCTGCGGCGTCACTGTCACCGCCAAAGCCGCCAAGGACCACATTGACGATGGAGCGATTCATCCCCTTACACATGATGTAAGACAGAATGGCACCGGATGATCCGACCAACGCGCCAACAATAATCAGCAATGAGTTGCCAAGTGTGAAGCCAATCCCGGCTGCTGCCCAGCCTGAGTAGGAGTTCAACATGGAAACGACCACAGGCATATCGGCCCCACCAATGGGCAGAATGAGCAAGAAGCCAAGGGCAAAACTCACCAGGGCGATCATCAGGAACAGCGACACGCTTTCGGTTGAGCAGAACCAAATCACAAGACCGACAAGCACGATACCCAGCAGGGCATTCAGCTTGTGCTGACCAGCAAACACCAACGGATTGCCAGACATCAGACCTTGCAACTTGGCAAAAGCGATCAACGAGCCGGTAAAAGTGATGGCCCCAATCGATAGACCAAGCGACATCTCGACCAGACTTGCGGTTTTGATGGAACCGACCGAACCGATGCCATAGGATTCCGGTGCCAGTAATGCGGCAAAAGAAACCAGAACGGCGGCCAGACCAACCAAACTGTGAAATGCAGCCACCAATTGCGGCAAGGCTGTCATCTCGATGCGTTTGGCAATGATGGTGCCGATCGAACCACCGATCACCAAGCCAACAACGATCCAGACATAAGCGGTCACCTCTGGTGAAACCAGCGTTGTCAGAATGGCAATCACCATGCCGATGATGCCGAAGGTATTGCCGCGCCGCGCCGTTTCAGGCGATGACAAACCACGCAGAGTGAGAATGAAGAAAACGCCCGCAATCAGATAAGCGAGCAGTGTTGCGCCCTGTGCCATAACTGCCCCCTATCTTTCTTTTTTCTTGAACATCGAGAGCATGCGCTGCGTCACGATAA
>CAYGSZ010000592.1:0-1201 GCA_964352705.1 uncultured Rhodobacterales bacterium
GATAATCTGTCAGCCCATCCAATTGGCTGTTGTACATCCTGTCACTCGTCCCAAAATGCCATGGCCCTGCCCTATGCAGACCGCAGCGTCCCAATATCGAACCGGCTAAGAATCAAGCCTCGTTTCCCTCACCCCTGCAGAGTCGCTTGCAAAGGTAAACGTGAGGTTAACGAACCGCATTTTACCTTAAGAGTCAGGGGGTTGGAGCATAACTCTCAAATATAATCTTAACCGCTTTCTGAAGGATCATAAAGCCGAAACCCTCATTTCGAACGGCCGATCTCTTTTCCGCTCGCCTAAACTCACTTGCGCCAATAGCTTAGGCATCATATCTCGCCTCAATATTGCGCCATCAACACCAAAGGCCTGATACTCATGACCAACCCTCCCTCACAGCGTATTCTCGTTTTTGGCGGCACCGGCGGCACGGGCAAAGCCTTTATCGAGCAAGCCCTGGCGCATGGCCATCGCGTTACCGCTTTTGCGCGCGATCCGTCTAAACTGACCCCGCATGACAACCTGACCATCGTTCAGGGCGATTTATTTGATCCCGAGGCCGTTAAAGCGGCAGTTTCTGGCGATCATCAGGCTGTTTTTACAGCCTATGGGTTCTCCAATAAGGAGCCGGACACCAAGCATCAGCGCGTCACCCAGGCGGTGGTCGATGGCATGAAAGTGGCCGGGGTTTCCCGTCTGGTGGCGGTCAGCTCCATGGGGGCCGGTGAGTCCGCTGGTATTGGTCCATTTTGGGTCCGATTTGTCGCCAAAATCATTCTCAAACACATTATTCCCGACAAAACCCTGCAGGAGAACGTGATCAGGGATGCAGGCCTCAATTGGACCCTCCTGCGTCCGCCCATGTTGGTCAGTAAACCGGCCACAGGCCAGTACACGGTGTGGGAGGGTCAAAAACCGCCCAACAAGGTGGCCTGGAAAATCTCCCGCGCGGATGTCGCAACTGAAGGTCTCCGGTGCATTGAAACCGGTGATCACACCAAAAAAGCCCTGCAAATCTCATGGTAGAGTACGGGGTAAAGGCCCACCCGTAATTAAGTTACGGGGTGAACGGTTTTGATTCAGATCATCCCAAAGGACACGCGACAAGCGTAGTCTGACTTCAAATCTAAAACGTAAGAACACGTAATAACAGGAGACGCTCATGACCGCTGTTCCCGATCTAACAGCTAAAAAAGATAAAGTC
>CAYGSZ010000593.1:0-1201 GCA_964352705.1 uncultured Rhodobacterales bacterium
TTGGAGCCGGGCGAGAAAGTCATCTCCGTCGCGCAGCCGGGCATGTTTGAGGAGTTCGTGCCGCACTTTCGCTACGCCGTGATGCAGGCCGGGGGCATCGACATGGGCGTGATTGATGTGCTGGACCCGCCCTACCCGGAGACGTGGGACCAGGCTGTGATCCGCGAGGGCTTTGCCAAATCCAGCGATGCCTATGTGAAGATGCTGGAAGACATCGACGCCGCCGTGATGATGCCGGGAGCAAACCCAACCCTGCCCGCTTACAAAGCCCTGCAAATACTGTTGCAGGAGAAAGCCGGGCCGCGCCGGACCATTCATTTTCATTGGACCGATGCCTACAGCCCCTCGGGCAACGATACAGGACTGACCGGGGTGAATGTATTGGCGGGGCATCCACCGCCGCCGATGCAGGTGATTGATCGGGTGTATCAAAACGCGGTTCTGGAAACCGACCTTGCGGCCCTGGACGAACACCAAGACCGCTTCATTGCCGCCCTCAAAGACGGCGACGTGCGAGTGACCTCGCCCGCCGGAACAGACATCCGGTTTCGTGTGGAAGGCCGCGACATCATTCAGCAAAACGGCGACGCGTCGGCAAAACGTATGCGCGAAGGTAAACCGTTTTTGGATCGGGAAGTGGAAATCCCCGGCGGGGCGGTGCGGGTCGCGCCCCTTGAAACCACCGTGCAGGGCCAAGTGGTTTACCCCTACTCGGCCTGGAACGGGTACAGCGTGACCAATGCAACACTGGTGTACGAGAACGGACGTATTGTTGAGGTGAAAGCCGATGCGGGCCTGGAACATCTGCAAGCCGAATTGGACGCTGCCCCGGACGAGGCCAAATACTTTCGCGAATTCGCGCTGGGGTTTAACCCGCTGCTCAGCCCCGAAGTGACCCAAGGCTGGATCGGCTACTATGGCTATGGGGCGGGTGTTGTACGCCTCGGCGTCGGCAACAATGGCGAGCTTGGGGGCGCGGTCAGTGGCCGGTTTTTCCGCTGGCGCGACCTGCTGATTGACTGCACCGTCACCATTGATGGCGAGGTCTGGCTGAAAGACGGTAAGTTTGTGCGTTAGATCAAGACGCCTTAATATGTGAGGCTATGGCCTTACTTATCATCTATGTTTCCCTCGCCCTTGTGGTCTCTTTTTTATGCTCGATCAGTGAAGCCGTGCTGCTGAGCATTCGACGCTCGTACGT
>CAYGSZ010000594.1:0-1195 GCA_964352705.1 uncultured Rhodobacterales bacterium
TAAAACACCAAGCCATACGCCGTGATCAGCTCATCAACTTTGCGGTCGTTAAACTCGGGCGGAAACACCACCGACACCGCATTTAACTCCGCCAGCGCCAGGTCAGTTACCATCCACAGATAGGAGTTATCGCCATGTAGTGCCACCTTGGCGCGGGCGGTCACACCGATCTCGGTCAGCCGCTTTTTCTGATGGTCCACATCAGTGGCAAGCTCTTGTCCCGTGACCTCAGTGACCTGGGTCCCTAACAGCCAGCGGACACACACATCCGTTCGCTTGGCCAGGTCATCAGGAATGAGTTGCACGTGGACGATCCATCTTCAACCAGAGGTGAATACAGTGTGCGGCGTCAGCATCCTGAAATACAGCGTACTGTTCACCTGAATAAAAATAACAACTTTGGGTAGAATTTTTAACGAATTGCGTTGACCTGCCATTTTAAAGAGTGTTTTAAATGCACTTCAAGATCGCGTCAAAACGAGTTTGATGGATTTTAAGCTTATGCCGTTGCGAGAGACAGGCACAGCAAACACATATTGGGGAAAAAGTGCCACGTCGCGTCATCACTGAACATACCTACGATGTCGGGGCTGAAGAGCTTTGGGCGTGCTGCATTTCCTATACGTGCCTCGCCGAAACCATGGCCAGCCTGATGACCTACGAAGGGTTTCCCCAGGGCAATCTTGAAACCGGTCAATCCATCGAGGTCCAGGTCACGCACTTTGGCTTTATGCCGCCCATGCCGTGGTGGATTGAGGTGCTGGAGCGGAATGACGAGCGGCGTATTCTTAAAACCTCCGAGCGCGGCGGGGCGATGAAAACCTATCTTCACACCATGACCATCAAAGAGCTTGGGCCTGATCGGTCGCATTTGATCGACGAGGTTGTGTTCGAGGCGGGCTGGTTATCCTGGCCCATGCAGGCCTGGATCCGCCACATCTACAAAACGCGCGATAAACCCCGACGGCGTTTGCTGGGCCTCACTGAACAGATCGAAGCATAACAATATAAGTTGTTATTTGCAAGGTAAATCTAGGGTTCCAAGCCGAATTTTGGTGCATGGGCTCGTTCCAGGGGGGTGGTCAAAGGCGGTTCCATGGGCTTGTTCCACCGATCATAAGTCCATGGGCTCGTTTGTTAGGAACCAGTCGTGCATGGGCTCGAACCAAGGTGAGAGCCCCAACAAGAAAACCTC
>CAYGSZ010000595.1:0-1187 GCA_964352705.1 uncultured Rhodobacterales bacterium
TCAGACCTCGGTCGAGTCGGGCACAGCATCCCGCATGGTGACAAACTCTTCTGCAGCCGTGGGGTGAATTCCAATGGTGGCATCAAACTGGGCTTTGGTCGCGCCACATTTAAGGGCCACGGCCAAACCTTGAATGATTTCAGGGGCTTCGTCGCCAACCATATGACAGCCCAGCACTTTATCGGTGTCTTTATCAACAACCAGCTTCATCATAATGCGCTCGTCTCGGCCCGATAGCGTGTGTTTCATGGCCCGGAAACGCGAGATGAAAATTTTGACCTTGTGGTTCTTCCGCGCCTGCTCTTCGGTCAAACCAACGGTGGCGACCGTCGGCTGTGTAAAGACAGCGGAGGCAATGTTGGTGTAATCCAAAGTGAGCGGATTGTTGTTGAAGAAGGTCTCGGCAAACACCCGCCCTTCGTTAAGAGCAACGGGTGTAAGATTGACGCGATCTGTGACATCGCCAACGGCAAAAATATTCTCGACACTTGAGCGGTTCCATTCATCGACGATCACAGCGCCGCCATCGGTCATCTTGACGCCCGCGTCTTCGAGACCCAACCCTTTGGTGTTGGGAGACCGCCCGGTTGCATACATGACCTGATCAACAATCAGTTCTTCACCACGATCAATCATCACCGACAAATTGCCACCTCCGCGCTTCTCAATAGAACGGACAACGCAATCGCGGTGAAGAGAGATACCCTTTTTCTCTAGCTCTTCCGACACGGTGTTGCTGACATCATTGTCAAAGCCACGCAGGATTGCGCCGGAGCGAATGGCCACATCCACCTTTGATCCAAGAGCGTTAAAGATGCCTGCAAACTCAAGCGCAATATAACCACCGCCAACGATCAGAATTTTCTCTGGCAGCTCTTTAAGATCGAGCGCTTCGTTAGAGGTAATGGCGTGCTCTTTGCCCGTGATATCGGGAATGAACGGCCAGCCACCGACAGCAACAAGAATTTTATCGGCTGTATAAGACTTGCCATCAACTTCAACGGTGTGAGAGTCGGCTAAAACACCACGCCCTTCGATCAAATTGACGCCTGAGTCCTGGAACATGCGGTGATAAACGCGCTCTAGTCTGTCGAGCTCTTTGTCTTTGGCCGCAATCAGTGCAGACCAATCGTGGCTGGTTTCACCGACGGTCCAGCCAAAACCCGCGGCATCTTCGAAATGTTCAG
>CAYGSZ010000596.1:0-1183 GCA_964352705.1 uncultured Rhodobacterales bacterium
GCCGCGCCGAGACCATCGAAAAACTTTATCTCGACTTTGACGGGTTCTTTGCCTCCGTCATGCAGCAAGCCATGCCTGAACTGCGGGGGCGTCCTGTTGGGGTCATTCCCTTTGAAACATCGGCGGCCTATTCAACCTCTGTGATTGCATGCTCGAAGGAAGCCAAAGCGGCAGGCTGCTCAAATGTGATGCGGGTGCCAGAGGCTTTAGATCTTTGCCCGGAGCTTGTTCTTGTCACCCAGCGTCCAGACCTGTTCCGCCGGGCACACAATGCCCTGCTTAACGAGATCGCCTGCGAAATTCCGATTGAGACGGTTAAATCCATTGATGAAATGACCTGTAGACTGGATACCTCTGCCATCGCTGCCCCGGACCGTTTGGCACAGAGCATCAAACAACGAATCAGAAACAACATCGGTGAGTACATCACCTGTTCCATTGGATTTGCCGCCAACCGGTTTCTGGCCAAGATGGCCTGTAAAATGGATAAACCGAATGGCGTGACGATTTGGCATCCCGAAAAAATGCCCGGCCCTTTATTTGCCCTCCCGCTGAAAGACATCCCAGGCGTGGGCAAGAAAATGGAACTCCGCCTCAACGCTGCACACATCTGGAGCATCGCTGATTTGTGGAACACCCAACCAAAACACCTGCGCAGTCTGTGGGGCAACGTCAACGGTGAGCGCATGTGGTATGCGTTGCACGGCTACGACGTCTACGCCAAGCCAACCGGGCGCGGAATGTTCGGACATGGGCGCGTTCTTCCGCCCAACTGGCGCGACCGCGAACACGCTCAATCCTGCTCGCGGCTTCTCCTCACCAAAGCCGCCCGGCGCATGCGGCGCGAGGGATATTTCGCAGGGATGCTCTCGCTCTGGATTAAGATGCGTGAGGGAAAGTGGTCAGATAGCCTAGACCTCCCCTCTGTTCAGGATGATCACGCCTGCCTCAAGGCACTCACAGCCCTATGGGATAAAGCCACGAAAGACTTACCGCTTAGGCCTGAGATTTTCCGGGTTGGCGTTACCCTACACAAGCTGTCCGCTGCACATGCGCGACAATTGGATCTTTTACAAAACGACGATGAGGAACGGCAACGCTGCGAAACTCTCAGCACGGCCATTGATGCTTTAAACCGGAAGTTCGGCAAACGCGTGGTGACGCTTGGCCCATGGACACCACC
>CAYGSZ010000597.1:0-1179 GCA_964352705.1 uncultured Rhodobacterales bacterium
CGCTGAATCTAAACAGAAGGAAGACACTATGGACGCCCACCGCCCCCACCCGATGATGCCTGTTTCAAACCACGACGAAATCGCCGAACAATTGGCCATTGTCGATATGAAAATGTTCCTGGCCACCAAGCTGGATTCAGGTCAGCGCACCTTGCTGGAAAAGAAGGTTCTTCCTGAGTTTAAGGCGAAGCATGGCCGTGAGCCACGCAACCATCAGGAACTGCGCAAAGAGATGGAACCGGAAATCGCTTACCAGTCGTTTATCACCATGGTCTCCACCGCCCAGGATATGATGTGGGATGCGGTTGGCACCTGTGTTGATCGCCAGCTTGATGATCTGAAAGACTTGGCAGAAATCGAAAACCCAAAAGGGTCAGTGCGCGTCAACCCAGACCTGGAAGTGCCGCGTTATATTTCCGCGCAAGATATTCATCGCATGCCGGGTAACTATCACGGCACCTATGGCGAGCGTGACGTCCGTCAGGGCGCGGTGTTTGATCGCGGTGCCGTTGTTTATCAAATGGGCCGCAATGGCGGATACATGAACGACGTGCGCGGTCACACCATTGTGTCCCACTACTTCTCGCGTTGGCCCGAGGGCAAACCGCTCCGCATTCTCGATATGGGCTGCACCGTTGGCCATTCCACGCTGGCCATCGCCAGCTATTTCCCGGAAGCGGAAACCCACGCCATCGATGTCGGCACCGGCATGATGCGCTACGCCCACGCCCGGGCCGAGCGTCTGAACATTCCTGTACACTTCTCACAGCAAAATGCTGAATGCACCGATTTCGAAGACGAGAGCTTCGATCTCATCACCTCAAGCGCGATGCTGCATGAAACCTCTGGCAAAGCCCTGCCGAATATTTTCAAAGAATGTCATCGCCTGTTAAAAAAGGGTGGCGCGATGGTCCATCTCGAAGTGCCGGGCCGTCTGGAAGAAATGGACACCTGGAGCCGCATTCGTGGGGACTATGAAATCCAATACAACTACGAGCCCTTCTGGAAAGGCGCGCTGACGGCTGATTTTGAAAAGCTGTGCAAAGATACTGGCTTTAAAGATGTGGCTGTCGGCTACCAGGATGCAGCGTTCAAAGCCGAGCGCGGCAACACCCAGTTTGGTGGTCCGTCAAAAGGCGTTCACCGCTCCTGGCTGATGATCTCGGGTGTGAAGTAAAC
>CAYGSZ010000598.1:0-1175 GCA_964352705.1 uncultured Rhodobacterales bacterium
AGGGAACACTGTGACAGTCTTCGACCCATTCCCAGACATTGCCGATGGTGTCGTAAAGGCCAAAGGAGTTGGGTGCGAGGGTTCCGACCGGCGCGACGATGGGATGGCCGTCGTTACACGCGACAGGGTCCCAGGGACGCTGACCCGCCGCGGCCTGATCGTAATAGTTTGCAACGGCACAACCGGCTTCAGGATCATCACCCCAGGCGTAGGGCGTGGACGTGCGATCGCGCCCAACATATTCCCACTCAGATTCCGTCGGCAGACGATACGCGTGGCCTGTTTTATTGCTCAGCCAAGCAACATAGGCTTTGGCATCGAGCCATGACACGCAGGACACTGGGTTATTGTCTAGCGGTGGGCGGCCATAACCGGGATCACGCCAATCCCGACCCGGAACATTCTCGACCGTTGTGCCCGTCCACGCGCGGCAGTTCTTGCCCGCAACATGGCCGGTTTCATCAACAAATTCCCTGAATTGCGCGACCGAGATTTCGAGCAAGCCAAGGGCAAAAGAATAGCCGATCGTCACGTCTCGCGGTGGACCTTCATACCGATCCTCACTGACGCCGCCATCGAAGCCCTGGGTGAAACTACCGGGCGGAATGACAACCATTTCCGGGCAGTCCGCGCAATCAGCAAACACGCTGCCAGGGGCCAGATCGACCATCACGTCCTCAGCGATGACCGGTGTGAGAAACAAACACCCAATGCCCAAACACCCAATACCAAAGGCAAGCTGTGCGGCGCGACGGCTCATCTTATTCTCCCGTTAAATCGCGGGCGAGGCGGAAGCCGAAAATGTGGCTGATGCGATCTTCAGGATCGCGACCCCGAAAAGTCGGACGCTGCCAGTAAACTGATGAGGACCAACTGCCGCCTTTGACAGCCCGATTCTCACAGGTTCCGGTGGCCTGAACTGCACTTCCGTCGGTCGGTGCAAGCGGGGCCGGCATGAAGTAACAGTCCTCGGTCCATTCCCAAACGTTGCCGGTGACATCGTAGAGACCAAACGCGTTGGGTTCTAGCGAGCCTACAGGAGCCACAATAGCATATCCATCATCGCAGCCGACTGGATCATAGGGCCGATTGGGATCGATGCCCGACTGGTCATAGATATTGGCAACGCCACACCCGCCATCGGGATCATCACCCCACGTGTATTCGCCCACAGT
>CAYGSZ010000599.1:0-1174 GCA_964352705.1 uncultured Rhodobacterales bacterium
GCTAGACCAGATCGCCACCGACGCGAATCACCGCCCGCCCGCGTATTTGTCGCGCCTCCAGGCGGCGATGCAGGTCCGCCACGTCGGCCAGGTCCACCTCATCTGTAATCGGCACGCGCCATGCACCCGTCGCCACATTGTCGATGATGGTTTGATCGGTCTCACTGCCCGGTGGGTCTTCGATCGGTGCCAGGTTCATACCGGCCACACTGATGTTTTTGAAAATCAGCGTTGAAATATCCACGGGCGCGGGCATGTCTCCCGCCGTCGCCCCGATGTAAACCAGCCGCCCCATCGGCGCGAGCACAGCGATGTTATGAACCGCGTTGGCCCCACCATTGCCATCAACAATCACATCAACCCCGCGACCACCTGTCGCCGCCTTCACCTGATCGGCCCAACCCTCTTGGGTGTAGTCAAAAACATGATCCGCGCCAAACGTCTGTGCAAAAGCAACCTTGTCTGCCCCGCCCGCCAAACCAATGACCGTGCAACCCGCACTCTTGGCAATTTGCGTTGCCATGATCCCAATGGGGCCGGCAGCAGAATGAAGCAAGCAGGTTTCCCCAGGCTGCAAGCGACCGGCCTTGTACAGCGCATGCCACGCTGTAAACGAACAGCCGCGATACACACAGCCGGTTTTAAGATCGATGCGTGAGTCCAATTTTAGCAACATGGCGGCTTTAGCGATGGAGTAGTCCGCATACCCCCCGAAGTTGGCCCGCGAAATAACCCGCTGACCGATCAGACTGTCCTCAACGCCATCGCCAACCGCATCCACAACACCGCTATGTTCCAGCCCCGGCGTAAACGGAAAGGTGATGGGCATGAAATTAATCTTACCGGCCCGGGCCATGGCATCGAATGGATTCATCCCCACATACGCGACTTTAAGTCGGGCCTCTCCTGGGCCAGGAGACGGCACAGAAACATTCACCAGCTTCATCGCCTCTGGCGCGCCAAAAGCGTCCATCTGAATCGCGCGCATGGTTGGGGTCATCTTGCCTCACTCATAGTGCTTTGCTCATAACGGTTCACCTTCAACAAGTTCCATCAGCGCGCCCGACCCCGGGTTGCGCACCACGGCGGCACGACAGTCCCCCTGACCTGGACTTTCAATATCCACCGGATCAGAAAACCTTACGGCACCCACAGCATCACAAGCCTGGAGCGC
>CAYGSZ010000600.1:0-1172 GCA_964352705.1 uncultured Rhodobacterales bacterium
GTGGCTTCGCCATTACGGTTTTTCTGCTCTGGATGTCCCGACTTTGGCAGGGGGGCTGAGTCGATGAAATTCACCCTCTCATGGTTGAAGGATCATCTGGAGACGGATGCCGACCTCGGTACAATTGCGGATAAGCTGACTGCGATTGGCCTCGAAGTTGAAGGGGTTGACGATCCAGCAGCAGGGCTTGCCCCCTTTGTTGTGGCTGAAATTGTCAGCGCAGAGAAGCACCCGGATGCAGACCGTCTCAAGTTGTGCAAAGTGTCTACCGGAGACGAAACCTTCCAGGTCGTGTGCGGAGCCCCAAATGCGCGTACTGGACTAAAGGTCGTGTTAGCGCGTGCTGGTGACGTTATTCCTGCCAGTGGTGATGTTCTTAAACCGGGTAAAATTCGCGGCGTTGAAAGTCAGGGCATGATGTGCTCGGCGCGAGAACTCAATCTTGGCGAAGACCATGATGGCATCATTGAGTTGCCAGAAAACAGTGTTGTTGGTACGCCAGCTGCTAAGGCTTTAGCTCTCGAGCCCGTCATAGATATAGCACTCACGCCAAACCGTGTTGATGCCCTTGGCGTGCGTGGTGTTGCTCGAGATTTGGCAGCAGCAGGATTGGGCACGCTGAAGCCCATTAATATGGATTTTGTTCCGGGTGCCTTCGAGAGTGCAACTCATGTGGCGATGGGGTTGCCTGAGTCTGAAACGCATCTGTGCCCGCATTTTGTGGGACGCACGATTCGCGGCCTTAAAAACCAAGAAAGCCCAGAATGGCTCAAGGCGAGGTTGATGGCAGTTGGCTTGCGTCCTGTCTCAGCCATTGTTGATGTGACCCAGTATCTGACCATAGATCTCGGCCGCCCTCTGCACGCCTTTGATACCGCTAAGCTTAAGGGTGACGTTGGTCCACGCTTGGCCGTGGACGGTGAGTCCATTCAAGCACTCAATGGCAATTCTTATGATCTCAATAGCTCTATGATGGTTATTGCAGATGACACAGGACCTCAGGCCATAGCCGGTGTCATGGGTGGCGAAGCGTCGAGTTGCACAGAACAGACAACTGAAATTTTCCTCGAGTCGGCGTTCTTTGATCCGATCACGATCGCAAATACAGGCCGTGCTTTAGGCATCGTTTCCGATGCCCGGTACTGCTTCGAACGCGGTGTTGATCCTGCCAC
>CAYGSZ010000601.1:0-1163 GCA_964352705.1 uncultured Rhodobacterales bacterium
CCGCCCTTCATGATACGAACAGGCACCGGTGACGAAAGCCGTAACCCTTCAGCAGACTCATCATCCAGACCAAGCGCCTCATAAACACCATTAATTCCGGGCCACAACTCACTCAATTGATCGCGTGCGACAAACAAAACACTGCCGATAAGACCAACAATGACCGTCATGACCATGGCGGTCACATACGCCGGGTCTATGGGTTTTCTTTTTTTAGTCGGCTTCTTTTTCTCAGGCTTACTGTTTTTACTTTCTTCCGCGCCCTCATCATCGGTGAGAACGTCATCCTCTAGGTCGTCCTCCTCATTTGAAGACGTGCTGCCTCCGAAGTCGGGGCGATCATCGTCAGGATCGACCAATCCGTCTTCATCTTCGCTATCATCATCAGATTTTTCAGCCTGGAAAAAAGCATCATCATCTTGGTTAGCCAAATCATCATGTTCTAAATCATCTTCCTCACCTTCGGCACGCTCAGCCTGATGGAAGGCATCATCATCGTCCAAGGAGTCATCATCTAGATCATCCCCTTGAGCGCCTGCTGGTCTTTGACCTGGACCGCCACTGGCCCCTCCCTCTTCGTCCTCGCCAAGCATCGACTGCCCCGGGCCGCCATTGGCTCCTTCCTCGGGTGCACCACCCTTGGCCCCGCCTGTATGTTCGCTGCCATCCAGCAAGGACACAGCTTTGCCCCCAGGGGCGTCAATGTCGCCACCCATCTGTGACTGACTAGGTCCGCCTGGGCCGCCGACCGTTTCACCCGAGAGCATAGACCGCGCGCCTAGCCCAGGAGCCTGCACCTGTTGACCCGTCAATTGAGAAACCGCACCGGCACCAGGACCAGACATCGGGTCCCGCCCCAACATACTTTGTCCTGCAAGGGGCGGCGGTG
Source organism: uncultured Rhodobacterales bacterium (assembly GCA_964352705.1). GTDB lineage: Bacteria > Pseudomonadota > Alphaproteobacteria > Rhodospirillales > Rhodospirillaceae > WLXB01. The sequence goes on from CAYGSZ010000601.1 coordinate 890, forward strand.
CCGCTGCACCTGGAGCACGACCCATTGCGCCAGGAGGGGCTCCCCCCGTAGCACCAGAGCCACCGCCCATAGCTGATGCCCCTGGCATCGCTGCAGGAAGCGCCCCTGGCATCCCAGGCATCCCTGGAATACCTGATGCGGCTGCGCTGGGGTCACGGTCTAGCCAGGAGGCCGCCTTCTCCGCAGGTGTGGCAGGTGCCTCTTCACCTTTTAAGGATTTCCCTGGCTCGGGATACCCCGGATTCTGCGATTGAGGCGCTGCGCCCGGACCACC
>CAYGSZ010000602.1:0-1155 GCA_964352705.1 uncultured Rhodobacterales bacterium
AGCTTTATAAAGGCCGTGGTGTCGAGTTAACCCGGGCCGGAAACCGCTGGTTTTTCAGGACAGCGCCTGACCTTGGCGATCGCTTGAAACTTGAAAAGATGGTGCCGAGAAAACTGACTCGGGCCGGCACTGAGACTTTGGCTATCATCGCTTACCACCAGCCTGTCACCCGCGCAGAGATTGAAGAAATCCGAGGTGTTGTGATCAGTAAGGGGACCATTGATATCCTTCTGGAAGAAGGTTGGATTAAGCCAAAAGGTCGTCGTCACACCCCGGGACGTCCTGTCACCTGGGGAACTTCGGACGCGTTCCTGGATCATTTCGGTCTGGAATCGCTGAATGATTTGCCGGGTATCGACGAGTTGAAGGCTGCGGGTCTGCTGGACAGTCGGCAGGGTCTCGCCGCATACAACGCACGTGCTAACGACGCAGATACGTTGCTGTTTGATACTGAAGACTCTGATGAAGTGCCTGAACCCCTCGAACGCGGTGATGATACACCTTCTGTTGAAGAGGCCATGGCGGAGGATTTCGCCGAAGAGGTTGAAGACGAGGGTGCTGACACTGACGCCAGTGAAGATCCTGAAGAAAGCCTCAATGAAAGCGCCGAGGATGATGCTGAGGACGATATCGTTGAAACTCCCTCGGAAAAGGATCAAGATTCATCCGTCGAATCTGAAAATCAGCCAGAAGACGAGGAAGTAGACCGCAGTTAATACTCGCGGCTCAGGTACCGGTTTCCCTTGCGAACTGAGATATTCAGCCCTAAGTACGTTAGTAATAAGAACCTTAACTTCGGTGCCATTGCAGTAAGCCATTGTTTCTGCGATGATATTTTAACAAATTATGCGAAAAAGCATGGAGAATCAAAGACATGGGATCACTTAGTATTTGGCACTGGGTCATCGTTCTCGTCGTCGTATTGCTGCTCTTTGGTAAGGGTAAAATTCCTGCGCTGATGGGCGATGTGGCAAAAGGCATTAAGTCCTTCAAATCGGGCCTTAAAGAAGATGACGACGAAAAAGCAGACGTAAAAAAGGCCATCGACGAAGACTCTTCGGACGATACTGCTATGGCCAAGAAAAAAGACGAAGCGTCTTCCCGCGCCTAACTTTTTCAGGCCTATTGGGCCATATGCAGGCAATTTTGCTGTCG
>CAYGSZ010000603.1:0-1154 GCA_964352705.1 uncultured Rhodobacterales bacterium
CAGATCAAATTGATCGCATCCGCGAAACCATGCCGGACTCCCTGCACATCACGCCTGCGCTAGGGGTTTATTATCTCGCGCCAAACATTCGCAAAGCCCCGTTTGATGATCCACGTGTGCGACGCGCGCTGGCCTTGGCCATCGACCGAGAGGCTATTGTGCAACGCCTCTTGCCGCCCGGCACGGCTGCCGCAACCAACATCGTTCCGCCCATCACAGAGGGATACAACGGCACACCGGCTGACTTTGCTAACACACCCATAGACGAACGCATGGCGGAAGCCCGCGCCCTGTTGCAAGACGCCGGATATAGCTCAGACAAACCGCTGACCTTTGCCTTCAAAACCGATCCCATTGAGCAGAACCGCCGTATTGCGGTTGCCCTCACAGCGATGTGGCAAGCCATCGGTGCCAAAGTCGAGACCGATACAACCGGCGCTTCTGATGTGAACCGCGATGGCCGGACCGGTAATTTTGAAATGATTCGTTGGACCTGGTTTGGCCCTATCGACGACGCCGCAACCTTCCTCGGTCTTCTGGAATCAACCAACGGCGCCAACGTCACGGGCTATAGCAATCCGATATTTGATGCCAAATACCGGGCCGCCAATGCAGAGCGCGACCCGCAAAAACGGGAAATATTACTAGCCGAGGCCGAAGCGATCCTCAACGCCGATCAGCCGATCATTCCTCTGTATTTTCATGCCGGGCGACGCTTGGTGAACCCGGTTGTGCAAGGTTGGGTCGATAACGCGCGTAGTGCAAATCTCACCCGCTATCTGTCACTTAATCGATAACAGGCGTCTGCGTGTGTCACTGAATGTCACCGTGTAGTTCTTGACCGAAGGAAACAGCGAGCCTTAGCCTGACTATAAAACATGAGGGGAAGACAAGATGACCACAGACCAGACTGGATCGCAGCGTATGGTGCGCGAAGATGGCACCTATCCCACAGTGCCGCTGCGCAAGGACCGCATCACCATTTCAGTGGTTCAGACGGAAGTGCATGGCGTACCCGGTGAAAACCCTGAGCCCGCGCTGAAAGAAAACCTGGATTACATGCTCAACAGCATTGATGCGGCCAACGGCTATGGCGGCCCCAGTGACTTGCTGTTGTTTCATGAGTTCCCCCTCACCGGCTTCAGCACCTGGAC
>CAYGSZ010000604.1:0-1147 GCA_964352705.1 uncultured Rhodobacterales bacterium
AACGTATCAACTTATGACGAAACGCTAGGTCCCAGTTGTGTTCAGAATGTGTCCAATTCTGCCCTATTTGGTAACGGCTTGTAACGCCCGGTGGTCTGCACGTGCAGGTGTCGCAGTTCTCAAATGGCCGTCTTATTTAAACGCAAAACCAATACCGGCTCCTCTGTACCAATGACCAACCGGCTTTTCTTGCCAGAACAGGAATTTTCGTCCGGTGTCATCGGCAAAGTCTGCCAGTTTATCTGAGAAGTGTGCGTTATCGCCCAACACAAGGGCTTTCTCGCTCAGGTGGGGGGCGATAACAGCGTACTCATCAGCTTCGTATTGTTTGCTATGATCGCTGTCGTTAATAAACACGTCGACCTTGTCGTTGATTTTTTTGAGAGTTTCAATCGAATCGCCGTATACGATTTCACCAACGTCACTATAGGGTGGCGCCAAAAGGTATCCAGCGGCTGGGTCAATATCGGTTCCCATGTATCGACCGGGCGCGCCGTCCTCCGCGTTGCGACGCAAAGCCGCGCAGAGCATGATCGAGCCAAGGCCTTTGTCGACTCCCGTTTCAATAACCAGTTTCGGTTTGAGTTCGCGAACAACCGCATACCATCCCAATCTGCGCCCGAGCTTAACGGTGCCGTCGCTGGTGGCAATCAGGCGGGCTGATTGTTTTTGTGTGAACTCTAAAACATGCTCGACAAACGCTTCATCCTGTTCGATTTCTTCAAACAGCTTAAGAATACGCGCCGGCGTGGAATTTGTAACGATGGCGACTGTATGCGCCAGGTAACGCAGAGTGAGAGGCGAAAGGTCGTAGGTGTAATTTGTGCGCTCAGCCGAGTTTATCAGGGTTTCTAAAATGCTCTGCGTTACAGCGGATAGATTTTTCATTGGTGTTTGACTGCGATACCCAAGGTCGTTCAGTCGCAGTGTGGTGATGGGATCAGGACGGCCCTTGGCCAACTCAATAAACAAGGCCTCAAGCTTGCTGTAAGCCGGAGATCCTTTATCCAGTTCTAAAGTGGTGTCGAAAGTCAGCCCCATATCAGATCTCTGATGCAGGACGCGAATAGACTTACTTTTCTGCCTTAGAAAAAGTTTTGTCTGACCATCAGGGCTCTGGATTTCTATTTCAGTTTCCGTTTCCGTT
>CAYGSZ010000605.1:0-1145 GCA_964352705.1 uncultured Rhodobacterales bacterium
GAACACTTTTTGGAACCGCCGCTGGTGCCGCCGCGATGACCACCTTTGTTAAAGAGCGCGCCGCCTTTGCAAAATCCTCCGTCGGCGATATTGAACTGCGCGGCAGCGATGGCCGGATGGAGCGTTTAGGCACGCTGGAGCTTGAAAGCCAACAAGACTTTACCCTCGGCTTCCGCCTGTTTCAGGCCAAAAAAATGCGCCGTGTTTCAGCCATGATGCTGGACGAAGCCCTGGTTGAAGCCGGGATGGACCCCAAAGAGACCATGACCTACGACCAGATGCTGAAAGTTGCGGACGGTAATCCGCAGATCAATCTGGCCTCCCGGGCCTGGATTTCAAACCAGCAGGTGACGTGGAAAACGCTGCAAGATTATTTCCATGCCAACGCCGACATGTACCTGTCGGAAATGGAAGCCGCCGACAACGTTGGCCCAGGCACGCTGGAACTGAGCCCCGACATGTTTGTGCCCGACTACGCCCGCCATGAGATTCATATTCAGCCCGATGGCTATGTGGGCGATGCGTTTGCCGGCCATGTCTATCATTACGGCACCAACAGTTTTTACATCTCGGTGTTGGGGCATAACGAGCAGGACCAGATTCATAAGGACGTTGCCGGCCGACTGCCCGTGCCGGCCGATGGCAAGGTCAAGCGCATTCTGGATATGGGCTGTGGCGTGGGTCAGATGGCGGCCGCATTAAAAGAACGCTTCCCCGATGCGGAAGTGTGGGGCCTGGACGTCGGCGGACCAATGGTGCGCTATGCTCACATGCGGGCCAACGACATTGGCAACGGGGCCAACTTCCGCCAGGCGCTGGCAGAAGAAACCGGCTTCCCCGATGGCTATTTCGATCTGGTGACCAGCTACATCATACATCACGAAATTCCGGGCGAGAAAACCAAAGAGATCATTACCGAAGCCAACCGCATACTGCGGCCCGGTGGGGTATACACGCCGCTCGACTTTGTCACCGGCGGCCTGGAAGGACGCGCGGCTCAGTTGCATGCGCGCTGGTTTGATCATCGCTGGAATAACGAAGTGTGGAGCCTGTCTTACCATGCGACCGACTTCACCGGTGAGATTGCCAAGCGTGGCTTTAAAAAGATCGCCGGTGCGCCGCCGATTGCGCGGCAGTTCGGGGAT
>CAYGSZ010000606.1:0-1142 GCA_964352705.1 uncultured Rhodobacterales bacterium
CCAAGCCAGGAAATGCCGCTGGTCAATCAACTGCGTGTTATCGTTGATGCATTTGCGCGGTATAAGATTGTTGATCCCTTAAAGTTCTATCAAGCAGTTAGGACAGAAATTGGGTTCCGAGACAGGTTTGGCACGATTCTTAATGGTAGTGTTCGTGATGCATTAGGGCAGGCCCAGTTGTCTGACTTGCTGACTGATAAACGTGTCGAGGTGATGCAAGAGATTACTCGCGGCGTTAGCCGACGCGCCTCAGAATTCGGTGTTGAGGTGGTGGACGTGCGGATCGGACGGACCGACTTACCCCCTGAAACCAGTCAATCTGTTTATAACCGTATGCGGTCAGACCGTATTGCGCAGGCTGCTCTTCTAAGAGGGCAGGGGCAAGAAACCAAAGCACGCATTGAGGCGGAGGCCGACCGTGAGCGGACGATCATCATAGCTGATGCTGAGCGGGAAGCGCAGATCCAACTCGGTCAAGGCGAAGCGGAAAGCCGCCGCGTCCTTAACGAGGCCCATGGTAAAGACCCCGAGTTTTACGGGTTTATGAGGTCGATGGAAGCATATCGAGGCTCACTTACTGAGGGAACAACGATGATCTTAAGTCCTGACTCCGAGTTCTTCCGCTTTTTCGATCAATTGCCTGCCGCCCGCAACTAACCAGTTAATCTCTGCCAGACGCTTCAAGCGTCTGGCAAAGCGCCCCTGATGTTTATCAGGCCTTTAGATTACGAAGCTGATAGAAAGCACGTCAAACCTGTTGACGGAGTTGTTGAACGTCCCCATTTCCGCCAATGATGTATTCCATTGACGGTGGGGACAGTCACTTAGAACTATAGGAGGCCCGGAATGGCCCGGACGACCACTCTTTCCAAATCTTTAAACCTAAAAAAACAGCAGATTTCAACGCTCAACGGTATGCTGCTCTTGGCTTTACTGGCAATGACGCTGTTTGTTTTTTCAGCACCTGCTCAGTCAGCATCGACACCGGACTCTTTTGCTGATGTTGTTGAGGACGTCATGCCTGCCGTTGTTAATATTTCTACGACACAGCTTGTTGAACAGCGGCGTGGAAACTCGCGCACCATGCCACAAATGCCGCGCGGCGGGCCGCTGGAAGATATGTTTAAGGATTTTCTTGAGCA
>CAYGSZ010000607.1:0-1136 GCA_964352705.1 uncultured Rhodobacterales bacterium
TTTAACCACTCGGCCACCCCTCCCAACACTAAGGTGCGCCTCAGTTGCGGGGCATTCACGTATGAAGTTTGTCAGTTGTTGTCAACTTTAAAACCTTGACCTGGAGCACGAAGTGTCCGAAGCGAACGGAATGATAAGGAAAAAATACCAGAAAATAGGCAAGCCAGGCAAACGCAGTTCGGCTCAAAAAACTCAGAACGCACATGCTTCAGGCAAGCGTCCTCCAGCAAAAACTGTGTCAGGGCACTGGCTCTATGGATTACATGCGGTTCAAGAAGCCTTAAGTAATTCACAGCGCAAGATTGAAAGACTCTTGGCTACACCAGAGGCTGCGCAGAGGCTGGCGGACAAGGGGCTGAGTCAAGACCAACTGCGCGCCATAGAATCAGCAGATCGCAGCACAATTGATGAGCTTATTGGCGCTGACAAAGTGCACCAAGGACTCGCACTGAAGACTCATCCACTTCCAGATTTAGACATCCAAGATTCGCTCTCAGGCCTAGCCGAAGCCGAACCCGCCCTGATCATTGCCCTTGATCATGTTACAGATCCCCATAATGTTGGTGCAATCTTGAGGTCTGCCAGCGCATTTGGGGCGCGGGCTGTGCTCACAACCAAACATAATGCCCCAGAAGAAACAGGGGTACTGGCCAAATCAGCGTCAGGTGCGGTTGAGCACGTTCCGATTGTCAGGGTCACTAATCTGGGCCGATCGCTCAAAGAATGCCAAGATTTAGGCTTCTGGGTCGTAGGCCTGGATGCGTCCGGCTCAGAAGAAATTGATCAAATGGAATTGCCAACGCGCTGTGTTCTCGTTTTAGGCGCTGAGGGCGAAGGCTTACGGCCTGGTGTGGCGAACTCATGTGACTACATGGCTAGGCTACCCATGTCGGGCCAGATGGAAAGTCTAAACGTCTCGAATGCGGCAGCCATATCAATGTATGAATGGCAACGGCGACGCCGAGTTAAATGAGCCGACAAGGAACTGAGACAAAATGTTGGTCCCAGTAAAAAATACACAACCTAGTTCTTGCCCTTTTCAGACTTGCGCAATAATGTGCCCGCGCTTCAAGGATATACTATCGTGCGGCCGATTTGCCGGAATAGCTCAGTTGGTAGAGCACCTGATTTGTAAT
>CAYGSZ010000608.1:0-1132 GCA_964352705.1 uncultured Rhodobacterales bacterium
TACGTGTTCACCCGTTCCCTAAACCCTTAGAGGGGATAATCCTTTTCCGGATCAACGCCACAGGTTTCGATGAACTTTCGAATTTGGGTTACCTCTTGAGGCGGCAGGCTGTGATTGGCATGACTAAAGTTCGCGCTATGGCCGTTGAGATGAACCGACACCTTGCCCGTATGGGTCGAAGATACCTCCGCTCCCAGTTCTTCGAGAACCGATTCGACTTGGCTAAAACTGATGTTGGCGCTGACAGGATGCGCGAACAGAGCGTGCAAAACTTTGCGGTGTTTGTGATTCATTGCGGGCTCCTGAGATAAGATGGACTAGGTAATTGGCGACCAAGGTAATCGGCGACAATGCCATTACCCCGCTCCAATATTGATCGAAGGCGGAGCCCGTGACCTTGATTCATCTCAATTACTGGGTCTTTCGGACTGGGGAACGAAAAAGGCGACCCTCAACCAGAACGTCTTAAGCCCAGAAAAAGTTAGGGCCGAACCCGTTCACTCGATGCACCGAATGACCAAAGCCCGACCCTAACCTCAGTGACTGTTGCCAGCCACCGAACCTAATCTGCATTTTTATGAGTGCGGCTTATAGCAGCCAGGGGCAGAAAATGTGTTCCTTTTTTAGATCAATAGCCTGGATGTTCAGTCAGTGGCTTACCTGTTAAGCCTCTGTTTATTAAGACCCTACTTATTAAGTGGCTACTGATTTAGCCCCTACTTATTCAGCCAGCGACTCTGACCATCGAGCAAATTCTTCATATCATCGCGAGATTGCGGCAACTGATCTCGTGGTAAGTCTAGGTGATTGAGGGGAATTTCCTGTTGATATTGATCAAACACAGGTGCCACCACTTCCAAAGGATAGCGCGGAATGGTGCGGCCTTTGCGGAATTCTGCGATGGGAATTTCGGCTTCAATGAAGCTTTCGGTGTTGGTGGGATCTTCCGCCAACACTTTACCATCCGGCCCAACGATGAGAGATTGCCCCCCGAAGCTGGCGGGGACGCCCGACTCAGGCGGGAACGTGATGTTGGACATGGCCGAATACATGTTGTTGTAAAAGGCGATGGCCTGGACATCGACTTTTGAAAACAGGGTTGCGGTGCGCATCATAATTTCGACCCCGCGCA
>CAYGSZ010000609.1:0-1127 GCA_964352705.1 uncultured Rhodobacterales bacterium
TCCTGGTTAATCTTATAGCCTCGGGCCGCGAGCGATGAGGGCGTCGCCACCAGGCTTTCCAGATGTGCGCGTGCTTTGGTCAGGGCGTCTTTCTTGGCCGTAAAAGCGTTGCCCCGTTCTGAACCGACACAGCCCATGGTCATACCTTTTTCAGTGAGCCGCAGGTCTGCGTTGTCGGCGCGCAACTTCAGGCGATATTCCGCGCGGGAGGTAAACATCCGATAGGGCTCGACCGTGCCGCGCGTGGTCAGGTCATCGACCATGACCCCCATATACCCTTCCGCGCGATCAACCGTGAACGGGTCAGAGCCGGACACTTTCCGCGCCGCGTTAACCCCTGCCATAAGGCCCTGAGCTCCGGCTTCTTCATAGCCCGTCGTGCCGTTGATCTGACCGGCAAAATACAGGCCGCTGACCTTTCGGGTTTCCAAGGTGCCGCGCAATTCCCGCGGATCGACAAAGTCATATTCGATGGCATACCCGGCTTGAAGCATGTCTGCCTTCTCCAGGCCCGGAATGGTCTTGAGCATGGCCAATTGAACGTCTTCGGGCAGGCTGGTGGAAATCCCGTTGGGATAAACCGTGTGATCATCCAGACCTTCGGGTTCGAGGAAAATCTGGTGAGCATCGCGGGCTGAGAATCTGACGACCTTATCCTCAATGGACGGGCAATAGCGTGGCCCGGCGCTTTCGATCTGGCCGTTGTAGATGGGCGCGCGATCTTTATTGGCGAGGATCAGCGCGTGGGTGTTTCGATTGGTGCTGGTGATGTGACAGGAGATCTGCGGCGTGGTGATCTTGTCGGTCATAAACGAGAAGGGCACCGGCGGGGCGTCCCCTGGCTGCTCTGTCAATTGGCTATAGTCGATGGTCCGGCCATCGAGACGTGGCGGCGTGCCCGTTTTCAGACGCGACAGTGAAAAACTCAATGATTTCAATGTCTTAGATAAACCATAGGACGCTTTTTCACCAATCCGGCCTGCCGGGATACGCTGCTCTCCGCGATGAATAATGCCGCCAAGAAAGGTGCCTGTGGTCAGAACAACCGCGCCACAGGTGATGCGCGTGCCATCGCCGGTGATAACAGCGGTGATGTGTTTGGTTTGCGGATCAATCTCAAGGTCCTC
>CAYGSZ010000610.1:0-1116 GCA_964352705.1 uncultured Rhodobacterales bacterium
TGGCAATGATGTCTTGCAGGCCTTTGTAGGTTTGCAGAACACGCTGCACTTCACGGGCGGTGTCGTAGTGCTCTTGCCCAACGACCAGCGGATCAAGCGCACGTGACGTTGAATCGAGCGGATCCACAGCAGGATAAATACCAAGCTCGGAAATGGCACGCGACAATACGGTTGTGGCATCCAAGTGCGCAAAGGATGTGGCAGGCGCCGGATCGGTCAAATCATCAGCCGGTACATAGACGGCTTGCACCGAGGTGATGGAGCCCTTCTTGGTGGAGGTAATACGTTCCTGCAGCGCCCCCATATCCGTTGCCAGTGTTGGCTGATAGCCCACAGCAGACGGGATGCGGCCCAACAAGGCGGACACTTCAGAACCGGCTTGGGTAAAGCGGAAAATGTTATCGACGAACAGCAGCACGTCTTTGCCTTCTTCGTCGCGGAAGTACTCGGCTTGAGTCAGCGCAGACAGAGCAACACGGGCGCGGGCACCAGGTGGTTCGTTCATCTGACCGAACACCAGCGACACACGGCTTTCGCCGTCGAGGTCAATAATGCCGGACTCCATCATCTCGTGATAAAGATCGTTACCTTCACGGGTCCGCTCACCAACGCCGGCAAACACTGAGTACCCGCCGTGGCCTTTGGCGACGTTATTGATCAGTTCTTGAATGAGCACGGTTTTACCCACACCGGCCCCCCCGAACAGTCCGACCTTACCGCCCTTGGTGTAGGGCGCGAGCAGGTCGATCACCTTAATGCCCGTAATCAGAATTTCGGTTTCTGTTGATTGTTCAACAAAGGACGGGGCTGGACGGTGAATCGGGAAATAAGCCTTCGCATCAACGGGGCCACGCTCATCCACAGGCTCGCCAACCACGTTCATGATCCGGCCAAGAACACCAGGACCAACAGGCATGAGAATAGGAGAGCCTGTGTCTGTGACTTTCTGGCCGCGGACCAAACCTTCGGTGGCATCCATGGCGATACAACGCACGGTGCTTTCCCCAAGGTGCTGTGAAACTTCCAACACCAATCGCTTGCCCTTGTTCTCCATATGCAGGGCATTCAGGATATTCGGCAATTCCCCGTCAAACTTAACGTCAACGACGGCACCTG
>CAYGSZ010000611.1:0-1115 GCA_964352705.1 uncultured Rhodobacterales bacterium
CCCAAACCGACCTGCTCCAGGGTGATGAATTCATTGGGTTGGTGAGCCTGGGCAATAGATCCAGGGCCACAAATCACCGTTGAGAGGCCGCTTTCCTGGAATTGCCCGGCCTCTGCGGCAAAGCTCACAGCACGGGTTGCGTTGTCTCCCGTGAGCTGACGACACAGCCGTTCGGCCTCCGAGTCGTTTTCAAACTGCAGGGCTGGCGTGCCAGCCCGCACTTGAATATCGATGGCGCTTTTGGGTGCTGTTTTTTGCATGTCCGGCAGCACGGTATCGCGGCAGAAGGCGTCAAACTTATCTATGTACTGCTGCGGATCATCGCCCGGCAGAGAGCGAATATCCCAGGTTAAAGTGCAATGCCCGGCCAGAATGTTAAGGGCCGTGCCGCCTTGAATCACATTCACCGTCATCGTTGTATGATCCGGCTCAAAGCGCGGGTCTTTGTTTTTGTTTGCCTCTGATGCGTTGGCTGCATTCATGTCGCTGACGCATTGAATCAAGCGTCCGGCGGCCATCACGGCACTGAAGCCCAATTGCGTTTGCGATGAATGCGCTTCCTGTCCGGTGATGAAAGTTGTCACAGCCGTAACGCCTTTATGGGCCGACACCACTTTCATGTCAGTGGGTTCGCCGACGATCACGGCTTTTGGCAGGGGTAATTCTTCGCGAATGAGTTTGATCAACGAGGGCACACCCGCGCAGCCCACTTCTTCGTCGTAGGAAAACGCGAAGTGAATGGGCACGGGCAGATTTGCGGCAATCATATCCGGCAGGGCAGCAATAGACGCCGCCAAAAAGCACTTCATGTCGCAAGTGCCACGGCCAAACAGTTTGCCGTCGCGCTCAACCATAGCGAAGGGGTCCGAGTGCCAATCCTGATCGTCAATCGGCACCACGTCTGTGTGCCCGGACAGCACAACACCGCCTTCAACCATAGGGCCGATGGTCGCGAGCAGGTTGGCTTTGGTGCCTTCGGCGTTATGCACCAGACGTGACACAATGCCATATTCGTTCAGGCGTTCTTGAATGTAGGCAATCAGGTTCAGGTTCGAGTCCCGCGATACGGTCGGGAACGCAATCAAGCGAGCCAGTTCAGCACGGGTGTCAGCGGT
>CAYGSZ010000612.1:0-1103 GCA_964352705.1 uncultured Rhodobacterales bacterium
TAACCGTTTTCGATTCCAATAAGGGCGACTTTCTTACCGGCGGCGTCGATGCGTCTCACGTCTCCAGCCGTTCGGGCCAGTTGGATTTGATCAGGATACATATCGCTGGTCAGGCGGTGAATGGCGGCGAATTTTACGAAAGCATCAGAGAGCGCTTTCGCATACCCCGCATCCGTCCGCGGGCCTTGCCCCACAAATACGATAATGAACGTTGCATCCAGCCCGCCTTCGATCATGGTAGGGATATGCACCTGTTGGCCTCGCGGACCTGGCTTCATGGGGTCGTAGGCGGGCGTTGCAAAATTCGGCGGAATGTCTACATGAGTATCGACAGTGATCACCCGCTCATGAATTGCCCTGGCTCTGGCAATCAGGTCATCGGTGGTTTCAGCAGAGAGGCCTGTTGTGCCCGTGAGTGTCAATAACAGGGGCAGGGTCAATGCCAGAGTCAATGTGCGCATTAAACGCTCCTTCACGATAAAATCAGCCGCCACAATACTCGGTCCGTCCACCGAAAGACCACAGCTAACGAAAGACCACTGTTTTACTGCCATTGAGCAGCACGCGACGTTCCGCATGCCAGCGCACGGCGCGGGACAGCACAGTGCTTTCGATATCCTGACCAAGCAACACTAAGTCTTCTGGTTTGAGTGTGTGGTCAACCCGCTCCACGGCCTGCTCAATGATGGGGCCTTCGTCTAGATCTGGGGTTACATAATGGGCGGTCGCACCTATAATTTTAACACCACGCGCGTGGGCCTGATGATAGGGCCGCGCGCCCTTAAAGCCTGGCAAGAACGAGTGATGAATATTGATCACTCTGCCATCTAATTCTTTACAGAGGCTTGTCGATAAAACCTGCATGTATCGCGCCAACACAAACAGTTCTGCGTCTGTGCTGTTGATTACGTCCAGAATTTTATCTTCCTGGTCTCGTTTGGTGTCTTTCGTCACGGGCAGATAGTGAAACGGTATTTCGTGCCACTCGACCAGGTTCCGGAATGTTTCATGGTTCGATACCACCGCTGTCACTTCAAGGGGGATTGCCCCAATTTGAACCCGGTGCAGAACGTTATTCAGGCAGTGGCCAAATTTTGAAACGG
>CAYGSZ010000613.1:0-1102 GCA_964352705.1 uncultured Rhodobacterales bacterium
TAGATTATGACCGAAGACATGGTTGGCGTGGCCCAATAGAGCGGATGTCAGTTGGTGCGGGCTGGGCCGAAAGGTTGTCGCGTTTTACTATTCCTCCTGGGGCATTGGATCAGTGGTCGCTCGCGGTTGTGCGTCTCGTTAAACCTCAATCTGCTGAATTGGTTCTTGATAGTGGCAGGGCAGGCCAAATCCAACTCTCTGATGTGTTGTGGGCGCGCGCATGGCGGAAAGACCAGAAACTTGGTCCTCAAGTCGAACGTATGGATCAAGTTTTAATAGAAGGTGACGTTATTCTTGTTGAGGGTTTAGCGGAAGAGGCGTCTGGAGGTGTTGATTTATACAGCCTGAGGCAGATTCCAGACGTCGGCGGTGCGATCGTCGCGCTTGATCCACATACTGGGCGTGTGTTGGCCGTAACAGGCGGTTTTTCATATGAACTGTCAGAATTTAATAGGGCTACACAGGCTAAACGCCAACCCGGTTCATCCTTTAAACCTTTCGTATACTTAGCGGCACTTGATAACGGTTATACGCCATCAACTCTGGTTCTAGATGCGCCCTTTGTAATTGACCAAGGGCCGGGCTTACCTAAATGGAAGCCAAGGAATTACAGCGGTGAATATTACGGTGAATCGACAATACGTACAGGAATTGAAAAGTCTCAGAATTTAATGACTGTACGTTTGGCGCAGGCCATCGGTATGGACACTATCTCTGATTACGCCAAGCGATTTGGTTTGGTGGAAGAAATGCCCGCTAACTTATCAGCAGCATTAGGGTCACAAGAAACAACACTACTCAATCTTACTGCGGCGTACGCAATGCTTGTCAACGGCGGTAAAAAAATCACACCAAGTCTGATTGACCGTGTTCAAGATAGAAACGGTAAAACGATCACCAGAACTGATAACCGTCACTGCGACACGTGTGATCAATTGAACTGGGAGACAGGTGCCCCTCCTGAGTTGCCAGATTTAAGACAGCAACTAACTGATCCTGCCAGCGCATATCAAATGGTTTCAATTTTACAAGGTGCCGTTGATAGAGGGACGGGGCGACGCGTGTCTGCTGTTGGTAAACCACTTGCGGGTAAAACGGGCAC
>CAYGSZ010000614.1:0-1101 GCA_964352705.1 uncultured Rhodobacterales bacterium
CGCGCGTCTTCGTCCCGCACACCATGTGCCACCATATCAATACCCGATCCCATCATGGTGAGCGGGCTGGCGAGGTATGTGTCCAGGGAGTCTGCGGTCCAGATAATTTTAGAGGTCTGCATGGTCTCTGAATAATTGAAGTCCGGCAGACTGCCGGCCCGGCGGCCAAAAACTCCGGCCAGTGATGGCCCTTCAATAACTTCACCGCGCTTCAGGCTGTGACAGCTTTGGCAGCTTCTACTGAACTCTCGTTTGCCAGCATCTATGTCTGGCCGCGCCATCGTTTGTTCGGCACACAGCACCATAGTGAAAAAGGCGGCAGATAGGATTGCGAGCTGTTTTGGCATTCTTAAATCCCTTCGGTTCATAAGGCTTAGATCAAGCCAAATCAGGTTTAAAGCGTAGAGAAAGACACGAGGAGTTAGCCAGATCTACCTAAGCCGTAACGCACTCATCCAACGCACCCCCCAACGCACCCCCAGTCGCTTTCCAGGAAAAAGGGTCATGAGGGGCAAGACCCAACAAGAAGCAGTTTACCGGTGCTATGGCGGAGAGAAAGCCTCTTAATTGTTGGCGTGGTTCGCCAGTCTGCACAACCACCTTGAAAGTATGCCATCAATTAAGCGCAAAACATTGGTCTTGCACCTTGATTTTGGTCAAGGCCTCGTATTTTATAATGGAATAATTCTAATTCTTACTACTGGCCTCATGCCGTAAGTGCATAAGCGCTGTATTCGAGAGAGGCTCATTAGGTGCGACCAATCTAGTTTGAAGTCATAACCAACATAAATTCTGAAACGCAAAGGAAGAGCTATGTCGAATGAAGGGTATCATGAACCAGTCAATGAATTATCCGACGAAACAAGAGATATGCACCGCGCAATAATATCTTTGATGGAAGAGTTAGAGGCGGTGGATTGGTATAATCAACGCATGGACGCGTGCAAGGACGATGATCTTAAGGCCATTCTTGCTCATAACCGAGATGAAGAAAAAGAACACGCCGCCATGGTGCTGGAGTGGATTCGCCGAAAAGATAAGACCTTCGATAAGGAACTCAAGGAGTACCTTTTTACGGACAAACCACTCGCTCACAAGTGA
>CAYGSZ010000615.1:0-1101 GCA_964352705.1 uncultured Rhodobacterales bacterium
CTATCTTAACAAGTTGACATGTTTGAAACCATACCACGCTGGGGCAACTGCCGCAGAATGATCACTATGAATCCTAATTCTAGGCTCTTTTTCTGGCGTTTCTGTGATCGCAATCTGAGTATTGGCTAGGGGATGCTTGCCCTGTTTTTGTCTTGAGGTGACCCTATGCTAAGCCTACATTTACATTAAGACTTTTTATATACGCCCGCTTAGGGAGGCCGAACATGACTCATCACTCTTCTCGTCCGACACAATTAGACACTGGCGCAAACTCTGGTTTAAGTGAGGGTTTAAGCGAGGGTTTAAGCCGCCGCACCTTTTTTGTGACCTCTGCCGTCGCCGGCGGGCTCGTGCTTGGCGGGCGACTGCCGCAGTCCCACGCAGCGCTGGCAAAGGGTGAGACGGCTGAACTGAACGCCTTTGTGCAGGTTATGCCAGACGAGCGGGTTTCTATTGTGGTGCCGGGCGTGGAGATCGGACAAGGCGTCTACACGACACTGCCTAAAGTGGTTGCCGAGGAAATGGACGCCAACTGGGATTTGGTTGATGTGCGTTTGGCCACGGCGAATCCGGCCTATGGAAACCCCGCAAAAGATGGTCGCCAATCGACCGGCGGGTCTGATGCGGTGATGGGCTATTACGAGACTCTCAGAAAGATGGGGGCCACGGCCCGCGAGATGCTGGTGCGGGCTGCCGCGGCAGCGCTTGAAGTTTCCCCTGAGAGCTTATCCGTGAGCGAGGGTGTCATCACCCATGGGGCGTCAGGCCGCACACTCACCTTTGGAGCTGTGGCAGAGGCTGCGGCCAAGCTGAAACCGGTTGAAGAGCCTGTTTTAAAAGATCGCGCAGATTTCAAGCTGCTGGGCAAGGAAGTCCGCCGCAAAGACACTCCTGCCAAGGTCGATGGCTCGGCGGTTTACGGTGCAGATGTTGACCTAGAAGGTAAGCTCTATGCGGCCTTGCATACGTCGCCTGTCTATGGCGGCCAAATCCTAAGTGACAATCGGGAAGAGATTGCAAAGCGCCCGGGTGTGGTCGCGGTCACAGAAGTGGACGGCGGCTTGGCGGTGATCGGCGAAACCTTCTGGCAGGCTAAAACAG
>CAYGSZ010000616.1:0-1100 GCA_964352705.1 uncultured Rhodobacterales bacterium
CGGTGACGAAATCGTCTGATAAGCCGTATCCCGGAGTGTCTAACGCGATGCAGGTGAACTTTTCAGCAAACGTGGTCATGGCCGGAATCAAAGCTACAGATGAAATCGGCGATGGATGCATCAAAATCATGGCCGGGCCACGTCCGGCGGTGCGGAAATGAACTTGGTTACCATCGGGCAAAGTCAGAAAACGGCGAGTAATGTTCATAAGACTATGACCTAGCTGGCGAAGAAGGAATCAAGCAGGGTGGGAAGTTGCGCCATGTCTTCCGGCATATCTTCGACAACGCAGTGGGGGGCTGCCTGCTTGGCCATGGTAAGGCGATTGTAGGACGCGGCACCCGGCCAATCCATGACCAGGCAAGGTACCTTTAGGGCTGCCAGTTTCTCGGCCATGGGATAGGTGAAGGAGGCCGCGTAGGCGTTCTGGTAAGTATCACCGATTTTAAGAAGGTCTTGCACCCGGTTATCAAGAAAGTCGGGGTCCAAATTTGCATCACGCTGAATAACGCCTGCTTTAGTGCGATTGTACCAGGGCCAATACAGGCCCATATCGCGGACGATTGACCAAGCCGTGAGCAGGTGCCCGCCATCCCAACGGGGCGCGATGGACGGCGTGTAATTCTCCAACAGATCTTCGCGTTCCGCATCGGTGAAAATCTGTACACCGGCTTGGACAATGTGTTTCACCACGCCAGGGCGCAGCGCCGCCATTTCCATCGCAACCTGACCGCCAGAATAGCGGCCGATGATATCAATCTCTGCCACACCCAAAGCCTCAAGCACAGCAAGGGCAGATTGAGCATAAGCGGTTGTTGAAATGTCATCTTTTTTAATGAATTTATCTGACTCGCCGTTTCCTGGGTTATCAAGTGCGATGACCGGGCGGCGGCCAAGGTAGGGGGCAAGCAAATCCGCCAGACGTTTGGAAGACCCTGCAGGATCATGCAGGCCGAGGATGGGGCGACCTTCACCCGCCATACAGACCCGGGCCATCACTTGCCCGCCGTCAACAGAGATAAACATTTTCTGCAGGCGATGTGCCGCCTCATCTATCTGTGAGGGATGCTCAGGAGCGGCTACACCAGTCGGTAAATAAG
>CAYGSZ010000617.1:0-1088 GCA_964352705.1 uncultured Rhodobacterales bacterium
GCATGGCGCCACAGCAATGTAGAGGCCGGTGCACCACCTGCGCGGGCGGTGCGGATGTAATCTTCGCGCATAGCTTCAGCGGTGTTCGCGGCAACAACGCGCGTTAAGCTCGGCATCAAAAACCAGGCAAGGCTCGCAGCGGGTAAAATCCAAGTCTTTGACGGTACGGGTATGGGGATTGAAAAGCTCTCGGTGATCGCCCATTCAATGATTGTTCCCCATTCCATGCCGAGGGACGGGAGCCATCTTAGATTCACGGCGAAAATTTGAATAAAAATGAGGGCGCTCACAAATCCTGGTACCCCCTGAAACACAAAAATGATGCCAGACACACCACGGCGGTCGGCCCGCTCTGGTTTGAAACCAAGCCAAGCTCCAAGTGGAATAGCGACCAATATGGATATCGCCATGGCTAAGCTCGCAATTAACAATGTGGCGGGCAGCATTGTCAGGACTTTTTCCATTGCAGGTTCGCCACTGGCCAAGGACTTGCCAAAGTCTCCTTGCAACAGGTTGCCCATGTAATTGAAGTATTGGACGACAAGAGGCTTATCTAAGCCGTATTGAATACGGATCGCTTCAAGCTGTTCTGGGGTGGCATCATTCCCAGCTAGAACAAGGGCAGGGTCTCCCGCCAAGCGCAACATAAAGAACAGAAGTGTTGTTACCGAGAACAACAAGACGGCCAAGCGCATCAATTGATGCAGAATCGGAACAAACGGTCCGATAATGGCCTCAAAGGTCCCCCCGGACGGTTGATCCGAAGGGGCGGTTTCAGCTGTTGAGCTCATGCCTCTCCTGCGTTCTCTGTTTATATTTTTATTCTTAACTTCTTTTTAGATGTGTTGTGACGCGTTTCCTATACGACACATTTTTAGCCAAATGACCTGAATCCCGACACATGACCGATATCTGAACATAAGTCTCATGTCAGGGAACGCAAGCGAAAGCATACGTTCGAGAAAAGATTGCTATCCCTTGGAATTCCAAGGCCGGTGGTGTATCCCCAGGCAACGGTGGCGTCATATCAATATAAGGCAAAGCCGACTCGGTTTCGGATCGTAAAGGACGTATCAAAAATGGCTGTT
>CAYGSZ010000618.1:0-1088 GCA_964352705.1 uncultured Rhodobacterales bacterium
TGCCAGCGGCCAAACTGCCAGAATCCAGCAAAGATCAGCGTTGTCAGCAAGCGGTAGGTGATGAACCAGGTCCACACGCCCATCAGTCCATAGCCCAATACAGGCCCGATCACGTAGGCCAGGGGTAGGAACACGAGCCACTGCAAGCTGATTGACATTTTGGCCACGATCTTCGCCGCCCCAGCGCCTTGCAGGCCGCTCAGGAGAATCATCGAAACCGCTTCAAACCAAATCGTTGCCCCAACCAAAATCAGGGCTGGTCTTGCCAGCGCAATCACTTCAGGGTCGGTGAGAAAGATCGACAGGATCGGCGTCGGCAAAAAGACCATAGGAATACCGATCACGCCCATCACGCAGATCCCGATTTTTACGACATCCCAACCCCAGGCCTTGGCATCTTCGGGATCACCGCGTCCCAAGGCTTGACCGACCATAGACGCGCAGGCAATTCCCAGCCCTAGCCCGGGCAAGAATGCGGTCTGAGAGACATTCATCAGCACGTTTGCCGCAGCCAATTCTGCGGTGCCAATTTTTCCAATAATCAAAAACAGGGCTGTAAACCCGGCAGCAAAAAAGAACTGTTGGATGGAGGCTGGAGTAGAGATGCTCAGAATGCCCAGAAGGGTCTCACGGCTGGGAAGGCGGTCCATAAAGCCTCGGTTACGGGCCAGATGCCAGGCTTGAGTGGCATAGAGGATTGTGCCGACGAAAATTGAAATCGTTGTTGCGATGCCGGCACCTTCTGCGCCCAGCGCAGGGGCACCAAGGTTGCCAAAAATGAGAACCCAGTTGAGGAAGATGTTGACCAAATGCATAACAATAAGCGTGCGCATGTAAACCATCGACATATTGATGCCGTTCCAGAATCCGCGGAAGGAATAGTTCATGGCAATGGCAATCGTGCCGAGAAAACGCGCCTGGAGGTAAGGCACACCTTGCTCGACAACCTCTGGGTCACTTACCAAGAGTGGAAACCCGAACGGTGTTGCGTAGTAAAAAATAATAGTCAGCGGTACACCAATGATGAAGGCCAGGAATAAGCCGCCGTTCAAAGGAATGGCGGTTTCGTGATCTTTGCCTTCGCCTTT
>CAYGSZ010000619.1:0-1079 GCA_964352705.1 uncultured Rhodobacterales bacterium
TCTTCCGGACGATCAAAACCCTCGTCTTCCGGACGATCAAAAAAAGACTCTTGCTTCGGGATGTCCATGCGCGGCGCTGGCGCATTCGGGTCTGGTCGTGCAGGCGCTTGAGGTTGAGTTTGAAGGGGTGCCGGATCAGGCCGACTGACCACATCAATCACAACCCCGACGGTCAGCCCCAGCATCAACAACACAATACCGATGATCAACAGCACCGCCGGGCGTGGAATCGAGGAGGTGTCCTCAATCGGCGCGTCCACCTTCTTGGTCGGAGTTTTCGAGCTAGGGCTCTTCGGTTTGCGGGGCTTTTTGGCCATTCGTGTGATGCCTAAGAGTTGATACGTGATGCAGGGCGTTTACCCCGCCCCTGGCAATAGATCAACACATAGTGGTTAAAGTGAGTTGGTTAAAGGACGGTGGTTATGATGTGACGGTAAACTGCCGCGATCACTTTACCCGCTTCGAAACATCCAACATCCGCTCACTCAGAAACTGAATCCAGAATCTCAAAAACGGGTCAGCGGCGTCCAGCTTTTCCTTCAGCACCGCTTGGCTGATGATTAACACTTCGCAGCCCTCTTTGGTCAGGGCGTGGGCCGAGCGACGGTCGCCGTTGAGCAAACTCATCTCACCGAACAACTCGCCTTCTTTCAGTTCCCGAAGCTTCTTGTACTTTCCATCGACAGTTTTGGTAACAATATCCACTTTGCCGCGGGTGATCACATAGGCCTTGTTGCCGTGCTCGCCCTCTTTAAAAATCACCGAGTCAGGCCCAAAAGACTCACGGTTCAAAATCTTTTGATAGGCTTTTCCCGAAAACATGCCGCCCGTACTCATGATGACGCGCTCATAATGAACTGCTCATAGTGACATCGTCCTGGGCAATAGTTCCGTCTCGCAACAACGTCTTAGATTTACCAGATTCCTATTCTACCTCAAACACATAATGCAGTCTTGGTTGAGTGTTGTGCGCTTTAATCTCGTTTAGCGCGCAGCTTGCGTAGACCAGACTTAACCATGAGACTAATCCAACTCTTTCACCAAACGCACGCCCAACGTCGTCGCACGGTAATCCGGAT
>CAYGSZ010000620.1:0-1067 GCA_964352705.1 uncultured Rhodobacterales bacterium
GAGATCTTGTGATCGCCAAATTTATTAACTCCGTCATGCTTCAGGGTAAGAAGTCTACGGCAGAGCATATTGTTTATGACGCCTTAGATAAGATTTCTTCTAAAACTGGCCAAGACCCAGTTAAGGTGTTTCATGAAGCCGTTGAGAATATCAAGCCGGCTGTAGAGGTTCGTTCGCGCCGCGTTGGTGGTGCGACCTACCAGGTGCCTGTTGAGGTTCGTCCTGAGCGCCGTCAAGCATTAGCCTTTCGTTGGTTGGTTTCTTATGCCCGCTCCCGCAGCGAGACCACCATGGTTGATCGCCTGTCTGGCGAATTGATGGATGCCATGGCTAATCGGGGCGGTGCCGTTAAGAAACGTGAAGATACGCACCGTATGGCGGAAGCCAATAAGGCTTTCGCTCATTATCGCTGGTAAATCGTTTAGAGAATTGAAGAGTATTTAGTAATGTCGTCTACAGACACTCCCCTCGATCGGTACCGTAACATCGGCATCATGGCTCACATTGATGCCGGTAAAACGACGACCACAGAGCGCGTGCTGTATTACACTGGCCGATCCCACAAGATTGGTGAGGTACATGATGGCAATGCCACTATGGATTGGATGGAGCAGGAGCAAGAGCGCGGCATTACAATCACCTCTGCAGCTACGACCTGTTTTTGGCATGACCATCGCATCAATATCATCGATACGCCTGGGCACGTTGATTTCACTATTGAGGTTGAGCGTTCGCTTCGTGTTTTGGATGGTGCTGTATGTGTTTTTGACTCGGTTGCCGGTGTAGAGCCTCAATCAGAAACGGTTTGGCGTCAGGCGGATAAATACAAAGTTCCTCGTATTTGCTTTGTGAATAAGATGGACCGCATGGGTGCAGACTTTGATCGCTGCGTTCGTATGATGGTTGATCGTCTTGCTGCTAAGCCGTTGATTTTGAATTTCCCCATCGGCTCTGAGGCAGAGTTTGAAGGTGTTGTTGATCTGATTCGCATGAAGGCAATCGTCTGGAAGGGTGAAGATCTCGGCGCCGAATATGATTACATCGATATTCCGGCTGAACTCCAGGAT
>CAYGSZ010000621.1:0-1066 GCA_964352705.1 uncultured Rhodobacterales bacterium
AGCGCATCTGCAAACCTTCATTGAGGTTTTTCATGGCGTCGTAGTTAAAGGTGTAGCGGGCTTCTTTAGATTTTGCGCACCAAATCATGGTTTCGTGGGCATTGGTAAAACGGGTGCCACGGAAGTTGGGCATGGGATTGGTCTTGCGCCAAATGACATCGTTGAGAAGCCAGTAGCCGATATCTTGAAGCGCCGTGCCAACGCGGAAAATATTGTGGTAGCTGCCGATGACCCACAAAGACCCGCTGTCTTTGAGAATACGGCGCGCCGCCGTCAACCAAGCATGGCTGAAGTCGTCATAGGCTTTAAAGTTATCAAACTGATCCCAGGCATCATCAACCCCATCAACACGGCTGTTGTCTGGGCGCTTAAGATCACCACCAAGCTGCAAGTTGTAAGGGGGATCAGCGAAAATCAGATCGACTGAGTTTTCCGGCAAACTGTTCATCACCTCAACACAGTCGCCGCCGTAAATGACGTTTTTCTTTAGCGTTTCTGCGCTGGCTGTTTTTAGCGCCTCAGCGCTGGCGGTCTTGGTGCTACCGGTCTTGGATGACGCGCCAGCAGCAGTCTTCGATTTCGTTTTAGTCATGAAACATGCATCCCCGAAACTTGGAGCGGCGCTATCCCCTCTGGACAGTCCCCCAAGCAAAATCCCCACGATTGACAGCCTCTTCGGCGGGCTGCCTGTTTATGAGTCTCACAATGGAATCAATGGGTTAGAGAATGATTAACAAGATATCCACAGGACATAGACGGCTGTAGGACGCTTTGTCCACATATGGGAGTCGGCGAGTCGTAGGCCGCTACATGTGGGTGATTCCAAGAAAAGGAAATTAATTATTTTCTAGCGCCCTTCGAATCGGCGCAAAGGATTTGCGGTGATGCGGCGTCACACCGAGGCGTTCCAAACCCACTTTATGGGCGGCGGTGCCGTAGCCTTGATTGGTCTCCCAACCGTAGCCTGGAAAGTCTTGTGCAAGACCCGCCATGAGCCGATCCCGCGTGACTTTCGCGACAATTGATCCGGCGGCAATAGACAAGCTGCGGCTATCGCCTTTGACGA
>CAYGSZ010000622.1:0-1039 GCA_964352705.1 uncultured Rhodobacterales bacterium
AAGAGATCAAAAAGTTTCCCATCCTGGATAAGGATGAAGAGTTCATGCTGGCCAAACGGCTGGCGGAACATGACGATATGGAAGCCGCGCATAAACTGGTGACGAGCCATTTGCGGCTCGTGGCTAAAATTGCAATGGGGTACCGCTTTTACGGTCTGCCAGTGTCTGATTTGATTTCCGAAGGGAACGTCGGGCTGATGCGCGCCGTTAAAAAGTTTGACCCGGATCGCGGCTTTCGTCTGTCGACCTATGCCATGTGGTGGATTAAAGCCGCCATCAATGAGCATGTCTTGAACTCATGGTCCCTGGTGAAAATGGGTACGGTTGCGGCGCAGAAGAAGTTGTTCTTTAACCTGCGCAAGCTGAAATCCCAACTGAACATCTATGGCGATGGCGATCTGAGTATTGAAGCCGCCGACAACATCGCCGAGCAATTGGATGTGACCAGTAAAGAGGTGATGGATATGAATGGCCGCTTGAGCCGTTCTGATGCCTCTTTAAACGTCCCTGTTGGGGAAGATGGTGACATTGATCGCATCGACCTGCTGATGTCCACAGCCCCCACTCAGGAAGCGGTTTTCGCCGAGGAGGAAGAGCGCACGGTTGGCCTCTCTCTCTTACAGCAAGGCTTGGCCACGTTGAATGATCGCGAGCGTCGCATTATTCAAGAACGCCGGCTGAGTGATGAGCCCAGAACCCTGGAAGACCTGGGGGACGAATATGGTATCAGCCGTGAGCGGGTCCGCCAGATTGAAAACCGGGCCTTTGAAAAGCTTCAGGAAGCTGTTAAGCGCGCCGCCGCTAAACTGGACAGTTCAACGGTTGAGCCGCTGGAAATGCTAGCGACTGCGGCCTAAAGCTAAATCTGAGCCAAAACTTCTGATTAAGAGGGCGGTGATTTCATATTGCCGCCCTCTTTTGACTCTGGGTCCTCTTTTGAATTCGTAGAGTCCTCAACAAAGGGCTGGACCAGTAAATTCCATAAGCCGACAGATTTTATATCCCTGAAAATGGGCAGGCCGAGCGTCATAGCTGCATG
>CAYGSZ010000623.1:0-1029 GCA_964352705.1 uncultured Rhodobacterales bacterium
TATTAATAATTAATTTTTTGCTTGTTTAATTTTCTTAATTACTAATAATTTAATATTTATTAATACTTAATTCCGGGAACTACTATTTATTTTAAATCCTTCAGAAATTCTCTTTTTTTATAATACATATATATATATATACTCCCGGGAGTGTATATATATGTGTATTAATTAATTAGTTAAAGAAAAAAAGCGATGCGCTTCGATCGCTAGCTTGATATTCCTGAGAGATGAATTAACTAATATAAAATAAAAGCTTCACGCTTCGTTGGATTTTCTAATAACTAACAATTACCTAACTCTACAGCATTATGAAGCTCATTACGCGAACTTATACCACTTCGGTTATATGCTGAGTTAGCTACTAAGACATTATTTTGCGCCAAAGGATCATACAGACCATTTCTACTAATAGCAGACTGGATACGAGAATTACTATTACCAAACTGACCTGCATTCATGACTGTCTCAGCTGCAACATTAGGTTCCCATCGATTGTAATCAATTTCACCCAACCCTACAGAACTCTTTTGGTTACGAAGATAAGGACCAAAACGAAGTTCCGTACCAGTATTAGCATGAGCGCGATTTTCAGCTTGATTACCAAGGAAACCTGTTGTCTGATAAGGTTCTACATATGTTTGATATATTGGGTTTAAACGTGAAGGCATGGGACGCTCATAATCATTACGTACATCATATACTCTTTGATTACCAATAATTGAAAATGTTTCAAAAGGATCAACCTGGGGTGAGTTAAATTCGTTTACATAGTATTTCATTGGCGCACTTCCAACACGTAGAGAATTTTCATATGAACATGTATCGTTATATATACGTGTCCAATTATTAAATGAACGATCTCCATTGGGATCATATTCACCTTGTCCTAAATTTTCATCTCTTTTCGGTACTGGAGGAGACATATTTATTAATATTATAATATTTTAATTACAAAAAATTAAACCTTTTAATTTGATGTATTTATTATTATATACATTATTTCATAACTAATATAATATATATATA
>CAYGSZ010000624.1:0-1027 GCA_964352705.1 uncultured Rhodobacterales bacterium
GTCGCTTTTCCGGTGAGCGCCCCATACGTCATATACAGGCCAATGACTAAAATGAGCCCATAACTAACCACCTCAAGCAGTGTCGTCTGATCAATAATCTCAAGCTGGCTGCCGTCCATGACCATGGCCAGCACAGCAACCATGAGGATCGCGACGACGGCTTGGGTGAGAGCAATAACGCCCCCCATTAATATGCCCGTTTTCAGGGGGGCCTTTTTGGCTGTGAAATATGACGCAACAACCAACTTGCCGTGCCCAGGCCCGGCCGCATGTAAAACGCCATAAATGAAGCTGGCCAGAATGACCGTCAGTGCGGCGCTAAGGCCACCTTGGTCGCTGGAGGCCTGCAATTGGCGGCCCAAATACCGATTGATCTGGCGTTGCCAATCCGCCACCTGACGAAAGACCGCCCTAAGAGGCGCTGGCATGACAAAGACGGGGGCTGTTTTTTGCGGTTCGGGGGTCGCACGAGACCCAAACGGATTGCTTTGTGAAGATTGCGCCGATGACTCCCCAGTCTGTTCCGCCTGCGGGCCACCAACGCCGAAGGGATTGGACCCCTCAGATGCCGGTTGGGCCACGGCAGCAAAAGAAAAGATCGCAAAATAAGTGAGCAATAACAAAAGAGTAGATAGAGTCCTGACGGAATCCAAATAACACCTTTTCATGGTAGCTGAAGCCCAAGTCATGGAGCACGTCATAGGGGGCCTATCCATAAGTTGTGAAGCGGATCTCGACAGCGCAGGATCAAGATTTGGATCAACAGAATTTATACTCATATCAAGACTCTGTGAAGCGACCGGCTGTTACGAAGTGTCACGCCGTTTTCGTGGTATCTCTGTAACAAACACTGTATTAAAATCTACAAACCATTGATTTGTTAGGGCGCTTTTTCATTTTTGGTGCCTTTTGTGTTGGCTGGGATCCAAACATGAACGTATCTCGCACCCTTTTCGGGCTAATGATCGCCGTTGTTTTAGCGGTTGGATTGTATTTTGGATATTCGACCTTTGTTGCCCCAGAAGGC
>CAYGSZ010000625.1:0-1025 GCA_964352705.1 uncultured Rhodobacterales bacterium
ATGCGGATTTCGCCGCTGTAGTCTTCGCCCGACTGAGGATCAGCAGACCACCAGCTTTCAATATCTGTACGGTCAAAATCGAGAAGCCAGTTGGTTTTGACATCGTTGTAACCAGCCACTGCAGAGATGGTATAACCTTCACCAAACTCATAGTTGGTATTCAACGAGAAGCGTTTGGTCACGCGTTCGACACCAAACCCGTCAAGTTGCGGCACACCTTCGATGCCAGGAACCAGCGGATCACGATCAATGAACTGCTCAATGAGGAAATTCGGGCTAGCTACAGGTGCCCCGAAACCACCGCCAAACTCGCCATCAAACGGAGGGCGGACCAGATTGAAAATTTGCGGCATGAGGCTGGTGTTGACGCTGATGTCCGGGGCATTCGGTTCACCAGGATTGGGAACAGTGCCGCAGTGATACAGCCCAAGCGTAACCGTGACCGGATTGAAGTCTTCATCGAGCCCATTGTAGGACTGGCCGGAGCAGGTTGGAGAGACAAACGGATCACGCCAGAAGGCCTGTGCCGGATGGCCATCGTCATCCTTTTGGTAGAACGCGCGAAACTTAAAATCCCAGTTATCATTGGGCTCAGCATAAATCACGCCAGAAATTGATTTGGAGGATTCTTCGCCAAGTGCGCCGCCGTCATTGGCCGTATACATGCTGCCGTGATTGTAAAGTCGCGCGTTTAAAGAAACGGCCAGCTTGTCCTTCACGACAGGAACAGACGTATTCACGTTCAGGTCAAACTGCTCGTAGGTCGCTGCACTGGCATCAATTTCTGTGTTGGCTTCTTCGAGACTCGGAGTCTTGGTGATATAGTTGATCGCGCCAGCGAAGGTATTGCGTCCAAAAAAGGCTGACTGCGGCCCTTTGATCACCTCAACCCGCTCAAGGTCCTGAATGGGGATGATATTGGCACCACCAAGCGCAAACACACCGTCGATAAACAGAGACGTCGTTGCAAGGTGTGGGAAGCTGCTGCCCGACACACCGCGGATTTTAATCAGGGAATTGAGCCG
>CAYGSZ010000626.1:0-1022 GCA_964352705.1 uncultured Rhodobacterales bacterium
GGCCTATTCGATAGCGAGGACCTATGGCTGAAAACGGTGTCAGGTAAAACGATCTCCCCACCGCATCCAATCCCGATCGACAGCTTATTGCAACCTCAGAAATAGCTCATTTGCTATTCCCCACTGACTTGTTGCAATAGTGTGACAGGTTGCTTGAGCCAGTTGGTATTTTTATCTAAAATTATTCTTTTAGTTAGTATAAAAATCTATGTAGGGTGCAATTAAGCAAAGCTATACTCATGCCTTGCCGCTGAATGAGCAGCAGAATGGCTTGAGTACAATTTGTTCAGAGGAGGCTGAAGCTTAAGCTACAAAAGCTCGCTCTAGGCTCGGCACGGCTGTCATAAGCGTTTTTGTGTACTCATGCGTTGGGGCCGTCAAAACCTGCTCTGCGTTCCCAGTTTCCACCACTTTACTTTGATACATCACGGCCACGTGGTCTGCGATGTGCCGAACAACAGCAACGTCGTGTGAGATAAACAGATAGGTCAATCCATGTTCGTCTTGAAGATCAAGCAGTAGATTTAAGATTTGAGCTTGAACAGAGACGTCCAGTGCCGATGTCGGTTCATCGAGCACAAGAAGCTTTGGGCGCACAGAAAGGGCGCGCCCAATGGCGATCCTTTGTCGCTGACCACCTGAAAACTCGTGAGGCAAGCGGTCAATTTGGCTGGCTTCCAGGCCGACCATTTCACACAAAGCGACGGCCTGATCTCGGAGTTCTGCTTTACTGGGTGATTTCCCGACGGTCAGGGGTTCCGTCATAATTTTCCAGACTGGCCAACGCGGATCCAGCGAGGATTGTGGGTCTTGGAACACGATCTGTATTTCCCGCCGCGTTTCAAGATCATGATCTTTGATGTTTTTGCCGCGATAGATGATCTCTCCATCGGCGAGTTTGTTCAGGCCAACGACAGCATTGGCCAATGATGTTTTGCCGCATCCTGACTCGCCAACCAGGGCCAGCGTTTCACCTTCTTTGATTTCAACGCTGACGTGATCAACAGCCGTATGGAATTTTA
>CAYGSZ010000627.1:0-1006 GCA_964352705.1 uncultured Rhodobacterales bacterium
GGTGCGCCGCTTTCAAACCCTGGACGAGTATTATGAGCGACGTCATTTCCACAGCCCGCGACAGCAAAGCCTGGCCATTCTCAGAAGCCAAAGCCCTTCTTGAAGGACGGCTTAAGAAAGGTCTAGGCGATAAGGGATACGTGCTGTTTGAAACCGGCTATGGCCCGTCGGGATTGCCGCATATCGGAACATTCGCCGAGGTTGTGCGCACCACCATGGTACGCCACGCCTTTCAGGTGTTGTCGCCGGATACCCCAACCCGACTGTTCGCGTTTTCTGATGATATGGATGGTTTGCGTAAGGTCCCTGAAAACATCCCCAACAAGGAGATGGTCGAGGAACATCTTGGCAAGCCCCTGACAAGCATTCCTGACCCCTTTGGCACGCACGAAAGCTTTGGTCATCATAACAATGATCGCCTCAAAGGTTTTCTGGATTCCTTCGGGTTTGACTACGAGTTCAAAAGCGCAACAGAGAGTTATACGTCCGGCGAGTTCGATGCCGCGCTTCTTCGTGTTCTGCAAGAATACGATAAAGTCATCAACGTCATTTTGCCGACCCTCGGTCCTGATCGCCGCGCCACTTATTCGCCGTTCCTGCCAGTCTGTAAAAAAACTGGGCGGGTTCTACAGGTGCGGGTTATTGAGCGCAATGTGGACGCAGGAACCATCGTTTATGAAGATGAAGATGGCTCCAAAGTGGAAGTGCCCGTAACAGGCGGCCACTGCAAGCTGCAATGGAAGTGCGATTGGGCTATGCGCTGGTATGCTCTTGATGTTGACTATGAAATGTCAGGCAAAGATCTCATCGATTCTGTGCGTTTGTCCGGAAAGATTTGCCGCGTTCTGGGCAGTCCCCCGCCGCAAAACTTAACCTACGAGTTGTTTCTCGATGATCAAGGTCAGAAAATTTCAAAGTCAAAGGGCAACGGGCTCTCTGTAGAGGAATGGCTTAAGTATGCGCCGGTCGAAAGCCTGGCAAACTTCATGTACCAGAAGCCAACAAC
>CAYGSZ010000628.1:0-1005 GCA_964352705.1 uncultured Rhodobacterales bacterium
CGATATCGTTACTGGAAGGTGTAGGAACCCAACTCACACAGGTCCAGGTCGTATTCCTCCAAGACGTCGCCATCGGCGAACACAGCCTGGATATCGTAATGGCAAACCGTCCGGCCGTCAGCGATCGACACCTCAACCTCGTTGCCGGCGGGCAGATAGGCGCCGGCCAGAAGGTTCTCTTCCCACTGGCTGGTACCCGAATGGGATACGTAGAACTCATTGATATCGGAGTTGGTCAGATTGGTCAGAACGAAGCTCAAATCCTCGGCCATTGCAGCGGTCGAGACGACCATGGCAGCGACGGCAGCCAACAAGATCTTGTTCATTTTCGTTTCTTTCGGGTTTCATCGAAACATATTAGATGAGTATCGAGGCAAATACGATCTATGTCTTTCGAAATCGTCCTCGTGGGTAAAACGAGATCATGATCCTCGGGTCCTCTAGGACATAAAGGTTCAGCAACGTTAAGATACATTTAGCGGACCAGCAGGACCCCCGGTTTTCGACACAGGAGCAGCGTATGGCGGTTATCTCGGATCTCAACGCGCTGAGGAAATTGTATAAATCCGCCCATCCCAGGGCCGTCGCCAAGGAACTCGGGAGCCTTGATGCGCACTGCAAACAGTTTATCGGCCTGTCGCCGTTCGTGCTGATCGGATCGGCGGGTGATCCGGGAGATTTCGGCGATGTTTCTCCACGCGGAGAGGACCCGGGCTTCGTGACAGTGCTGGACGACAAGACCCTTGCGATCCCGGACCGGCCCGGCAACAACCGGCTAGATACGCTTGAGAACATCCTCGACAATCCGGAGGTTGGCCTGCTGTTCCTGATCCCCGGCGTCGACGAGACGCTGCGGATTTCCGGCCGGGCCGAACTGCGCGATGATCCCGAGTTGCTCGAACGCTTCCGGATCAGGGACCGGTTGCCGGCGACGGTCCTGGTGGTGACGGTGCGCCGCGCCTATCTGCATTGCGCCAAGGCGCTGATGCGTTCAAAGCTGTGGGA
>CAYGSZ010000629.1:0-1003 GCA_964352705.1 uncultured Rhodobacterales bacterium
GCGGTGATTTCCTGCTCTGCTCGTGCAACAGGAACCCCGGCTTTATTGAGTTGCACCAGCATGGGCAAGTTTTCTGAACCTGTATGAAGCTGTTCTGCAATGGCTTCCGGCACATAGGTGACGATCAGTGAGAGGGGTTCTCCGTCGCTCAATCTGATCTGGCTGGACTTGAGAACTTTCTTACCTGGATCAAGTTTGAGTTTTTCTGCGACGTCCGTTGGTGGAGTTATGAGGTCCGATGACAGGTGGCGCACATCTGTTGCTGCACCTATCGCTTCGACGCTTTTCAACAAATCTGTCATCGCATCTGAACTCGGCGCTGCAACACCTTCGGCTACAAAAGTGCCTTTGCCACGTTGACGTACGACAAATCCGTCAGCCACCAGTTCCCGCATGGCACGTTTGACGGTGATTCTTGAAACCCCAAAGTCTTGGCAGAGGGTTTGTTCTGTGGGCAGGGCTGTTCCTGTTGAATAGGTGCCAGAGCGCACGTGCTCTTTGAGAATGAGATAAACTTGGTGGTACAGCGGCACGGCGAGGCCGTCATCAACAACACGATTTATGGCCGTGATCTCGTTCATGCGTCTAACACCAAGCCAGAAGAGATATTCATGTTGGTGCCGGTCATAGAGGCTGCATGCGCAGAGCACAAAAAGAGCACGGCACCGGCACATTCGTCTGCGGTTGCATAATGCCCGAGTGGCAGAGCTTGTTTGAGGCCATCATGCTGATCTGCTGAGAGGCGATCCAGCATGGGCGTATCGACTGGCCCGGGTGATATAAGGTGGGCGCGAATACCATCTGGAGCCCACTCTTTTGCGCAATAGCGCGTCAAGTTTGTAAGTGCGGCTTTGGACGACGCATAGGCCGCGCCCGAGAGATAGCTGCCACCATTGTACCCGTTCGATGATCCGCAGAGCACTGCAACACCACCCGGTTTGGTGAGGTGTTTGTAAGCGTGTTTCAGCACAAGAAAAGATGAGGTGAGATTGGTTTCGACGAC